>CACLEI010000010.1 GCA_902605935.1 uncultured SAR86 cluster bacterium | reverse complement strand
ATAACAGGCTCAAGAAACTCTTTCATTGCCAAAAACGCAATGATTAATTTGGATACAGGTATATCCGAAGAGGCTTGTCCTTTGGATCTTGCACCTACAACAAGCACCACTGCGGCCTTAGCACTAGGAGATGCTATAGCAGTGGCTCTTCTGGAAGCTAAGAATTTTGGAAGCGAGGATTTTGCAAAATCTCATCCAGGAGGGAAACTCGGAAAAAGATTGATTATTACTGTAGAAGATTTGATGGCTAAAGGCGATGAATTGCCATTAGTCTCTAAAGAGAATACTCTCTCGGAAACTTTGATTGAAATCAGTTCAAAAGGTCTAGGGGTAGCCCTAGTAGTTGATAAAAAGAAGTTGATAGGTATTTTCACAGATGGTGATCTAAGAAGGACACTCAATAATGAAAAGAATCCATTAGAAAAAAAGATTTCCACTTTTATGACTTCGAAAACTAAGACAATTTTAGCTCATAGTTTGGCTGTTGATGCTTTAGCTGTAATGCAAGCAAATAAGATCTATTCGCTTGCGGTTCTAGATATGAATGAAGCCTTGGTTGGAATCATAAGAATGCATGATCTTATTGAATCAGGTTTGATTTGATGTCCTATATTAGAAAGCATTTATTTATTGTTTTAATTTCTCTGTTCTGTAATTTTGGTTTTTGTAATGAATCAGAAGACCTTGATTACGTTTCTGTTATAGACAAACCATCCTTTTCTATTAATTCATCAGATAGACAAATAACTTTAAAAGGTGAATCGTCTAGTTCTCTCAATGGTTCTGAATTTATAATTCAAATTCCAAATTTCAAGCTCAATTCAAATAAATTATTGGTAAATATCAATTCGAAAGAAGCAATTTATAACAAAAATATTGGATTTATTAGGTTTAAAGATTCTGCGGAACTTGAGGCATTAAATAAAACAGATAAATTGATTATCTCTAGTGAGGAAATCACCTTGGACCTTACAAATGAAACATTTTCAAGCGTAGAAAATGTGCTCACAAATCTTAATAATCTTGAGATTAAATCTTTGGGCATAGAGATGACTCAAAAAGCTGGTAATTTGTATGCAGAATTCAGTGAGGGTACATTCCAAATTAAGAATATAGGATATATAAGCAAAGGATATGCCGAAAAACTCTACATTATCTCTGAGGACAATAAAATTATCCTCGAAGAAGAAGCATTCTTAGACCAAGATGGATTTATAATCAAGTCAGATCTTATTCATTATGACTACAGTCTCAACAAAATTCTTAAATCTATAAATTCTAGTATTGAGAATAATTCATGAATCTTTTAGTTGAAAATCTTTACAAAACTTATGACAAAAAAGCTGTTGTTGATGGAATATCTTTTGAAATAACTAGTGGTGAAACTATTGGTATTTTAGGGCCAAATGGAGCAGGCAAAACCACTCTTTTTTACATGATCGCTGGCCTCGTTGCGATTGACTCGGGGAAAATTTATTTGTCAGGAAAAGAACTTAATCAAAAATCTATTTCTGAAAGAACCTCACTTGGACTCACTTACCTTCCTCAAGAACCTTCAATATTTAAAGGACTGACAGTTGAAGCCAATATTTTTTCAGCCTTAGAACAAAGAAAAGATTTAGATTACAAAGAAAGGCAAAATGAACTGGATTCACTATTGAGAGATTTTGGTTTGGATGAATTATCAAAGACACTTGGGATAAAGCTATCAGGTGGAGAAAGAAGAAGAACTGAAGTAGCTAGGTCAGTTGCTACTAAGCCTGAGTTTATTCTTCTGGATGAACCTTTTGCTGGTATAGATCCAATAGCTATTTCAGATCTGAAAAGCATAATCTATAGTTTGAATGAAAAAGGAATTGGTGTCGTTATAAGTGACCACAATGTTCGGGATACAATGAACATATGCACTAAAGTACTAATCGTTAATAACGGTAAAATCATAGCAAATGGAGAACCTTCAGAAATAGCCAATGATGAAATAGTAAAAGAAGTTTATCTTGGTCAAGATTTTGATACAGAATTATGAAGCAGAGTCTAAGGCAAAAACAAAAACTTTCTGTAAAGATAACAGCCAGCCTTGGCAATCAAATAAAACTCTTATCTTTGAGTGGTTTTGAAATAAGTTCAAAATTAAATGACCTCATAGATGACTATTTTGATGAAGATGATAAGAAAATTGCTCATTTCAAAGATGAATACCTTATAGATAGATACAAAAATGTCCTATATCAGGGAAATGATTACCAAAATATTCTTACAGAAGAATTAGACTCTGATATTAGACTGAAGCTTTTAGAGCAACTTGAGCTTACACCATTTGACGAAGCTGAAAACCTTATCGGAGAATATCTAATAGACTCTGTGGAAAGTAATGGAAGATTAGATCCCGATCTAAATTATGAAGATATAAAAAGTATAGTTCTTGAAGATCTTCAAATTAAGGTTTCTGATAAAGATATAGATAAGGTGCTTCGAGTTATTCAAAATTTTGAACCTCCTGGTTGTGCTTTTAAAAATATTAATGAATCTTTGTATATACAAATAGAAAATTTAGAGCTGAGTAATGAAGAAAAGATAAATTTGAGAGAAACTCTCGGAAATTTGATAGAAAAAAAAGTTGAAATCCGTCAATTATCTAACAAGATCAAAAAGAATTTAGGCAGATTAACATTAAATCCAGCAGGTAGTTTTGGTAGTACTGTTCAAAATTATATAAGACCGGATCTAGTGGCCTTAAAAGATAAAAACGAATGGCATGTTTCTTTGAATGATGACTTTATGTCTAAAGAATTAATACAAAGAGTTAAGAGTAAGATAAATTCTATAGAAAATGAGGGAATGATTGCTTCTAAGTCTTTTCTAAATGGTCTTGAAAGACGGCAACAAACACTTCTAGTAGTTTCTGAATTTATTGTCGAGGCTCAAAAGAATTTTCTCGACGGTAAAGCAGGGAAAAGAGCAATATCGAATAAAGAAATAGCAGATAAACTTGAATTAAGTACATCAACAGTTTCTAGAATTGTTCGGAATAAATATATTCAACTGCCAAATAAAGTAGTTCCATTGATTGCGTTGTTAGAGAGAAGAATAAACAAACACAAGGAAGGTAAAGATGTTACTGGAGAGGATTTACAAATTTTGCTGGGCCAAATAATCTTAAATGAAAATAAATCTAACCCACTTAGCGATGAAAATCTTAAATTTGTACTTCAAGATAGCTTTGGTGTAGTTTTATCCAGAAGAACAATTACAAAATACCGACTTGAACTAGAAATCCCGTCTTCAAGAGAAAGATATCGCTTATAAATTATTAATCAGATTCCTCGAACCAGCCATTAAA
This sequence comes from uncultured SAR86 cluster bacterium, assembly GCA_902605935.1. Lineage (GTDB taxonomy): Bacteria > Pseudomonadota > Gammaproteobacteria > Magnimaribacterales > Magnimaribacteraceae > Magnimaribacter. The sequence continues at coordinate 39,315 of CACLEI010000010.1, read as the reverse complement.
ATCAGTTTTTGGATCTTGTAATGTTCCAGTAACGGACCAAGATCCAGAACTTATTTGATCCAAGTTTCTCTCAAATGCCTTACCAGCAATGTAAACCACGCCAGCAGTTATAGGGCCTCCTAATAGGAAAGCGTATGCTGGAAGATATTCCCTTAGAGGTAAAGTCATAGTAACGTCTAAGGCAAGACTATCTAGGTAACCTTTTTCGTTCCTTCCAATAACTCCTTTCCACTTAAACTCGCTAGATCCGCTTTTGAATACCAAAGGCTTTTTTAATTTAATAGAGTCCTTAGTCAGCAATATATCCCCTCTTACATTATCAGCACTAAAACCTGATTTGTATAATTTTCTGAAATCTAAATTTGTTACCTTCTCAAAGGAATCAGTTACATTAAATATATTTACCAATCTTAGAAGATTGTTTTGAGCTTGGAGGTCTTCTCTGTTCTTAATTAACAATCCTTCAACTTCAATATACACATCACCTAATACCTGCATATAATCAAAATCCCAAGGCAAAGATTGCCAAGATACATTTGTCTCTACAAAAATTGTATCCATTTCAAAGTTAGGATCTATTCCTATTTGCTTAAAAGCCTTTTCAGGAGATCCAGAATAAATTTTAGATTCTAAATTAGTATTCCAGCCCAATTCATTTTTTGTAATATTTAATCTCGAAACATTATTCTTATTCTTTGTAAGACCCCATTTTCCATAAGTTCCTTTAATTTCATCCAATATAAGGGAAGTATTTGAATTAGATAATTCAAACTCCCAGTTTCCAAATTCAAAGGAATTTATTACTAAAGAATCTGTTTTAAACTGCAATGGCATTGATAAATTTTTGTACAAATCTAAGAAAGATGAACCTGATGTTGATTCAGAAAAATTTAAATTGATGTAATCAAGATCTATTATTGGAACTTGGTTAGTTTTCTTCGGAAGATAGAGACTTCCAGATAAACTATCATTAGAAACTATCAACTCGAAAAACTGATTAGAATTTCCAGATTTGATTATTGTTTTTGGAAGGTAAAAATTAGATAAAAATACCTCATTTATTTGGAGTTTTTTAATTTCTATATCTGATACTTTGTTGTCAACAGATTTTCCAAGAAGGGAAAAAATAGATAAATCAAGTTTATCGATATTCCCTATTAGAGAAATCTTTCCACTTTCCGTACTGATCGATTGCTTTTCTTTTCCTGCGATAATAAATCCCTCTGCATTATCGTTAAAAAGATTTAATTTTCCTCTAATAATTTCTCCAAGTTTAAATTGAAGCCTTGAGTATTCCTTACTGTATGAGGGATAAAATAGTATGTTGAGGTCTGTTGAATCTTCTTTAGACTTAAAAAAAGGATCAGGAAATTTCATCTCAGTTCCAATGAGGTTAGAGGAAAGCTCTAAGTACGATTTTTTTATATCCTGACCTCTTATTAAAGATGGAACAGCAACTTGAATTGCTGTTGATGAAGTGCCAGAGATTGAATCTCTTAAACCAATTGGAAATAAATTTTTGATTTGAAAGGAATTCTTAGAAGAAAAAAGACTATACCCTCGGCCTGTATTCTCTACATCTAAATCCAGAATAATAGGCATAGAGTTTACTTTTAAAGAAACATAACCTTCTTTAAAGCCTGTTTTATTATCATAATTGATTGTTGAAAATATATTCGTTAAGTTAAATTCAAAATTTGAGAAATTCAACTCTCCTTTTTCTATCTTAGTAGTAACCTCCAATTGAGAGTTTTTATCTAGTAAAGAAAATTCTTTTTTTAGTGGCGAACTAAAATAAAAGTCTGTTTCATGAAATCCACCAGAGGATAGATTTTGTAAGTTATAGCCAGGAAGTTTTAGCAAGGTGGAAAAAGGCCCTTCAGAAGTTCCATTTACATCAAAATATAAAATCCTACCTAATTGAAAAGTTTTAAAATCTGCTTCAAATCCAGAACCAAAGAAATTTCCATTAAAAATTTTACCATTTAAAATAAAGTTGTTTATCGATAAGTCTGCATTTGCACCCAAGACCTTATACCCATTAATATTTAGAGAAATATCTCGCCCTGATGCTTGCATGGCGAAAGCTGATGAATTATCGGTATATATGCCGTCAACTGGACCTCTGTAAATTAAGTTCAAGTCTTCAAATTGAGCATTATCGATTAGTAAATCAATACCCTCTTTTGTTGAAGATAAATAGGCTGTATTAGGGAAAAACGATAAAACGGATTTATCATTCATCCTCTTGCTTCTTAATCTTAAATTTATATCTCCAAGACCCTTCGTAGCGATGTTCGAAAGAGATAACAGTCCTTCAATTTCCTCATTATCCAGGATCGAATAAAAGCTGGATGGATTTATCTCAAATTTCTTACTGGAAAAACTAAAATTTACAAGAGAATTGAAGTCATAAAATTCTAAATCTTTATCCAGAAAATCAGGTGATGAAGCTCGAATAAAAGGAGAATTAAGAGCCAACTCACCTTTGCCTTTAAATATAGATAATTTCCCAACCAAACCAGTTAAATCCAAGGTTTTATGATTTATTTCTAAGTCCTGAATATTGGCTTTTAAGATTTCTTTGCTTGTATCAAAATTAATTATCAGGTCTTCTAAAAGGCCATTTATAGAAAGTTCAATGCCAATCTCTTGTAAAATAGTTTCTATCAACTTACTGTTGGAAAGATTTACTTGCGGAAAGATTACCTTAGGAGTGTTATCTGTAAAATTGATGAAATAATTAGGTACTGTGATTTGTGCATTATTATTCAAAACCGTACTGACTTGTAATAATTCTTCGTCAATATTTCTTAACTGAAAGCTTGAAGAGATTGAATTGAATCCAAATAGATTCTCATTTGGTATCAAAGAGATATTTCCTTTAAAATTTAATATTTTCTGTTGAAAGAAAGTAAAATTCACTAGAGTCTGTAATTCAGCATTAAAATTACAACTTCTGCAAAGGAGACCAATAAGGGCATCATCTAGTTTAAATTTATTTGATTGTATGTAACCCTTTACTAACTCTCCATTAGAATTTTCACTTGAAAGTATTCCTGCTTCTAAAATATTTTTTTGTTTATCTTTGAGATAAAGATTTAGTTTAGGTTCTTTATCACCTAGAGAAGAATCTAAGCTTAGATTGAGTAAATTTGTGTCATCAGGAAGATTTATTTTGAGATTATTAATACTCAATTTATCAATTGATCTTAAAGTCTCAACAAAAGAAAGGAAATCTCCTGATTCATTAGTATAGGCCCTATTTTGAATAATAATATTATCTATACTTAATCTTGAGATGAATTTACCTCTCGAAATACTTAATAAAGAAAACTGAAGAAAAATTTCATCTGCTGAGATCGATTGATGATCATTTTCTAATTTAAGATTAGTGAGTAAGATTGATGGCTTTATTGGGTGCCAATTTGATTCAGTAACATTAAATGAAGGATCAATATCCAGAAAGGACTTAAATATAAAAGAGTAAAATGTTTTCTGCGTCGTAGTTAGTGAAAGAGAAAGCAAGATACATGTATAAACAAAAATTATCCAAACAGTAATAGAAAATATCTTCTTCACAATAAGCTTATATTTTTATTTTCTTTCTTCTGAATGCTCGAAGAAGAATAAAAGTAGGTATCCAAAAAATTGATGAGACTAATGAAAAGATAAATGCATTAGTCAGATATAAACTGTCAGCTATATTCAAACCATCACTCACATCGAGGAAATCGAAAGTAAATGCCATCTTAAATATGAAGAAAAGAAAGAAAAGGATAACTGATTGCTGCCAAATAGGAGAGACTCTAAATTGATAAAAGAATCTTTGGCATATGTAAGTAATTAATACAAACAGTAATCCATGTAAACCTAAGATAGAACCATTTAACAAATCCATAATTAAACCAAAGAATAATGCTTCTAAAATTCCAACTTTATCTGGCAAGGCCATATTCCAATAAATCAACACCAGCAAAGTCAACAAAGGTTTCCACTGTAAGATTGATTCTGGAAAAACAAAATTATCTGCAACCATGGCAAGAATAAGAGAAAGATAGATCCAAAGTTGATTTTTATTAGATTTATTCATTTTTATAAATCAGAAAATAGTCTTGATTAACAGGATCAGAATAAAAAAATATTTCAACTTCTAAGAATTCACTATCTACAGGATCGGTAACTGATACAACCTCACCTACTAATATGCCATCAGGAAAAATCTCCCCAAGTCCAGAAGTATAGACTCTTTCTCCAGCTGAAAATTCGGCTGTTTTACTAAGAAATTTTAATTTCCCATTCCTTCCCAGTCCATTTCCCTCTAAGGTCGCATGCAATGAAGAATCACTTGAAATTACCGGTATAGAAGATCTTATATCTTGAACTAATAAAACTTCTGCTGACGAAAAACCAATGCTACTTACTCTACCGGCCAAGCCTTGATCAGAAACTACTGCACTATCCTTTTTAACAATCTGCTTACTATTTATATCTAGAACTAGTAAAGGTTGATATTCATTAGAGGATAAAAAACTTTTTTTAGAAATCAGAAATCTTTCCTTATCAATACTTAAAGAAGACCAAAGAGCATTAAGCTTGCTATTATCAATCGAAATTTTCTCCATGAATTGATTTGCTGCTTTAAGCTTAAGGTTTTCTTCTTCTAAAGACTGCACTTTCTTTTCTAGGTTGACCCTTGATGAGAAGAAAAGATTAAAATTCTCGTAAATCTGTAATGGAAATCTTGTTAAGAAAGTTATTGGTTTCAGCATGTCATTACTAAATGATCTTATATAAGATCCAGATTCATACCTGATGTCTATAATCATAAGCAAAAGACAAAATATTGAAGCAAAAATAACTCTAGATGGTTTCATGGCAGGTATGGCGAATATGGCCTCACTGCTAATATTTGATACTTTATGTTCTCTTTTGAGCATAGATCAATAATACTCAGAGAGTATCAGTAAAAATATCTAAAATTATTATTCTGTAGATAGCAGATCAATATCGTACTTATCCATTATTTCTAATGCACTGCCACCGCCTTTGGCAACACAAGTTAATGGATCCTCAGCAACAATAACTGGTAGGCCTGTTTGGCTAGAAATCAAGACATCTAGGTCTCTAAGCATAGCTCCACCTCCAGTCAGCACAATACCTCGTTCACTAATATCTGCGCTTAATTCAGGTGGCGATGCTTCTAGAGCTGTTCTTATAGCTTGAATAATCGAAGAAAGAGGTTCTAGCATTGCATCATATGCTTGCTTACTACTCATAGTGAATGTAATCGGAATTCCTTCTGCTAGATTTCTTCCTCTTACTTCCATTTCAATCACATCGGAATCAGGAGAAGCTGTTCCGATGATATGCTTAACTTTCTCAGCTGTTGCATCTCCCAGTAAAACACCTTGATTTCTTCTAACATAAGAAATGATTGACTCGTCTAATTTATCCCCCCCAACCTTCAAGGAATGTGCATAAACGACTCCATTCAAAGCCAAAATAGCAACCTCAGTTGTTCCACCACCAATATCAACAACCATAGAGCCACTGGCTTCTTCAACAGGTAAGCCGGCTCCTATAGCTGCTGCCATGGGCTCTTCTATCAAACGAACTTCTCTGGCTCCTGCTTTGAGAACTGACTCTCTTATGGCTCTTCTTTCAACTTGAGTAGATTCACATGGCACGCACACTAGAATCCTTGGACTAGGTCTTACAAAGCTGTCTTCATGCACTCTTTGTACAAAGTGTTTAAGCATCTCTTCCGTAACCTGAAAGTCTGCAATGACTCCGTCTTTAAGTGGTCTGATAGCAGTTATATTTCCGGGCGTTCGTCCTAACATCTTCTTAGCTTCTGCCCCAACAGCAACAACTGTTCTTTGACCTTGATTATTTCTAATCGCCACTACTGACGGCTCATCTAAGATTATTCCCCTCTCTTTGACGTAAACAAGAGTATTGGCTGTACCCAAGTCAATGGACAGGTCATTTGAGAATAAACCTCTTAATCTTTTTAACATTTATTTCCCTTTAAAAAAATTTTTGCCTCTTATTATCGTACCTTAGCAACAGCAATGTTTTTGAGCAAGCTACAATATGCTACATTACGCATCTTTTTAAATAGAATAAACTCTGTACATGGCATTAAGTGATCAAGAATTAAAAGAAATAGCATACTTAGCGCGAATTAGTGTTAAAGAAGAGTCTTTACCTTCTCTTAAAAAGGAGTTGGAAGATATTCTAGGTCTATTTAAACAATTAGATGAAGCTAATACTTCAGAAGTTAATGCTATGTCACATCCTTTGGATTTATCTCAACCTACGAGGAAAGATGAGGTAACCGAAGAAGATCTAAGAGATGAATTACTTAAAAATGCACCATCAGTGAAATCAGGACTATTTCTCGTCCCCAAAGTTATAGACGGAGAAAATTAGAGTGGATTTGCATAAACTTAGTCTTAGTAAGCAATTAGAGGGTTTGAAAAAAGGAGATTTCACTTCAACAGAGCTTACATCTCACTACTTAAATAGAATCTCAGAGCTTGATGGCCAATTAAATTCGTTTATTACTGTGACAGAAGACCAGGCACTCTCTCAAGCCAAAGCTGCAGATGAGAGGTATAAGACAAATAATAATTTCTCTCTTGATGGGTTACCGATTGCTCATAAAGATATATTTTGTACAAAAGGTGTGCTCACAACTTGTGGCTCAAAAATGCTTTCGAATTTTGAAGCACCTTATTCTTCTACTGTTTATGAGAAATTAGATAAAAATGGCATGGTGATGTTAGGCAAAACTAATATGGATGAATTTGCAATGGGTTCGTCTAATGAAACAAGTTATTTTGGTCCAGTAAAGAACCCATGGAATATAGAATATGTTCCTGGAGGCTCATCAGGAGGCTCTGCTTCATGTGTTTCCGCTGAGCTAGCTCCAATAGCTACTGCAACTGATACCGGAGGATCAATTAGACAACCTGCATCTTTATGCGGTTTAACAGGTATAAAACCAACTTATGGAAGAGTTTCAAGATATGGAATGATTGCCTTTGCTTCTAGCTTAGATCAAGGTGGTGTCATAGCAAAATCTGCAGAAGATGCTGCTTTAATTTTAGAGGCTATGTCTGGTCATGATCCTAAAGACTCTACAAGTCTTAAATTAGATCAACCCGATCTAACTAAAAATTTAAATAATCCTGTCAAAGGTATGAAAATAGGCCTCCCAAAAGAGTTTTTTGAAAAAGAAATGGCGCCTTATGTTTTGAAATCTATTGAAGAAGCGATAGAAGTATATAAAAGCTTAGGAGCTGAGATAGTTGAGATTTCACTAGAGAATATCAATCTTTCTCTTCCAATCTACTACATTATCGCTCCCGCAGAATGCTCGGCAAATCTATCTCGATACGATGGTGTGAGATATGGATATAGGTGTGAAGATCCTAAAGATATAGAAGATCTATTTATGAGAACAAGAGAGGAAGGATTTGGAGCAGAAGTGAAAAGGAGAATACTTATTGGGACCTATGCTCTGTCTGCTGGATACTATGATGCCTTCTATCTGAAAGCACAAAAATGCAGACAGTTAGTAGCTAACGACTTTAGTGAAGCATTTAAAAGTGTAGATGTTATTTTATCTCCCACAACTCCTGGCACATCATTTAAATCTGGAGAAAAAACGAATGATCCTGTTGAAATGTATTTACAGGATATCTTCACCATTCCAGCAAACTTGGCAGGTTTACCAGGGTTATCAATTCCTTGTGGAGAACATAATGGACTGCCCTTAGGCATGCAACTAGTTGGTAACTCTCTTGAAGAGAGTAAATTACTTCAGTTTGCTCATTCTTTTCAATCAAATACGGACTGGCACATGAAAATGCCTAATATCTAAAATGAAGAATTACTCTGAGAATTGGGAAGCAGTAATAGGATTGGAAATTCATGTTCAACTTTCTACAAAATCAAAACTTTTTTCTGGCGCGAGTACTGACTTTGGTGCCCTGCCTAATACTCAGGCTTGTAACATTGATTTAGCAATGCCCGGTGTACTTCCTGTTCTGAATGAAGAAGTACTTAAAATGGCAGTTAAGCTTGGTAAAGCACTAAATGCAGAAATCAATAGTCCAACGAGCTTTGCTAGAAAGAATTACTTCTATCCAGACTCGCCTAAAGGATATCAGATCAGTCAAATGGATAAACCAATCGTTGAGAATGGCTACCTAGACATTGAAACAGAGAATGGCGGTAAAAGAATTGGCGTTACCAGAGCCCATCTAGAAGAGGATGCAGGTAAATCCCTGCATGATGATTTCGAGGGGCAGTCTGGAATTGACTTAAATCGGGCTGGAACACCCCTTTTAGAGATAGTTTCAGAACCGGAAATAAATACTCCTGAAGAGGCAGTAGCATATCTAAAGTCAATACATTCAATTATTAGATATTTAGAAATATCGGATGGGAATATGGCAGAAGGTTCAATGAGATGTGATGCTAATGTTTCTGTGAGGAAAATAGGAGAAGAGAAACTCGGCACAAGAACCGAAACAAAGAATGTAAATTCATTTCGTTTTGTAGAAAAGGCAATTCAATATGAAATTGAAAGACAAATTCATGAAATAGAGTCCGGTAATAAAATTACACAAGAAACAAGACTTTATGATTCTCAAGCAAATACAACCCGACCAATGCGATCTAAGGAGTTTGCAAATGACTACAGATATTTTCCTGAACCAGATTTATTGCCAGTCAACCTAGAAAAGGAATTTATTGAAGAGGTCCTGGCAACTATGCCAGAAATGCCAACTGAAAAGAAAGAAAGGTTTGTTTCTGAATTTAGCCTCAGTCAATATGATGCAGATCTGTTAGCGGCTGATAAAGACATAGCTGAATTTTTTGAAGAAGTCACAAAAGTATCAAATTCTCCAAAATTAAGCGCGAATTGGATCATGGGAGAACTATCTGCCGAATTAAACAATGAAAATTTAAATATTAAGGAATCTAAAGTTTCTTCAAATAAACTTGGCCAACTCATAAGTAGAATAGAAGACGGAACAATCTCGGGCAAGATTGCCAAAGATATCTTCGAAAAAATATGGACTACTGGGAAAGAAGTAGATGACATTATCAAGGAAGAAGGCCTAGAGCAGGTAACTGATGATAAAGAAATAGAACTAATGATTGATGAAGTTATCGAAAACAATCCTCAACAACTTGAACAGTATAGATCAGGCAAAGATAGGTTATTTGGATTCTTTGTAGGGCAAGTAATGAAAGCTTCTCAGGGAAAAGCCAATCCTAAGCAAGTTAACGATATTCTTAAATCTAAATTAGAAAAATAATCTGTCTTGTAAATGCAGATTTATCATATTAGTGAAATCTTTATGTATGGCTATACCTTCTTTTTTACTTACTTTAGCGCAGTATTCATAAAAACCATAAACAGACAAAAGAACTAAATCTGTTTGTCTTTCTAGCACCGTATCTATCTTCCCAGGCCAACCCTTTTTGATTATTTTTCTAAAAGCCTGTTTATAATATTTTTTTGCTCGAGCTCTTTCTTCAATACATTTGGGAAGGTAGAAAGAAGCCGAGAATACTAAATCACTGTAATCAGGTAAAAGTTCAATTAATTTTAAGGTTGCTGATTCAAGAAGTTCTTTGGCTTGATTAGCTGTTTTTGCATTCTGGATTCCGTCATCTAGGAATTTTTCCATTTTCTTATTCACTCTTTTCTGTTCGTTTAGAAATAAATCTTCAACATTAATAAAAAAGGAAGTTAATTCTTCCAGTGGCATATTTAGTTCCTGAGCTAATCTTGGGAAAGAAATTGTGTGAAGTGTCTTATCAGACTTCCTAATAGTCTCCATAGACTTTTGGATTATTCTTACCTTCTTTTGAACATCAACTCTCATTTTAAAAAAACTTCCTATCTTGAAGATGTAAATTAAGCATGTTTCTAAAATCTCTAAGAATTTTAGTTCGCTCGATTTTAGGTATATGAACTATATGATCAATAAAACCATAAAATAGCACTGTTACAAGTTCTGTTTGCCTATCTAGGACTTTCTCGTCTTTTCCTGGCCAACCTCTTTTTATAAGTCTATAAAACTTTTGTTTAACTCTTTTCCTATTGCTTTCTCTGTACTTAACACATTTTGGTAAATAACAAGATAGTTCTAAGCGTAAATCTGCATCCATACTAAGTGTTTCTACGAATCGTTCAAAAAATATTTCAAAAGCATTTTTGAAATCTCCTGGAGTTTTAGCCTTTTTTATATGTTTATCCCAATATCTATGCAGAGTCTCCCAATCTTTCTTCTGAGCTTCTAGGAATATGTCTTCAGTGGTTGTATAGAAGGAACTTATTTCATCAATAGTCGTACCTAGCTCTTTGGCGATAGCCGCAAAGCTTATCTGTTCAATTCTTTTATTTCTCCTAAGAGAATTAACAGCTCTATTTACTACCTTGTCCTTAAGATTGCTAGCAGGTCTGGGCATATAGTCTTAAGTGACGAACATAGATAAAGTTTCAGCTATGTAAGCAGGTTTTTCTACTCCTTCAATCTCCATAGTAACTTCAGTCTTCATTAAATATCTTCCATCGCCCTTATCATCTACTGATACGCACTTACTATGAGTTCGTACTTTAGAACCTACATTTACAGGATTAATAAATCTGACCTTGTCGAGTCCATAATTAAATACCATTTTTAAGTTTTCAGGAGCAAGCACTGCTTGCGATGTTAAATGAGGTACCAATGATAGAGATAGGAATCCATGCGCAATTGTTGAACCAAATAAAGGTGTTGCCTTCTCAGAGTCAATATGAATAAATTGATGGTCTAAGGTTGCATCTGCAAACATATCAATTCTATCTTGATCTACTTCAAACCAATCTGAAGAACCTATTTCTTGACCTACGTAGTCTACTAATTTTTCTGCTGGTACTAATCCAATCATTGCTTTCTCCTATTTATTTATTAAATGATTTTTAAAATCTTCTCTTAAGCCAGTTTTCAAAAGCTTTCCAGTAGCTGTATGAGGTAACTCTTCTACAAAAACAATATCATCAGGCAACCACCATTTAGCAACTTTGTCTTCAAGATATGAGTTGATATCTTCCTTGGAAGGATTTTGCCCAGCAGCTTTAACTATTAGCAACAGTGGTCTCTCATCCCATTTGGCGTGCAACACCCCTATCACACAGGCTTCGGCTACCTCGGGGTGGCCTACTGCAGCATTTTCAAGATCTATTGAACTTATCCATTCGCCACCTGATTTAATGACATCCTTGCTTCTATCAACAATTTCCATATAACCCTCTGGATGTATCTTTGCAACGTCACCGGTATCAAACCAACCCTTGGCATCCATGGCACTTTCTTCTGCCTTGTAATAACGCTCAACAATGGTGGGTCCTTTTACCAATAATCTTCCAAAAGCCACACCATCATGTGGAAGTTCATTTCCATCATCATCAGCAATAGTCATATCAACCCCAAAAAAGGCTTTACCTTGCTTTTGTTGAAGGTCATATCTTTTTTCAATATCCATACCCTCCATATCTTTTGTCCTACTGGTTGCCGTCCCAAGCGGGCTCATTTCAGTCATACCCCATCCATGCATTAAAAAGACATCATGTTTTTCTTCAAATTCTTGAATCATAGCTCTAGGAGCAGCTGAACCACCTACTAATGCTGTTTCGACGCAATCTAAAGTTTGATTAGTTTCATTAAGATGTTGTAAAAGACCTAACCAGACCGTTGGAACACCCATTAATAGATCTGGCTTTTCATTATCTATCAATTCATAAACTGAGGCCCCGTCAAGTGCCGGTCCTGGAAAAACTAACTTCGCACCGAACATTGCTCCAGCATATGGAATGCCCCATGCATTCACATGAAACATTGGTACGACAGGTAAAATGCAAGTAGAGCTAGATACATTAGCGACATTACCAGAGCTAACTATCCAAGCATGCAAGATTGTTGATCTGTGAGAGTACAGAACACCTTTTGGATTGCCGGTTGTCCCGGATGTATAACATAGGCTAGAAGCAGTATTTTCATCAAATTCTGGCCAACTAAATTCATCAGATTCTTCAGATATTAAATCTTCATAACACATAGCATTATTTAATTTAGTTTCTGGCATATTCTCTTTATCCGTCAAAATGACAAAACCTTTAACATCCTTTAACTCAGATTCCAGAGACTCTACAAGCTCAACAAATGATAGATCTATAAATAGATAGTGATTCTCTGCATGATTAATAATGTATGTTAATTGTTCAGGAAAAAGTCTTGGGTTGACTGTATTAACCACACATCCTATTCCAGATACGCCAAAATATAACTCAAAATGCCTAAACGTATTCCAAGCAAGTGTTCCTACAGTATCACCCTCTTTTAATCCGAGCTTTTCTAGGGCATTGGCCAACTGTCGAGATCTTTTAGCTGCATCCCCGTATGTATATCTATGAATTGGTCCTTCAACTGTCCTAGAAACTATCTCTGCATCGTTGTGATACTTCTCAGCATGCTCAATAAGGCCAGATATCAACAGCTGACCACTCATCATATTTCCTAACATTTTCTCTCCTAGTTTCTAAGTATTGTCTTTTTTAGTGGATCAGAATATCTTCGCTTTACCCACTCTTCAAGATTAAATTTGCTATCTTTCTTCTTTAATTTCTTTAATAACAGCAAATCAGAATAAAGTTGCCATAAAAAAGGTGCCCATTCGAGCTGCAAGTCACTCTTCCATTCAATGCAAAGTTTGTATTGAGTTTTCTGAAGCTTTTCTATATCCCTGGGCTTTAACAAGGGAAAGTTTTTAAAAGGATCTGAGAAGTAAGGTAAGATTTTGATGAACTCAGAAGGTATATCGAAATTGTTCAAGATCTGTTTGTCCGTTTCCTCTTTCATGAATCTGGAAAGGCACATCATATCTGTATAAGGCATACCAGTAGGGTTTATTCCTATGGCTTTTATTAAGTTACCTAGAGATTTTCTTCCTTTATAAGGTCCTATATAAAATCTTGAAGGGCAGTAATCATTGGCGTAATAGTTGTCCCAAATTATTATTGGGTTTGAAAATAAACTCTTTAATTCTTTGATTCCCTTTTGCGGAATAGACTGGCTTACAACTTCGTCTCCTGTCCATAATATCGATATAGAAGGGTCAATATCCTCTGCAAGAGCTTTTAGATATTCGTTTTTTTGTATATTTCCTTTGGCAAAACTTTTGCAGTAAACCGTAGGGCAAACCATTAAAGAATTTTTTTTAAGAAAGTCGATGGAGGAAACTAAATTAATGATTGTCAGATGAAATTTGGCAAGTTCTTTATCTTTTTTATGTTCAATATCATCAAAAAATATTGCAAAGTCATTAAAACCAAGCTGATGAGCTTGTTTCAATTTAGAAGTAAGAGTTTTTACGAAGTTTTTTGATAATTTAGAGGATTGAAGACCTGGCGAAATAGCAAAGATAGGTTTTATTTTATTTTTCTTACATCCGTCAACAAGACTCCTTAAGGTTTTTTGTTCTTTCGCAGGATATGTCTTTCCCCATTCTATTCTGTGGTACAAATCTTCCTTAGGTCCATATAAATAAAAGTCCATTTTGAGTTTACCCATATGATTAATTACTTTGGCCCTTTCGTCCTCAGAAAATAGGCGACCGTAATAACCTTCTATATAACCTTTTAACATCTATTTAACTTTCCTAAGCAGACTCTATCATCACCGTTTAAATCTTTAAACGTTCTAATTTGAGAAAAACCGCATCTCTTAAATATTGAGACAACCAAGTCGGATTGATCATAGCCATGTTCAATGAATAAGTAGCCAGCATTATTAAGAATTTCCGAAGTTTCTTTAACAATTCTCTCAATGTCATATAGTCCTCCTGAATCAGATATCAGTGCTTGTTTTGGCTCAAACTTTAACCCATCAGAATAAACTCTAGGATCAGAAGGATTAATATAAGGAGGATTGGACACAATCACATCAAAATACTCCTTCGTAAAAGCAGACAACCAGTTTGAATTGACTAGAGGTACATCTAATGAATTCCTTATCATATTTTTCGATGTCACTTTTAGAGCTTCATAACTTAAATCTGAACACACAACTTCCCAGTTTGCCCTCTCCTTGGCTAAAGATAGTCCAATAGCACCTGAACCGGTTCCTAAATCCAAGACTCTAATTTTTTTTTGATCAAATATTTCTAAGACTTTTTGAACTAAGATTTCCGTTTCTGGTCTAGGAACTAAGACATTTTGATCGACGTAAAGACTAAGATTCCAGAATTCGATATTATTTACTAGATAAGCTAGAGGCTCACCTTTTTCTCTTCGCTGAGTAAGTTCTTTAAGTTTATTTCTAATTTCAACTGTTAATGGAGGGTTATCTCTATATAAAGTATTCCTATCAATTTCTAATAGATGTAATACCAATAACTCAATATCTAGTTGAGAACTTACAATACTTGATTGCGTGAGAAGTTTTATCTGGTTTAAAGCAGAATAATCATCCATCAGCTTGAAGATTCAAGATTAGCTAGAGCTCTTGCTTGGTTCTCTTCGAGTAAAGCTGTAATCATAACCTCCATATCTCCATCTAAAAAACCGGGTAAGTTATGAACAGAAAACTCAATACGATGATCAGTAATTCTGTTTTGCGGGAAGTTATAAGTTCTTATTTTTTCAGATCTATCTCCAGACCCTACCATGACTCTTCTATTTTCAGCTTGTTCAGATTCTACTTTCTCTTTCTCAGCATTTTGTAATTTCGACTGAAGCAATGAAAGGGCTTTCTCTTTATTTTTATGTTGGGAGCGACCATCCTGGCACTCTACTACTATACCTGTTGGTATGTGAGTTAATCTAACGGCAGAATCTGTTTTATTAACATGCTGACCTCCAGCACCTGATGCTCGGAAGGTATCAACCCTCAAATCATTTTTATCTATATTTATTTCCGCTAAGTCATCTTGTTCTGCTAAAACAGCAACCGAACATGCTGATGTATGTACCCTTCCTTGAGATTCTGTAGAAGGAACTCTTTGTACTCTATGAACCCCAGCTTCAAACTTTAGTTGCTTGTAAACATCGGAACCCTCTATTCTTGTAACAAGTTCCTTGAACCCACCATGATCGCCCTCTCTCACGCTGACTATTTCCATCTTCCAGTTATTCCTTTCAGATAATCGAGAATACATTCTATATAGATCACCAGAGAAAAGAGCAGCTTCATCGCCTCCTGTACCAGCTCTTATTTCAAGAAAAACATCTTTTGAATCGTCAGGATCTTTGGGAAGTAGTAACCGTTTAAGTTCATTTTCAAGGTCTTCAATACTTTGCTTTAGTTCCTCGAATTCAATTTCTGCCATTTGTTTTATTTCAGGATCAGAATCCTTGATAAGTACTTTGGCTTCATTCATATCACCTTCAGCTTTTTTGAATGCATTGAATGCATTCACAACAGGAGATAAATCTGCGTATTCTTTTGAAAGTTTTATAAACTCTTCCTGATTAGAGGTTATATCCGGTTTACTCAAAAGAGATTCTATTTCTTCATATCTAAAAGAAACATCACCTAATTTATTTAAAATACTCTCTATCATTTATGTAAACCTTTGCTGATAATAGAATTTATGATCAATCCAAGAAGATTATTTTCACAATATGTAATCGTTTTATCTCTAATAATTATATCTCTTGGATGCACTTCAATCCCAATGGAACCCCAAAAATTTTCGAGTGAAATTAAAAATGTCCAAGAAAATTTTAAAATAGAAGGTAAGTTTAAGCTTTCGTATATGGATAGCAAGGAAACAGGTTATTTCGTTCTTAGCAAAGATGGAAATACTGTTTCGTTGAATATTGGAAAAAACTATCTTCTACCAGAGAAAGTTATCATCCTAGATAGAAGAGAGACACTAAATATAAATGAATTTATTGAAAATAATATCTTGCCTTACGACTTGCCTATATTAAAAGTTGAGAGTTTTTTAGAATTATTACTAGGACTTGAATCAAAAGTTCTACTAGATGAGGAAATAGGATTGGAAATAGAAACTAAAGGATCTGATGATTATCCTTCAGAAGTCACTCTTTTATATAGAGACTTAAATCTTCTTATGAAAGTTAAAAAAATATGGAAGAATTAAAATTAAGAGCACCCGCAAAACTTAACTTACATCTTGAGGTACTAAAAAGAAGAAATGATGGATTCCATGACTTATCCTCATTATTTACTCTAATTGAATTATTTGACGATATAACGCTTAAAAAGAATTCAAATTCTATTGAATTAATTGAATCCATTCCTATAAAACAAAATATTGTTTTAAAAGCGGCAAAGCTCCTAAAGGATTTATTCTCTGTAAAAGAAGGCGTCAAAATTGAACTCGTAAAGTCTATTCCTGATCAAAAGGGTTTAGGGGGCGGAAGTTCTGATGCAGCATCAACACTACTAGGATTAAGAAAATTTTGGAATTTGGATATATCAGACCAAGATCTTGCAGAAATTGCTCTAAAGTTAGGTTCAGATGTTCCTTTCTTTCTATATGGTAAGACTGCCTGGGCAGAAGGAAGGGGTGAAATTCTGGCTGAATATCCATATCAAAAGAAATATTACTTGTTATTTTTGCCCGCATTAAAGATAAGTACTAAAAATGCTTTTGAGCAAGCTAGTTTTGTACCTAGGCCTAAAATCAGTAAAAAGAACTTTACTAGTGACCAGTCATTTAATAGTTTTGAAGTATGGATAAGAAGGACTTATCCGGAAATGGATGAAGCTTTTAATAACCTGAGATTGATTGGTGAACCTAAATTATCAGGGACTGGCTCTACTATTTTTCTGGAGTTTGACAATAAATCTGCTGCTGAGTCAGCACAGAAAAATTTTCCTGAGTTAGTTTTAACAAAAAGCTTAGAACGTTCACCCTTAATGCAAATAATAGAATAAAATACGCGAAATATATGAATGGGGTGTGGCCAAGCGGTAAGGCAGCGGCTTTTGATGCCGCCATGCGCTGGTTCGAATCCAGCCACCCCAGCCATCTATAGGAGAGACAAATGGAGAAAAGACATCAAAAAATAGCTGTCTTTAGCGGAACAGCTAACCTTGAGCTTACTGAAAAAATTTGTAAAAAACTTGCTCTAAAGCAAGGAAAAGCAGATATCGGTCGTTTTAGTGATGGCGAAATCAGCGTGAAAATTAACGAAAACGTAAGAGGCAAAGACGTTTACATAATCCAGCCAACTTGTAGTCCTTCTCATGTGAATTTAATTGAATTAATACTAATGGTTGATGCTCTTAGGTGGTCTTCTGCAGGACGAATTACAGCTGTTATTCCATATTATGGATATGCAAGGCAAGACAGACGTGTAAGGTCTCAAAGAGTTCCAATTAGTGCTAAAGTTATTGCAGGTATCTTAGAAAGATCTGGAATTGATAGAGTTTTAACAGTAGAGCTTCATTCTGAACAGATTCAAGGATTTTTCGATATACCAGTAGATAATATATACGGGACAAAAGTTATCTATGAGGACATCAAAAAACAAAAATTCAAGGACATATTAGTTGTAAGTCCTGATGTCGGTGGCGTAGTTAGGTCAAGAGCTCTATCTAAGTTTTTAGATATTGGTGACTTGGCAATTATCGATAAAAGAAGAGACGAAGCGAACAAATCTGAAGTGATGAATGTGATAGGAGATGTTTCAAAAAAAGATTGTTTGCTTTATGACGATATGGCAGATACATGTGGAACATTATGCAATGCAGCTGATGCATTGAAGGCCAAGGATGCTAGAAGTGTGAGTGCTTACATCACTCATCCTGTTTTATCAGGTGAGGCAATAGAAAAAATAAATCAATCTTCACTTGATCAATTAGTTGTAACAGATACTATACCGCTCTCGGAAGAAGCTAAATCCTGTAAAAAGATAAGATGTATATCTTTGGCACCAACTTTAGCTGAGGCCATAAAGAGGTTAAATAAAGAGGAATCAATAAGTGAAATGCTTATGTGATCAATTGAATTATGAGTGAACAAGTTAATTTAAATGCAACCAACAGAGAAGTTGAAGGAAAATCTTCTAGTAGACAGTTGAGAAGAATGGGTTCAGTACCAGCTGTGATATATGGTGGAGAAAAAGACCCTATAAGAATATCTATTTTAGAGAAGGATATTGCAAAAGCATCTGAGATACCTGGATTTGCTACTCAAATATTGAACATAAATATTTCAGGCGATGAGCAAAATGTTATCGTAAAAGAAATTCAAAGACATCCAGCTACTCAAAGAGTTCTGCATGCAGACCTTCAAAGAGTTAATCCTGACACGAAAATTAGTATCTCTGTTCCTGTAAGATTCTTAAATGAAGATAACTGTATGGGCGTTAAAATGCATGGTGGTGCAATTTCTCGTCTAATTAATGATATCGATATAAGTTGTCTAGCTTCTAATCTTCCAGAATACCTCGAAGTAGATGTAGCTGAACTAGATGTTGGGGACTCAATATTTTTATCAGCGCTTAATCTACCTGAAGGTGTAGAAATTCCATCACTTGCTCTAGGCGATGATAGAGATCAGGCTGTAGTTTCAGTGACTGAAGCAAAAGTACTTGATGTTGAACCTGAAATCATTGAAACAGAAGAAGATGGAGAATCTTCTGAAGAAGACGGTGCAGAATCTA
Source organism: uncultured SAR86 cluster bacterium (assembly GCA_902605935.1). Taxonomy (GTDB): domain Bacteria; phylum Pseudomonadota; class Gammaproteobacteria; order Magnimaribacterales; family Magnimaribacteraceae; genus Magnimaribacter. The sequence goes on along the minus strand of CACLEI010000010.1, from coordinate 20,606 downwards.
GTGAAGGCCAAGAAGAGGCAGACGAATAATCCTCCAATAAGACCTCATGGAACCATTATTGATATTAGGGTTAGGTAATCCTGGTAAAGACTATGCACTCACTCGACATAATGCTGGTGCTGATTACGTAGATCTGCTTTGCAGTAAATACTCATTAACTCTAAAAAAAGAGAGACAAATCCAAGGTCAATTCGCTGAATTTGTTAATGAAAATTATAAGTTGATCTTTGTAATCCCTTCTACCTATATGAATGAAAGTGGTTTATGCGTGTCAAAAACAAAAAAATTTTTTAATCTTAGAACAGAACAAATTTTAATCGCTCATGATGAATTGGATCTGCCTAATTCAGAAATTAAGCTTAAAGAGTCAGGCGGACATGGAGGCCATAATGGCCTTAGAAGCATAATAGATCATTTACAAGGAGATAACTCTTTTAAAAGATTAAGAATTGGAATAGGCAAACCGGAGAAAGATAAAGATATCATTTCATATGTCTTAAAAAAGGCCTCAGTTGAAGAAAGAGAAAAATTAATGAGTAATCTTATAAATTACCTAGATCTGGGAGAAAAAATAATCCAAGATGGCTGGCAAAAGACTGTAATGAATTACCACACAATTAAGGAAGAAAATAATGAGTCTTAAGTGTGGGATAGTTGGACTTCCAAATGTTGGCAAATCAACATTATTTAATGCCTTAACAGCTGCAGGGATCGAAGCGCAAAATTTTCCTTTTTGTACTATTGAACCTAATAAAGGTATCGTTCCTGTCCCAGATCCAAGACTTAATAAAGTCGCTAAGATAGTAAATCCTGAAAAAATAATACCTACAACTACAGAGTTCGTAGACATTGCAGGGCTAGTGAAAGGTGCATCGGAAGGAGAAGGTTTAGGAAATAAATTTCTTTCTCATATAAGAGAAACACAAGCAATTCTGCATGTTATTAGATGTTTCGAAAATCCTGACATTACGCATGTGCATGATGAAGTGAATCCTGTGGTAGATCTAGAAACAGTAGAAACTGAACTTCTTCTCGCCGATATTGAAACTTTGTCAAACGCGTTACTTAGACTGGAAAAGGCCACTAGATCAGGTGACAAAGAGGTAATGATTCAAAGAGATAAATTCCAGAATCTATCTGCGGAATTAAGTAGCGGAATTTTAGGAAGAAATACCGAGAGTTTTAAAAATGACCAAGAAGCCTTTAAAGAGTTAGGCTTGATAACCGTAAAACCATGTTTATATGTAGGAAATGTTGAAGAATTAGATTCTGATAACATTTTGCTTGAAGATCTGGTTAGCTATGCTGAAGAAAGAGACTCAACGGTTATTCCTATGTGTAATCAACTTGAGGCTGAAATCGCTGAGCTTGATTTTGAAGAGGGAATTGAATTCTTAAAGGATATGGGACTAGAAGAGCCAGGTCTCAATAAACTTATAAGGGAAAGTTACAAGATGTTATCTTTGATAACTTACTTTACTGCTGGGGAAAAGGAAGTCAGGGCCTGGACAACAAAACAAGGTTCTACAGCTCCTGAAGCCGCTGGAGTAATTCATACTGACTTTCAAAAAGGATTTATTAGAGCTGAGACAATTGCTTATGACGATTATGTCGAATATTCAGGTGAATTGGGAGCTAAGGAAGCAGGAAAACTGCGTTCTGAGGGTAATGAATATATTGTTAAAGATGGCGACATAATGCATTTTAGGTTTAATGTTTAATAGTTACTCGACTTTATCCTAACTGATCTCTAAAATTCGCAACACGGTTGTGTAGCTCAGCTGGTTAGAGCGCGGCATTCATAATGCCGAGGTCGGTGGTTCAAGCCCACCCACAACCACCACTAGTCTTAAAGATACTTCTTAAAAAATAAATTCTGCAGATCTGCAACAGTTCTTCCATATCCCTTCTGAGAATCAAAGGCATGCTCCTCTTGAGAAAATATATGAAGTTCAGTAGGTATATTTAGATTGGTTAACTTTGTATATAAATCTGTCGAGTCAGATAGTTTTACAACCGAATCAGTTGAACCGTGAATCAGCATTGTGGGAGGAAACTGATTATTTATTTGTAAAATAGGGCTAGCTTTATCGAAGTCATCTTGAGAGGCATCATTACCCATTAAGGCCTTGTAAGCATCAAATATGGCATCGGTATCCTCATATTTTCTTATTTGTGCTGGAGGATATATGGCGCATACAGCTTTTACTTCTGAAGTAACATGATTATTTCCGCCTTCACCTTCAAAACTTGGATCTATATCCGATAGAGCTGCCATTAAGGATAGGTGGCCACCAGCAGAATTTCCTGTAATACCAATTCTATTTGGATCTATTTTTAATTTATCTGAATTTGCCCTTATATAACGTATTGCACAATTCACATCTTGTATCTGTGCAGGCCAAATCTCTTCTTGAGATAATCTATAAGAAGCTGAGAGGCAGGTAAACCCTTCCCTAGCAAGTAAGATTCCATAACCACGTAATTGATTTTTGTCTCCTTCTCTCCAGCCTCCTCCATGGATAATTACTATCCCAGAACCATTAGCCTCATCTTCAGGCGGACAAAATAAATCTCCAGTTAGATCCCTCGAACCAGTAGAGCCTATTTTTATATTATCTTCTATGTTTACTAATTTTTTCATCGAAAAAAAGGCATCCTAGGATGCCTTTTCAAAAAATCCTTTTTTAATTTGATCTTGAGTTCCATATACTCAAGATAATGATTATTGCGATAATAAGACCCAAACCTTCAGATCCAAGTGTTTCAATGATAACTTGAGTATTATCAAGTACTCCTCCGAAGAAAGGTACATTACTACCGAACAACATTGAAACTAATATGGCTACTGCCACAATTAATCCTAGAAATTTTGTTATGTCCCACAAAACTCTAGAAATTCTATTTATTATGTCTGTCATTTTTTAACCTGCTCCTTAACTACAAAAAGAAAGGGGTTCTCAGAACCCCCTTCTATTTTTAGCATTTTAATAACTATCTAAGCAATTCCATAACAATTAATAGAACTATAATACCTACAAGACCTGAGTCTCCCAGCATTGCTACTGCTCCTAGAAGATTTTCAAGTACATTAGGTACGAAAGCTACATCAGTGCCAATAACAACTCCAAGCACAACACCAAGAGCAATCAAAGCTACACCAATACCCGTTAAGTCGCTTACTATGCGTTTTGCATTTTCCATCATAATATCTCACCCATTTTTTGTTAAACAAAAGCCCAGATATTTCTGGACTATCAAATTTAACAGGATGAAAAGTATTAAAACAATTGTCGAACTAGCACAAAATTTGAAATATTACAAATTAGTCATCTAATCCTTTCATGGTTAATCTTATTTTGCCTTGCCTATCTACTTCTAGAACTTTAACCTTGACTTCTTCACCTTCAACAAAATAATCTGAAACATTCTCTACTCTTTCCTCTGAGATTTCTGACACATGAACTAGTCCATCTCTTCCGGGCATAATTGTAACAAAAGCACCAAAATCTTTGATATTTGCTACAGTCCCTGTATAAATCTTATTTACCTCTGGTTCAGCTGTAATTTCTTCAATTCTTTTTTGAGCAGACTCTCTGGATTCTGGAGTATCTCCATAAATAGTTACTTTACCACTATCCTCTACCTCAATAATTGCGCCAGTTTCTTCAGTGAGCCCTCTAATAGTTTCGCCACCTTTACCTATGACGTCTCGTATCTTTTTAGTATTAATCTGCATTACTACAGCTTGAGGTGCTTTTTCAGATAACTTTTCTCTAGAAGAAGAAATTACTTCATTCATACTCGAGAGTATATGGTTCCTCGCAGTATGTGCTTTCTCTAAAGCAACTTCGAATATTTCTTCAGTAATTCCATCTATTTTAATATCCATTTGAAGAGCAGTTATTCCTTCTGAAGTTCCTGCAACTTTAAAATCCATATCACCAAGATGATCTTCATCACCTAAGATATCAGTAATTACTGCGAATCCCTCTTCTTCTTTTACCAATCCCATAGCTATGCCAGCCACCGCGGACTTAAGAGGAATACCTGCGTCCATAAGTGCAAGACTTGAGCCACAAACACTCGCCATTGAACTGGAGCCATTAGACTCTGTTATTTCAGACACTACTCTTATTGTATAAGGAAAGTCATCAGGTGACGGTAAAACTGCCTCTAAAGCTCTCCTTGCTAGTTTACCGTGCCCTATCTCTCTCCTTTTTGGACCGGACATAAATCCTGCCTCCCCTACCGAATAAGGAGGGAAGTTATAATGGAGCATAAATTGGTCTTTGAACTCACCTTCTAAAGCATCTATTAGTTGAGCTTGTCTAGGAGAACCAAGAGTCGAGGTGACAATTGCTTGCGTTTCTCCTCGGGTAAATAATGCAGAACCATGAGTATTCTTTAAGACACCAGTTTCAATAAACAAAGGTCTAACAGTATCAAGATCTCTTCCATCAATTCTTGGAGCACCTTCGATTAGTCTGGTTCTAACTATGTTTTTACCTACTTTTTTGAATGCATCAAGTAAATCATTTTGTGAAAATGAATTTTCATCCTCTAATATATTTTCTTCAAGAATCTTTTCTCTTATTTCTGATAAGGCCTGGACCCTTTCTTGTTTGATTTGCAAAGCATAAGCACCAGAAATTTGATCAGCATAATTATTTTTTACTAACTCAACTACTTCTGGGCTTAGGACTTTGGGTTCATATTGAAAGTCAGGTTTACCAATATCGGATACCATCTCTTTTATAGCTTCAATAGCTACTTGCATTTCTTGGTGAGCAAATAAAATCCCTCCCAACATCTGATCTTCAGAGAGTTCTTTAGCTTCTGATTCAACCATAATGACAGCTGCATCACTTCCAGCAATAACCATGTCTAAATGAGATTCTTCTAATTCACTCCTCGTTGGATTGATGCAGTAGTTACCATCAATAAACCCAACCCTTATGGCTCCAAGAGGGCCATTAAATGGCAGTCCCGATATGGCCACAGCTGCTGATGCAGCTAGGAAGGAAAGAATATCTGGATCAACATTTTTATCAGATGAAATTACAGTACAGATTACTTGGACTTCATAAAGGAAATCGTCATTAAATAAAGGCCTTAAAGGTCTGTCAATTAGCCTAGAAGTAAGTGTTTCCTTTTCAGTGGGTCTACCTTCTCTTTTGAAGAAACCTCCAGGTATCTTACCTGTAGCATATGTCTTTTCTTGGTAATTAACTGTCAGAGGGAAGAAATCTTGATGTTCGCCAGGCGCTTTACCTACTACAACCGTGGCTAATACTTGTGTATCCTCGCATGTAGCGATTACTGCTCCAGTGGCTTGCCTGGCAACCTTTCCAGATTCTAGGATGATCTCTTTGTCACCCAACATGAATGATTTTTTATAACTTTCCATTTTATTTTCCTATTTCACAGAGCCCAATTGCCCGGTAATTTAATGATTAATGATATTAGGGATTGATTATCTTCTTAAACCCAAATCCGAGATTAACTTTGTATAAGTCTCTGGTTTGGAAGTTTTTATGTAATCAAGTAGTTTTCTACGTTGATTAACCATTCTAATTAATCCTGTTCTGGAATGGTGATCCTTAGCGTTAGCTTTGAAATGAGATTGAAGTGCATCTATATTTGCTGACAACAATGCTACTTGAACCTCAGGTGATCCTGTGTCTTTATCTGTTCTTGCGAACTTTGTTACTATTTCTTTCTTTTCTGTATTACTTAGTGCCAATTTTATTTCCTCTAATTGAAATCAATTCGTAGATATCAGTCTTTTAGGTTGAAGTTTATTATCAATGATCTCCCCAATACCTAAGAATAATTCTTTTTCAGTATATATTCTTACTAATCCTTTAATTTTAAGGAGCGCATTATAGTCTATTGAAAGGCCATTTCTAAATTTTTTTACATCTTCTTTTTTTATGTTTACTTTATCCAAATCACTCAACATAGCATCGCAAGGCAAAACTTTATCGATTAGTGATTGGTAAGAATCTTCAAAACTACAAGATTTATGATTTAAATGCATATCTCCAACTTCTAGTCGTCTTAGGGATATTACCGTGGCGAAAGAGTTCAAATTCCTACCCAACTTTTCGATAAGGCTTCTTATATATGTGCCTTTAGAGCAGCTTACTTTCAAAATTGCCGTGTTAATAGATTTATCTATCAATTCAATTTTTTGTATGTCCACCTTTCTGGGCATTCTGTGGAGATAAACTCCCTTCCTAGCCCAAGAATATAAGGGATTACCATTGATCTTTATTGCTGAATACATGGGAGGAATCTGATTTTGGATTCCTTCCAGATCATTTAAAAATTGTGGAAAGTCTTCTTTAAACCCAGGAAAGTCAGTTTTTGAGACTATATTTCCAGTGATATCTCCTGTATCAGTTTCAATTCCAAACTTTAATCCTACTTCGTAAACTTTATCCAGATCAGAAGCAAAATTACTAAACTTGGTAGCCTCTCCAATACATACTGGAAGAAGGCCTGTAGCTAATGGATCTAATGTTCCACAATGTCCTATTTTCTTGATTCCTAGTTTGGAACGAAGTTTATAAACACATTGTGCAGAAGTTAAACCTTCAGGCTTATCTAAAATTAAAAATCCATTCATAAAGCTAAAAAAACTCTTCTATTCTAAAGAAAATCTCAGGAGTTCTTCTCAAGTTTAAATTTTGACTGAGCTTTTTTCTGATGAAACCTTTGGCCTTTTCCAGGCCATACTTTAATTCTTCTAAATCTATTTCATTGAAACTATTTGTTTGGGAAATGAAAATATCAGCCTTCTTCATATCAGCTGTCAACATGACATTTAAAACAGTTATTCCTTGAACGCGTGGGTCTTTTACTTCTTTGGATAAAACTTCAGAAATTTCAACTTTTATAAGATCAGCGATCCTATCAGAACGCTTAAAGTCTTGTGATGGCATTAATCAAGTGTTCTTTTTACTTCAATCCTATCAAAGACTTCTATTTTATCTCCAACTTTCACATCTCTGTAGTTAGCTACACCAATGCCACATTCAGTTCCCATAGGAACTTCGTTTGCATCATCTTTAAACCTTTTTAAAGAATCTAGCTCACCTTCAAATATAACTATATTATCTCGAAGTACTCTTATTGGTTTATTTCTTTTAATAGTACCTTCAATAACAATTGAACCAGCAATCTGTCCAAATTTAGGAGATTTAAAAATATCTTTTACTTCAGCTGTGCCAAGTATCTCTTCTTTTACTTCAGGAGCTAAATGGCCTTCAACAGAAGTTTTTATACCATCTATAAGATCATAAATTATGCTGTAATAGAGAATTTCGATCGATTCTTTTTCTGATAAAGATTTGGCAGCATTATCTGCTCTTACATTAAAGCCCATCACAAATGCTCCTGTGGTCATAGCAAGGTTAACATCATTTGCGTTTATGGAACCTACTGACTCGTGGACAATATTTATTTTAACTTCTTCATTTTCTATATTCTTTATAGAACCAATAATTGCCTCTAGGGAACCGTGTGTATCTGCTTTCAGAACAATATTCAAGATTGTATGTTTTCCCAGCTCAGATTCAAAAAGCATCTCAAGATTTGAGATTTGATTGCGGGCCAATCTCTCTTCTCTAGCCTTTTCTGCTCTTTCATTAGAAATTTCTTTAGCCATTTTTTCGCTTGAAACAACAACAAACTCTTCTCCCGCCTTAGGAGGAACGTCAAGACCAGTTATCGAAGCAGGAACTGACGGTCCGGCCTCTTTCAAAATAGAACCATTTTCATCTACTAAGCTTCTTACTCTTTTTGTCTGTTCGCCAACAAGAATCATATCTCCCTTTTTGAGAGTACCCTTTTGTACAAGTATCGTTGCGACAGCTCCTTTACCAACTTCAGTAGTTGAGTCTAAAACCACACCAAATGCTGGGCCTTTATGATGTGCTTTGAGCTCCAATACTTCAGCCTCTAAAGAGACCGCTTCTAGTAATTCTTTAATACCATCACCTTTAAGAGCCGAAATAGGTAAAAATTGAGTTTGACCACCCCAATCTTCTGGAATGAGTTCTTTATTGGAGAGTTCTGTTTTTACTTTTTCGATATCTGCTTCTTCTCTATCCATTTTATTTACTGCGACTACAATCGGAACACCAGCAGCTTTTGCATGACTTATTGCCTCCTCTGTTTGTGGCTGCAGTCCGTCATCAGCAGCAACTACTAAAATAACAATGTCAGTAGAATTTGCCCCTCTTGCTCGCACTTCTGAGAAGGCAGCATGACCCGGGGTATCGATAAATGCAATTGTGCCTTGATCTGTATTAGCTTGATAGGCTCCTATTTTTTGAGTTATGCCTCCATCCTCTCCTGCGGCGACATTTGCCTTTCTAATAAAATCCAGTAAAGTTGTCTTGCCATGATCTACATGCCCCAGAACAGACACTACTGGGTTTCTTCGTTCTTCTTCTCCATCATAAGTAACCAGTTCCATTAGTTGATCTTCAACTTCAACTTTTACAGCCGGTTCTCCTTTATGACCTAATTCTTCTGTTACTAGTATTGCTGTGTCTTGATCTAAAGGTTGATTTAAAGTTGCCATAACTCCCATAGACATCAATTTTTTTACCACCTCGGCGCCTTTTACAGAAAGACTTTGGGCAAGTTCACTTACTGTAATCGTTTCGGGAATTTGAATATTTTTTGAGACTAAATCAGCGGGTTTTTCAAATTCTTGTTTTTCAACATTAGAGAGAAAATTTTCTCCTTCTAACTCTCTTTGCTCCTTTTTAGATAGTTCTGCTCTAGTGGGTTTGAGTGTTCTTTTTTCAATTTGAACAATTTTCTTAGGTCCAGATTTCGTTACGGGAGATTCACCGGTCTTAGCTTTTCGCCTGGTAACAAGTGTTTTTTGTTCTATTTCTTTCTTTCTTAGCTCTTCTTCCGCTTTTTTATTGGCCTCTCCAGCTTGCCTTTTTTTCTCTATTTCATCGAAATTAATTGTAGAGGAAGTTCTTTTAGCTTCCGAAGTCTGTTTTTCAACACTTTCTCTTGTAATAGTTTTTCTGGTAATTGAAACTGTTCCTGATGAGGCAGGTTCGGTCCTAGTTGCGCTTTTATTCAGAGAAATGGTCTTGGAAGATTTATTTTGCTGTTCTTTAAGAAACTCTAATAGTGTCTTTTTATCTTTATCAGTAACTTCATCTTTAACATCAGTATGAGAAAGGCCGGCTTCTTTCATCTGGGACAGAAGAGCTTCCCCTTCGGAACCAATTATCTTCGCTAAATTTTCTACAGTTACTGCTGACATAATTTTTTTAATCCTCAAACCAATGAGCTCTTGCTCGCATAATTAAATCCCCAGCATCCTCTTCAGGAATATCTATTATGCTTGTAAGCTCTTCAATAGATTGCTCAGCAAGCTCTTCTCTGTCGTTAATTCCTTTTTGAGTTAGTTCCAATGCAAGTGTCATTTCCATTCCTTCAACTGACATAAGATCTCCTGACTCGCCATCGTCTGTAGAGACTTCCATAGCCATTGTTATTAGGACTTCTTTAGCCCTATTTATTAAAAGGCTACTAATATCATCATCGAAGCCATCAATTTGTGAAAGTTCCTCTATTTTTGAAGAAGAAATAGATTCTAAGTTGTTATATCCATTTGATATAAGCGTATTTGCTAAATCTTCATCTACATCTAATTTATCTATTAATATGTTTGAAATACTCTCAGATTTCTCCTGATTTTGTTGATCAGCAACTTCCTGATCAATAACATTTAATTTCCAACCAGTAATTTGACTGCTAAGACGAACATTTTGTCCACTTTTTCCTATCGCTTGAGCCAAGGTGTCTTGAGTAACCGCCACATCCATAGAACCTTTAGTTTCATCGAGAACTATAGAAGTTATTTCAACAGGACCCATTGAGTTAATTAGCAATTGAGCTGGATCATCATCCCAAATTACAATATCAAGTCTTTCATTACCTAATTCATTTGATACAGCTTGTACTCTAGATCCTCTCATTCCTACACAAGCTCCAACAGGGTCAATTCTATTGTCATTAGTTTTGACTGCAATTTTGGTTCTTGAACCTGGATCACGAGCTATGGCCTTGATTTCAATTACTTGTTCAGAAATCTCAGGAACCTCTAACTTAAATAATTCTCCAACCATCTCTGGACATCTTCTACTGAGAGCTAGTTGAGGTCCTCTATTTTCTCTTTCTTCCTCTTGAAGGACGGCCCTAAGTCTATCGCCAATCCTAAATACTTCTCCCGGTATTAACTCATTTCTTGATAAGATTGCTTCTGCTCCTTCACCTAAGTCTACAATCAAGAACTCTCTAGTCACTTTTTTTACAGTGCCATTAACCAATTCGCCTAAGACGTTGCGATATTTTTCAACAACCTGTGCTCTTTCAGCTTCTCTAACTTTCTGAACTATTACTTGTTTAGCGGCCTGCGCAGCGATTCGACCAAATTCCACATTTTCTACCTTCTCCCTTACAAATGAACCTAATTCACTATTTTGACCATCATGAATAACCTGGATGCCCTGATCTTCGATATCTTCTTCGGAAACCACCTCCCATAAACGAAAAGTTTCATAATCCCCAGTTTTTGGATCAATTATTACTTCTATATTTGAGTTTTCAGAGTACCTTTTTTTTGTAGCAGTTGCTAAAGCTTGCTCTATGGCCTCGAATATAGCTTCTTGAGGTAGACCTTTTTCCCCTGAAACTGCTTCTGCTACTAATAAAATCTCTTTTTGCATAATATTGCCTCTTAGATTATAAGATTTGCTTGAATAATAGAAGAAAAAGCAATTTGCATCTGCCCTTCTTTCATTTCAAGCTTTATACTCGTTTTATCTACTTCCTCTAAACGTCCTTGAATAGTTTTTTTGTTTTGACTATCAAAAAAAGTTACCTTCAAAGGCTCATTTAGATAATCTTTATATTGATCATTGTAAAAAAATTTCCTATCCAATCCTGGAGAAGAAACTTCTAACATATAGTTTTCGGAAAAGTCATTCTCTGTATCAAGCACTTTACTTACATGCTTACTAACCTTTTCACAATCTTCAACGGATATGCCTTCATTTTTATCTATATAGATTCTTAAAGTTTGATTGGACCTTCTTCCAAATAACTCTAGTCCCCAGACTTTACAACCTAGTCTTTCAATATCCTCTTCCAACACTTTTTTTATATAATCTATGTCCATTTTTTACCTACAAAAAAAGCCCATAAAGGGCTTATTTGGTAGCGGGGGCAGGATTTGAACCTACGACCTTCGGGTTATGAGCCCGACGAGCTACCAGACTGCTCCACCCCGCAACAAAGGGATCGCAGTATAGTTAGATGCAGCGAAAGAATCAAGAAAGATATTGGTGCCGAAGAGAGGATTCGAACCTCCACGAGCAATGCTCACTACCCCCTCAAGGTAGCGTGTCTACCAGTTCCACCACTTCGGCAAGTTGCTTTAAATATCCTCTGGAAGTATTCCTGTTTCATCAATTTCTACTTCTATGACAGGTGATTCTTCAATCACAGAACTACGAGAGATGTAGGTAATAGATAAACTAAGAATTAGAAAAATTGCTGCAAGTATAGCTGTTACTTTGGTAAGAGGATTTGAAGAAGAGCTTGATCCAAACATTGTGTTAGAGGACCCTGCTCCGAAAGCACTTCCAATATCAGATCCCTTACCTTGTTGTAAGAGTATTATTAGTATAAGAGAAATAGAAATAAGTATGTAAAAGAATATAAGTAAATTTTCCATTAGCTTAGGTTATATATTTTATAAAAAGTTTCTGAATTTAAGGAAGCTCCTCCAATCAAAAGACCATCAACATCAGTTGAAGAAATTATTTCTTCACAATTATCCAAGTTTACACTACCGCCGTAAATAACTGCAGGATAAATACGTAGATGACTCCACCCAAGATGATCGTTTATATATTTTTTTATAAATTGATGCGTTTCTTCAATATAGACTTTCTCTGCATTTAGTCCTGATCCAATGGCCCATATCGGTTCGTAAGCAACTGTAATGGACCTAAGTTTATCTTTATGGGTAGACTGGAGTTGGCCTAATACATCCAATTGCTCACTCAAAAATAAATGAGTTTCATTTTTATTTTTAGTATCAATATCTTCCCCAATGCAATAAATTACCGATAGCTCATCATCTAAAGCTTCTTCTATTTTCTTAGTTATTACATTTTTGCTTTCCTTTAAAAAATTTCTTTGTTCAGAGTGACCAACAAGGACAAATTTAATGCCTAAATCTTTGAGCATTTTTGAACTTATTCCACCCGTTAAAGACTCATCCTGAAAGCTATGATTTACAATTTGTGACCCAATTTCTATGGAGGAGCTATTTTCATCAATTAATCTTCTTGCATATTCTAGATAACAAGTTGGAGGGCAAAAAATACAAGGATTTATTTTTTTTATATTGACGTTATTAGAGACTACCTCAATCCAGGTTGCCACCGATCGCCGGCTACCATTCATTTTCCAATTTGCAATGATCATATTGTTTGAGCTAATTCTGCCAAAGAATTACAGAAATCATGCGAAGCACCAGATTTATCCGACTCTACCATGATCCTAATTAATGGCTCTGTTCCTGAAGGTCTTATAAGTACTCTTCCATTCTGACCAAGTTGTCTTTCTATACGGGTAACTTCTGACCAAAATTTATCACTAACTATTATTTTGTTAGGGTTATTTACCTTCAGATTTATTAGGGTTTGAGGAAACTTTTTAAATCCTTCCAAGGATTTTTTTACAGAAAAGTTATTAGCTTTAATGGCATGCAATAGGTTCAATGCAGCAATAATGGCATCGCCAGTTGGAGCAGAATCTAAACAGATTATATGACCAGAAGGTTCTCCACCAAGAACCCAAGATTCCTCCAACAATTTCTGTAAAACGTATTTATCACCGACATCTGCACGTAAAAAAGGTATATCATTTTTCTTAAAAAATATTTCCAAAGCCTTATTTGTCATCAAAGTGCCAACAACTCCAGAATCAGGTGGAAGGTTATTAGATAAAATATACAAAATATCATCTCCATCAAGAATATCTCCTTCAGAGTTGACTATTAGAATCCTATCTCCATCTCCATCAAAGGCAATTCCTAGATCATAAGTGCCCTTTATTATTTCTTCTTTTAAGAAATCAGGATTAGTAGAGCCGCAATTTTGATTGATATTAATTCCATCAGGAGATGAGCCGATTGTTTCAACTTTTGCTCCTAGCTCTGAAAAAACTTTCGGCGCGACTGAATAAGTTGCTCCATTGGCACAATCTAAAAGAATTGATAATCCATTTAAATCTAAGTCTGTGAAGGATGATTTACAGAATTCTATGTAACGTCCCTGAGCATCATTCATCCTAGAGGCTTTACCAAGATTTATTGATTCGACTGCAACCATTTCTTGAGTAAGTTTAGTTTCGATCCTTTTTTCTAATTCGGCTGAAAATTTCTGACCATCTTTATTAAAAAACTTAATACCATTATCTTCAAATAGGTTATGTGAAGCACTAATAACTAAGCCTACTTGATTATTAGAGTTTGCTAGATAAGAAACGCCGGGAGTAGGCAGAGGACCTAGTAATGTCACATCCATTCCTGCAGAGATGAAACCTGCTTGTAAGGCTGATTCATACATATAGCCAGAGATTCTTGTATCTTTGCCTATAAGAACTTTAGACATACCCTCTTCTTTAAGAATAGATCCTGCAGCCCATCCAAGCTTGGTAACAAATAGAGGATTCATTGTGGAGGTTACCGGTCCACGAATACCGTCAGTACCAAATTTTCTATCCTTACTTAAAGTAGAAAGAACTGACAATTCATTATTTCTTATGGACGCTAATTTACTCATCGAGAGTAGATTTTAGTCTATAGATATTATTTCACCAAAATATTAATTCTGTTCAGCTGTATCACCTACGGTATTACCATCTTCAGGGTTAACTGGCTTGGAGTCTTCGTTTGATTTTGGTGCCCTAGGTTCTCCTCCCGCCATAATATCGTCAATTTGATCAACATCTAAAGTTTCGTAATCCATTAAAGCCTTAGACATGCCATGTAGTGCATCGATATTATCAGTGAGTATATCTTTTGCTGTCTGATAACAGCCAGATAAGATTTCTTTTACCTCATTATCAATCTCATGAGCAGTGTCATCAGATATGCCTTGTTTTGAAGCTCCCGCAGACCTACCTAAAAAGGGCTCATCAGTTTCATCACCATATTTTATGGGTCCAAGTTTTTCAGAAAGTCCCCATTTCGTGACCATGTTATGTGCCATTTCTGTTGCCCTTTCAATATCATTTGATGCTCCTGTAGTAACGCCTTTTTTTCCATAAATTAGTTCTTCGGCGATTCTTCCACCATATAGACCGCAAATTCTATCGAGAATACTTTGATGACTATAGCTATACTTATCTTCTTCAGGTAAGAACATGGTAACTCCTAAGGCTCTTCCTCTAGGAATTATGGTTACTTTATATACTGGATCATGTTCTTCAAGTGATCTACCTACAATCGCATGTCCTGATTCATGGTATGCCGTTTTGAGCTTTTCCTCATCAGACATGACCATAGATCGTCTTTCGCTTCCCATCATAACCTTATCTTTGGCAAATTCTAACTGCTCCATACCAACGAGCTTTTTAGCTGTTCTTGCGGCAACTAAAGCAGCCTCATTAACCAAGTTAGCAAGATCAGCTCCTGAAAATCCTGGTGTTCCTCTTGCTATTAGGGAAGCATTTACATCCTGAGCTATAGGAACCTTTTTCATATGAACTTTTAGTATCTGTTCTCTACCTCTTATATCTGGAAGAGGAACAACAACTTGCCTATCGAATCTTCCTGGTCTTAAGAGTGCGGGGTCAAGAACATCTGGTCTGTTTGTTGCGGCAATAATAATAATCGCTTGGTTGTCTTCAAAGCCATCCATTTCTACTAAAAGTTGATTAAGTGTTTGCTCCCTTTCATCATGGCCTCCGCCCATTCCAGCCCCTCTATGTCTTCCTACAGCATCTATTTCGTCAATAAACACTATGCAAGGAGCTTGTTTTTTGGCTTGATCAAACATATCTCTTACTCTTGATGCACCAACTCCAACAAACATTTCAACAAAGTCTGAACCAGATATACTAAAGAAAGGAACTCCGGCTTCACCCGCAATCGCCTTAGCTAAAAGAGTTTTACCAGTTCCTGGAGAACCAGTCATCAATATTCCAGTTGGTATTTTTCCTCCTAGTTTTTGAAATTTAGTTGGATCTTTTAAAAAATCCACAACCTCTTGTACTTCTTCTTTAGCTTCTTCAATACCTGCTACGTCAGCGAAAGAGGTTTTGACTTTACCTCCTTCAAGCATTTTTGCTTTACTCTTCCCAAAACTCATTGGGCCAGATTTTCCACCTAACCCACCTTGCATTTGTCTCATGAAAAAAATGAAGACGGCCAAAATGATAAGTATAGGAAAACTAGCAATAAGTAGTTGTTTAAATATGGATTGCTCTTCTGGTCTTTCACCGGTCACAGCAACTCTATGATCACTCAGGATTTCACTCAAATCATCTTGTAAGAAAGGTGGTCTAACTGTCTCGAATGATTCGCCATTTACAGTCTTACCTTTGAGAGTGTAATTATCTGATGAAAACTCAACACTCAGCACTTGATCACTTTCTACCTGTGATATGAATTCAGAATAAGATAATTCTTGATTAGATTCTTCTGAACCGAAGTTGTTAAATACAGAAAAAACAGTAATAGCTATAAATAGCCACATTAATAAATTTTTAAGAAGTTCGCTCATGTTATTTTTTTAATTCCTTTCCAATTATATAAATTTCTCTCGAGTTTGGTCTTGACGCTTTAGGTTTAGAAATTTTTACTTTATTGAATCTTTTTTTGAGGGCTTGTCTAGTATAGTCCAAACTTTCACCTTGGAATACCTTTATTAAAACAGAACCTTTGATTTTTAAAAAGTTATCAATAACGGATAAGCTGCTATTCACTAAGCCTATCATCAAAGCATTATCTCTTTCTCTAATACCACTTATATTGGGGGCCATGTCCGATAAAACAAGGTCAAATGGAACAAATTCAGAAATTTCTTGAAAATCACTTTCAAGAATTTCTTCAATTGACTTATGAAGGAAGAAACAATCTTGTAGTTTCATTTCTTGTATGTCGATTGCTGCTACTTTACCTGTGGAACCAACTAGCTCAATAGCTACTTGCGACCAACTACCAGGGTATGAACCCAGATCCAATACTGACTGGCCTTTTTTTATACTAATATCAGTTGTGAGTATTTCTTTTAACTTGTATGAGGCTCTTGATCTGTAACCTTCTTTTTTTGATTTTTTTGAAAAAAAATCTCCATCTCGATAATTTGATTTAATTGACACCACAAACTCAAAGATATTCTACTTTTTCAATTTCATATTCTGTGAGTCCACCTGGAGTTTCTAGTTGGAGTACATCTCCTTCGAACTTTCCAATTAATTTTTTTGCTAAAGGTGAAGCGAAAGAGATTTTACCTGCACTAGCATCTGCTTCGTCCTCTCCAACAATTTTATAAGTAAGTGATTTTTCTAAATTGGAGTTATAAACTTTTACTGTTGTTCCAAATATTACCTTATCTGAAGATTCGATAGCTGTGACGTCAATTACTTGTGCACTAGAAAGTTTTGATTCAATATCGCGAATTCTGGCTTCAGCTAAACTCTGTTCTTCTTTTGCAGCATGATATTCTGCATTTTCTTTTAAATCACCAAATTCTCTAGCAGTAGCGATGGCATCTATTATCCTAGGTCTATCTTCTGATTTAAGTTTTTTGAGCTCTTCTCTTAAGAGAACTTCTCCTTGTTTTGTAATTGGATTCATTGGGAAATCTTATCATGAAGATCTTGAAGTCTCTCAACTGACCAAAGATCCTTATTACGTATTACGGAGCAAACTGCCCTTCCGCCTTCTAATGTAGTGGTGCAATAAATTTTTTCTTCTAATGCCGTTCTTCTTATTGAAGCTGAATCGAGAATAGATTGTTTTCCTTCTGTAGTATTGACAATAAGGTTGACTTGTCCATTTTTCATTGCATCTACAACATGAGGTCTTCCTTCAGCTACTTTTTTTATAGTCTCAACCTTTATCCCTGCTTCCCCAATATGTCTCGCAGTACCTTTTGTAGCGATGATTTTAAATCCTAAATCAAGAAACTCCTTTGCAAGTTCTGCAACGAAAGGTCTATCTGAATCCCTCACGCTTAAAAAGACAGATCCTTCTTTAGGAATAATCTCTCCTGCTCCTAATTGTGCCTTTGCATAGGCTTCAGAAAAACTAGAACCCACTCCCATTACTTCTCCAGTTGATTTCATTTCAGGACCTAAAATTGGGTCAACGCCCAAAAATTTATTGAAAGGAAAAACTGCCTCTTTAACAGAAAAATATTCTGGAACTATTTCCTTATTGAAATTTTGATCCTTTAGGCTAATACCAGCCATGCATAATGCTCCAGCTTTGGCTAATGATCTTCCTATACATTTTGAGACAAAGGGGATTGTTCTAGACGCTCTGGGATTTACTTCAAGTAAATATAACTTTTTATTATGGTAGGCTAGTTGAACATTTATCAGTCCTATGGCTCCAATCTCAATGGCTATCTTTTTAACCATCTGAGTTATTTCATCGATTAATTCTTTAGATAAACTATAAGGAGGTAGAGAGCAGGCAGAATCACCAGAATGTATCCCTGCCTGTTCAATGTGTTGGAGAATTCCTCCAATAATGACTGTTTCACCATCGCATACGGCTTCAATGTCCATCTCAACAGCTTGATTGAGAAATCCATCAAGAAGTACAGGACTTTTTGCACTAGCCTGAACTGCTTCAACAAGATAATTTTCTAGATCTGTTTTTTTATAGACCACTTCCATAGCTCTTCCGCCAAGAACATAAGAAGGTCTTACGACAAGAGGGAAGCCAACTTGTTCAGAAACTTCCATTGCTTCCTCAACACTTGAAGCAATTCCATTTGGAGGCTGTTTCAATTTATGTTTATTTACAAATTCTTGGAATCTCCCTCTATCTTCAGCCAGATCAATTGAATCAGGAGATGTACCCAAAATTGGAACACCATTCTTTTCAAGCTCTTCCGCTATTTTCAAAGGTGTTTGTCCACCATACTGAACAATAACACCCTCGGGATTTTCGATATCCGTAATGGCAAGAACATCTTCGACTGTGATCGGCTCAAAATATAATCTATCTGATGTATCAAAATCAGTTGAAACTGTTTCAGGATTACAATTGACCATTATTGTTTCGTATCCTTCTTCTCTCAAACCAAGAGCAGCATGGACGCAACAGTAATCAAACTCTATACCTTGACCTATCCTATTGGGACCTCCCCCCAAGACCATAATTTTTTTATTTTGAGTTACATTAGCTTCACACTCTTCTTCATATGTTGAGTACATATAGGCAGTTGAAGATTCAAACTCGGCAGCACATGTATCAACTCTTTTAAATACAGGTATGAGATTTAATGATTTTCTAAGTTTTCTTACTTGATCTTCTGTACTTCCAATTAATTCACCGATTCTTGAATCAGAAAAGCCTTTTCTCTTCAAAACATTTAATTGCTCAAAGTCTAAATCTTTTAAGGAAACACCCTCAAGACCTAGTTCTATATCTATCAGATCTTTAATTTGAATTAAAAACCAAGGGTCTATCTTTGAATACTCAAATACTTCCTCAGGTGTTAAACCATTTCTAAATCCATCTGCTACAAACCAAAGTCTATCCGGGCTAGGTATACTTATTTTCTGCTTAAGCGTCTCAAATTCATCATCCTCATTAAAAATCGGATCCAGACCACTTCTTCCGGTTTCTAAACCCCTAATTGCCTTTTGTAGAGACTCTTGAAATGTTCTACCAATAGCCATCACTTCTCCTACAGATTTCATCTGAGTTGATAAGACTGGATCTGTTTGGATAAACTTTTCAAAGTTAAATCTAGGAATCTTTGTCACTACATAGTCTATAGAAGGTTCAAAAGAAGCAGGTATAACACCACCCGTAATATCATTACTCAATTCATCAAGTGTATAACCAACAGCTAGTTTTGCAGCAACCTTAGCTATGGGGAAGCCAGTTGCTTTTGAAGCTAGAGCTGAAGATCTGGAAACTCTTGGATTCATCTCAATAATAAGCATCTCACCATCTTCTGGATTAATGGTGAATTGGACATTTGATCCACCAGTTTCGACTCCTATCTCTCTTAGAATATCAATTGAAGCATTCCTCATAATTTGATATTCCTTATCAGTAAGAGTCTGAGAGGGAGCAATAGTTATTGAATCTCCTGTATGGACTCCCATTGGATCTAGATTTTCGATACTACATACGATTATGCAATTATCATTTTTATCCCTGACAACTTCCATTTCATATTCTTTCCAACCGCCGAGAAATTTATCAATAAATATTTCAGAGGTTGGTGAAAGTTCTAATCCTCTTTTACAAATTTCATCAAATTCTTTGATGTTGTAAGCAATTCCTCCACCAGAGCCACCCATAGTGAAGTTTGGTCTTAATACGCAAGGAAAACCAATTCTTTCCAAAAGAATGTGTGCCTCTTCATTATTGTGCGCCAAACCAGATTCGGGAACTTTTAATCCGATCTTTTCCATACAAGCGGCAAATAATTCTCTATCCTCAGCCTTATCAATTGCTTCTTTAGTTGCTCCTATCATCTCAACATTATGTTTTTTTAATATGCCCCTACTATCTAAATCAAGAGCAGCATTTAATGCAGTTTGACCTCCCATTGTTGGTAGTAATGCATCTGGTTTTTCTTTTTCAATTATTTTTTCAATAGTCTCCCAATGAATTGGTTCAATGTATGTGGCATCTGACATGCTTGGGTCTGTCATAATTGTTGCTGGATTTGAGTTGATTAAGATAACTCTATAACCATCTTCTTTTAATGCTTTGCAAGCTTGTGCTCCGGAATAATCAAATTCACATGCCTGGCCAATCACGATAGGACCGGCTCCAATTATTAGAATTGAATTTATGTCCTTTCTTCTAGGCATTTTTAGTCATATTTTTATCAAATATCGTGAAGAGATATGACAAATCATGAGGTCCAGGGCTAGCTTCAGGATGGCCTTGAAAACTGAAAAAAGGTTTAGATGAATGCTGGATGCCTTGAATAGTTCCATCAAATAATGATTTATGAGTTATCTCAACATTTGCAGGTAAGGAATTTTCTTCGACTGTGAAGCCATGATTCTGAGAGCTTACTGAAACTTTGCTAGTTTTGAGATCTTGGACAGGATGATTTGCACCATGGTGACCAAATTTCATTTTTGATGTTTTACCACCCAATGCTATTGCTAGTAATTGATGGCCTAGACAAATACCGAATATGGGCATACTGATTTGTATTAATTCTTTAATTGTCTCAATGGCATAGATACAAGGTTCAGGATCGCCAGGTCCGTTAGACAAAAACACCCCATTTGGTTTGAAACCTAAAATTTCTTGGTAAGAGGTTTTTGCAGGA
>CACLEI010000009.1 GCA_902605935.1 uncultured SAR86 cluster bacterium | reverse complement strand
ATATGACCATCTTTAGTAGATTGAACATCTGTTTCTATAAAAATAAATCCTAAATTTGATGAGTATTCAAAGGCTTCTAGGGTATTTTCTGTTTTGACTTCATCCCCACCTCTATGTACAAAACCATAAAAGTTGAAGTCTTGAAAAAATGGATGCATAGATATCTATATTTTTAATAACTATACTATAGAGAAGGATCTTATTTATGGAGAAACTTTTTATAGGGATTTTATTTATTCTTTTAGCTCTGGCTTTACCCTATCTTTATAAGATTTATGGATTAAAGAAAATTTTGCACTCAGATATACCTTCTGAAGGAAATTGGGCAGAACTTTCAAGAGGTAATATATATTATCGTTGGTTTTTACCGGACGATTCAACCGATTTGAGGGGGACTTTAGTCTTGGTTCATGGTTTCTCAACTCCAAGTTTTGTATGGCAAGGCCTACTCGATAATTTTACTAGCTCCGGTTATAAAGTTCTTGTCTACGATCATTTTGGTAGAGGCTATTCAGAAAGACCTAAAACACAATATGATAAGAGTCTCTACCTCGAAACCTTGAGGGAATTGATACTATCTCAGGATATAAATGAGAAAGTTCATATAGTTGGCTATTCTATGGGAGGACCCATTGCATCTTACTATGCAGTCGAATATCCTGACGAAGTAAAAAGCGTTTCATTAATTGCTCCTGCAGGTTTCAGTAAATCTCTACCTCAGATGAAATCATGGATAACTATGCCCATAGTTGGAGATTGGTTCTGGAGAGTATTTAGTCATAGATTATATGGCGTAGGAAATATGTCTGAAACTCAATATAGCGACGATCCTTTGTCTATAAATGAAGATAAATTTTTACCACTATTCCAAGATCAACTGCGTTTTAAAGGTTTTAATGAATCTCTTTTATCAACTATAAGGAATTTTAATCTTTTTGATGTTCGTGATATGTACGAAAATCTAAATGAAAAAGAAATACCTATGCTTGCTTTATGGGGAAAAAAAGATGGAGTAGTTCCTTTTTCAGGGTCAAAGGAATATCAAAAGATATTCATTAAAGGAAAGCTTGTTGTTTTGGAAGAGGGAACTCACGATATAACATACAGACAACCAACTATCATTGGAAAAGAAATAAAAGATTTTATCGATCAATTATAAAAAAATGGATTTTAGTGATATAGCTTCTTATAAGGATGATCAAGTCGCCACAAAGCTAAATGAGCTAGAACTAAATGAAGATTTTCATAATTATATTTCTAGTTTAATTTTTCCAAGAGCCCATAAATATTTCTCAAAGATAAACCGAATTTATTTAAGAAAAAAATTTAAGCAAATTTTTGCTGACTGTAATTCTATAGATCAATTTCAAGATTGTTTAGCTCCTTTAGTGACTAAGATGATTGATCAAACAACAGACGGTTTTACTTACAGTGGAGTTGAGAATTTAATTGAAAAACCCACACTGTTTATAGGCAATCACAGAGACATATCTCTTGACCCTGCTTTTCTTAATTATCTCCTTCATATCCAAGGACTCAACACTGTAAGAATTGCTATTGGAGATAACCTTCTAGATGGTGGGTATGCTGAAACGCTTATGAGGTTGAATAAAAGCTTCATAGTTCACAGAAATATCAAAGGAGTGAAGGAAACTTTAAGAAAATTATCAAAACTCTCCGCCTACATCAATTATTCACTAATGCAAGATAAAGCGAGTATCTGGATTGCTCAAAGAGAAGGAAGGGCAAATGATGGTAATGACTTTACAGATGAGGGCGTTTTAAAAATGCTATATCTCGATCAAAGAAAGGTACATTCAATTTATGAATGGGTTAGAAGTGTTAATTTAACACCAATTGTTATTTCCTATGAATATGACCCATTGGATTATGTTAAAGCAAAAGGTTGGGATCATCAGGATTCCTTGACTCCAGAAGAAATAAATAAAAGCGACATCAAAGAAATGTCAACCGGAATTTTTGGTTACAAAGGCAGAGTTCATTTACATATATGTAAGCCGATTTCTGATCCAGTGGATAACACACGCCATCTAGCTGAAATGATACAGAGAGACATTATAAACAATTATCATATTTGGCCCTCTAACCAAGCAGCCCTAGCCCTGTTGCCTGAAATAAATATTCAACAAGAGATTAAAAATTCAATATCGGATATGTCCAGTAAGGTTTCGATCCTTGAAAAGAGATGTGCAAATTTGAAGCCCGAAGAGCGAAATGAGTTTCTGATGACTTACGCTAGGCCTGTAATTAATAAAGAAAAGGCCAGACTTTCGCCTGGCCCTTAATGCATCTTAATGGGGAGATTAAGAATGCTTACTTAACGGGGAGTTAAGAGTTACATAGAAAATGTAATGACGAATGTGTCTTCGTCTGAAAGTCCGCTAGAGTCTTCTGCGCTGAAGTCATTCCAGGCAAGAGAAACACCTAAACCGGCAATGGAGATCGGTAGATCATAGCTAATTATTGTGTATTCACCGTACTCGTCGTAGTCACCGTAAGTAACACCTAAACCAGTGTCACCTAGAGCAACAGAAAATTCTGTGTTATCAGGTGCTGAATCTTGACCAGAAGAATAAGTCAAGCCAAAGTAGCTGTATCCGAGTCCGAGATAGATTTCTTCAAAATCTAGAGAGTCTTCTCCAGGATATGTGAATGCTAAATAGCCGATGTCATAACTTAATCCGCCTTCCATTTCACCTGCATAGCCTGCATACCAGTCTAATTCCAGAGCTGCTCCATCACCAAATTCAACGTTTGAAGCCCAAGTTCCAAAATATAGTCCACTTTCACCAGCTATATCGAATCCACCAGAGATTGCTGGCTCTTCGGCTGTTTGAGTCATGCCTCTCCAAACGTAGTCACTTGACATAGCGACATTACTTTCGAATTCTGCAGACTGCAAGGTCATTGCACTTGAAAATAGTGCTATGGCCCCAAATTTAATAAGATTTTTCATCCTAACTCCTTGTAAGTTTTTAAATAATACAAAAATAACTATGCAACTTTTATGCCAAATAAATAAGGCTTTAATAAATAATTTTGCACTAATTTCGTGCGAAGCAGGTTTTTTTAGTTCTTTACAGGATACTATTTGAGAATTTTTTATTTTATTCGTGTAATATCATGCAACTTAAATTGCTACTCAGAAGGAGAAAAAATGGAAATTTCAGATAAAGTTGCTCTAATTACCGGTGGAGCCTCAGGTTTAGGCCTTGCTACCGCTGAAGCATTGGTAGGATCAGGCTCAAAAGTAATGTTGTTAGACCTGAATGAAGACAACGCGAAAGCTGCTGTAGAAAAATTGGGATCTGATACTTGCTATGTTATTGCCAATGTAACAGATGAATCATCTGTTCAATCTGCAATCGATAAAACAGTTGAAGAATTTGGTAGCTTACACATAGTAGTAAACTGTGCTGGAATAGGTAGCGCTAGTAAAACTGTAGGAAGGGACGGTGCACATCCATTGGATTATTTTAAAACAGTAGTAGATATTAATCTGAATGGTACATTTAATGTTCTGAGGTTAGCTGCGGTAGTCATGGGAAATAATGAGCCCAATGAAGATGGAGAATGCGGAGTGATTATAAATACTGCTTCTGTAGCTGCATTCGATGGTCAAATTGGACAAGCTGCATATAGTGCAAGTAAGGGTGGGGTTGTTGGCATGACTTTACCTATAGCGAGAGATTTGGCAAGAATGGGAATTAGGATCAATACCATTGCTCCAGGGATATTTGATACTCCTTTAATGGCTATGGCACCAGATACTGTAAGAAATCCTTTGATTGAAATGACTCAATTTCCTAAGAGATTGGGTTTACCTAATGAATATGCTTCATTGACTAAGCACATAGTTGAGAATCCCTTTTTAAATGGCGAAACCATTAGATTGGATGGTGGCATTAGGATGCAACCAAAGTAAATGGAAATATTCACAGATTATCTAATTTTTTTATTGAAGGTATTCACAATAGCCTCGGCTATTACCATCCCTTTGTTAATCGTAATTGGCAGTTCTAAGAGCAAGAGCCAAGCAAAAGGAAAGCTTTCTATAACTAACCTTTCGGACAAATTCGAAGAGATGGGCAATGCCGTAAAAGGCTCGGTAATGAATCCAAAGGAGCTGAAAAAATTTAATAAAGAGATTTCAAAAGATAAGAAAAAGAAAGCTAAGGATAAGGATAAGGATAATGAAACTGACTCAGTTTTTGTTCTCAATTTTAAAGGAGATATTCAAGCTTCAGAAGTAGAAAAACTCAAACAGGAAGTCAATGCAATTCTCCTATCTGATACCGAATGTAAAGAGGTTGTAATCAGAGTGGAGAGTGGCGGAGGATCTGCTTATGCTTATGGACTTTGTGCAGCCGAACTTAAACGATTAGTAGACAATGAAATTAATCTTACTGTCTGTATAGATAAAGTTGCAGCTAGCGGAGGATATCTGATGTCCTGTGTTGCCACTAAAATTATTGCCGCACCATGGGCTATTGTCGGATCTATTGGTGTCATAGCACAATTACCTAATTTCCATAGGTTGTTAAAAAAGAATTCAATTGATTTTGAGATGCATACTGCTGGTGCATTTAAAAGAACTCTTACAACTTTGGGAGAAAATACAGACGAGGGTAGAGAAAAATTTAAATCAGACCTCGAAGATCTACATCTTATATTTAAAAATTTTGTAAAAGAACAAAGACCTCAGGTAGATACTGAAATAGTAGCTACTGGGGAAACTTGGCAAGGTGAGGATGCTGTAAAAGTAGGATTGGTTGACTCATTAGAAACTTCTGATAACTATCTGGTTAGCTTGTCAAAAGGTGCTAAATTATTTGAGATTGAATTTCTCGAAAAGAAAAATCTTACCGAAAGGTTTGCAATCTCTATGCAGATAGTAATAGAAAAATCTTTAATTAAATTCTATGATTTAATAAACAAGGACCGTTTCTCATGACAAAAAAATTTAAAGCATTGGAGTCTGTAAAGACAGATCAAGGAAATCAGTTATCTATAATTGAAAGATCTATTGATGATCTTCCGGAGGGAGAGTTATTAATAAAAGTTCACTATTCTTCTCTTAACTATAAAGATGCACTATCAGCTTCAGGTGCACCAGGTGTAACTAGAAACTACCCACATACTCCTGGCATTGATGCTGTGGGGACAATAGAAGAATCGTCAAATCAAAATTTTAAAGAAGGTGATTCTGTTATCGTTACTGGATATGATCTTGGCATGAATACTTCTGGAGGTTTCGGTGAATATATAAGAGTGCCTTCGTCATGGGCCGTAAATTTACCCTCTGGATTAAGCGAGAAAGATTCTATGTCTCTAGGCACAGCCGGTTTAACTGCCGGGCTCTCCATAAAGGCACTTGATGATTATAACTCTAAGAGAGGATTTGAATCTTCTGCTTCTATTGTTACTGGTTCAACAGGTGGAGTTGGTTCAATAGCTGTAATGCTATTATCGAAGCTAGGCTCTACTGTAACTGCAGTGACAGGTAAAGATTCACAAAATGATTTACTTAAGGGGCTTGGTGCTTCAGAAATTATATCAAGAGAACAACTTTCCGAGGTATCGAGAACTCCTATTGGGAAAACTATATGGGATTTTGGAGTTGATGTAGTAAGTGGGAATATACTTACTTTGCTATTAGCATCACTCAAACCGGGTGGGGCAGTGGCATGTAGCGGACTCGTTGGAGGTCCTTCATTTGAAAGCTCAATATTTCCATTTATTTTAAGAGGAAATGCACTTTTAGGTGTTGATTCTGTTGAGATATCAATACAAAAAAAGTTGGAGGTATGGGAGAACTTTGCATCGGATTGGACGTTAGATTTATCTTCGCTTGTAAAAGAAGTTAAATTAGAAGAATTAGAAGATGAAATTTCTACAATATTGGCTGGTGGTCAAATTGGTAGAGTAGTTGTTAATCTCAATTAGAAGGAAACAAAATGACTAACGAACACAGTGAACAGGAAAAAGAAATTATGCGTCAAGAAGATAGCAAACTAGATGCTATTGCTGCCGTAGTAATCATTCTTAGTCTTGTAGCGATTGCAGTTTTTTGGGTCTCCAATCAGTAATAAAATAAGGAAAAATATGGACGTTGTAAATTTTTTGAAAGATAAAACTAGGATACCTGTAATAGGAGCACCTTTGTTTACTGTTTCTTACCCTGAACTTGTTTTGGCTCAGTGTAAAGCTGGTGTTGTAGGGTCGTTTCCTGCTTTGAATGCCAGGCCCGAAGAAAAACTCACAGAATGGATCGGCATGATGAAAAAGGAGTTAGCCGACTACAAAGCAAATAATCCTGACGCAGTTGTTGCTCCTTTTGCTGTAAATCAAATCTGTCATCACTCTAACAATCGCTTAGAGCATGATATGGAGGTTTGTGTAGAACATGAAGTACCTATAATTATTACCAGTTTGAGAGCGCCTAAGTTTGTTGTAGAAGCAGTTCATAGTTATGGCGGTGCAGTAATGCATGATGTAATAAATATCAGACACGCTAAGAAGGCTATTGATGAAGGTGCTGACGGTCTTATATTAGTGTGTGCCGGAGCTGGAGGACACGCGGGAGCACTGAGTCCATTTGCACTTGTAAGAGAAGTAAGAGAATTTTTTGATGGACCTGTTGCTTTATCAGGAAGTATTTCACATGGTGCTTCAATTTTGTCTGCACAGGCAATGGGAGCTGATTTTGCATATATAGGTACACGTTTTATAGCAACAGAAGAAGCCAATGCATCTGAAGGTTATAAAGATATGATAGTTGACAGTAATGCCAATGATATTATGTATTCTTCAACTTTTACTGGTGTGCATGGTAATTATTTAAAACCCAGTGTCGTAAATGCTGGTTTAGATCCAGATAACCTTCCTTATGCTGATAAGAATGATATGAATTTTGGCAGTTCCGGCATGGGTGGTGATAACCAGAAGAAAGCTTGGAAGGATATTTGGGGATCAGGTCAGGGTATAGGAAACTTGCATGATGTACCTTCAGTCAGAGATGCAGTCGATGCTTTGGTTGATGAGTATGAAGAAGCCAAAAAAGCTTTAAACACAAAGTCTGCTTGATTAGTCCCCTTTAAATTCCGGGTCTCTTTTTTCAAAAAAAGCTGTAACTGCTTCTCGTCTGTCTTCGGTTTCATGAGTCAATAATGTTTGGTCATAGTCCATATGCATAATTGATTCATCATTCTTATATACAAGATTATTTACACTTCTTTTAATCATTTGTGCAGCAATAGGAGGCTTGGAAGCATAGTGTGTTGCCATTTCATTTGCACGTTGAATTAAGATTTCTTTTTTACATACTTCATCATAGAAGCCCCATGAAAGAAGGGTATCTGCATTTTCATTTTCTCCCCCAATAACCATTTTTTTTGCCTTTGCAGGGCCAATTAAACGAACGGCTAGCGGTAATCCGAGCCAGTTTAAATTTATACCTAAGTTTATTTCTGGATAACCTAGAATTGCTTCTTCTGATGCAATCCGAAAGTCACATGCCGATACAATACAGGCTGCGCCACCTAGGCAGTATCCATTGACTGCTGCAATAGTGATTTGATCAATATCTAAAATAGATTTAATGGCCGGTTTCCCAAAATTATTTCTCCAGGATTCTAATTTAGTAGATAGTTGAGGTTTCTCTTTTAGATCTGCTCCTGCAGAAAAATGATCACCTTCACCGGTAAATATGACAACTCTAGTATCAAGATCTTTTCTGAAATATTCTTGCAACGTACAAAATTCCTTAAGCACTTCAATACTTAGAGCATTCATTGCATTAGGTCTATTAATGCTGACGGTGGCTATTGAATTCTCTTTTTTTATTTGAAGATATTTCACTTATTTTTCCGCTAAATACTTCTCTGCATCTAATGCAGCCATACATCCTGATCCTGCTGATGTAATTGCTTGTCTGTATATATGATCTGAAACATCACCCGCAGCAAAGACACCTGGGATACTGGTTCCAGTACTGTTTCCATTTGAACCTGAAATTATTTTAAGGTAGCCATTTTGCATTTCTAATTGATCCTTGAATAAGTCAGTATTTGGTTTATGTCCGATTGCGATAAATAAACCGGACAAATCTATTTTTGTTTCTTTTTCATCCTTTGTACTTTTTATATTGATACCATTCACAACTGAATCATCTCCGAGAACCTCTATTAATTCGTGATTCCATATGATTTTGACATTCCCTTCCTTTTCTTTCTTAAATAATCTTTCTTGTAAAATTTTTTCTGCCCTTAGCGAGTCTCTTCTATGGATGAGAGTTACAGATGAACATAAATTTGAAAGATACAATGCTTCTTCCACTGCCGTATTTCCTCCTCCTACCACAGCAACATCCTTATCTTTGTAGAAAAACCCATCACAAGTCGCACAAGCACTCACTCCTTTTCCCATATAATTCTGCTCACTTTCAAGTCCTAGATATTGAGCTGAAGCTCCTGTTGCAATAATCAATGACTCAGCATCATAATTATTGACATTACCAACAAGAACAAAAGGCCCCGATAAGTTAGCAGATTCAATGTGATCAAATATCACTTCCACGTCTAAAGATTCTACATGTTTTAACATCCTATCCATCAGCTCAGGACCTTGTAGACCGTCGCTATCACCTGGCCAATTCTCTACGTCAGTAGTGGTTGTCAACTGGCCTCCTTGTTCCATGCCAGTTACCAAACAAGGCTCTAGCCCCGCTCTTGCAGCATAAACGGCTGCTGTATATCCGGCTGGACCTGAACCTAATATTACAAGCTTTCTTTTAATAGTTTCCATTCTGTTAATTATATAGTTATCGGTAAAAATTAGTTATTCGGATTAGAACATCTTCTGAATAAACTATACAATAGTTAAAACTTAGATTTGTTAGTGGTTAAAAAGTCTCAAGCAATAAAAAAGTCTCCGAACCAGGCCGTTTCGGTGTCACGTATACGCCTCAATAAACTCATACTGGATTCTTGGTTAATAGTTCAAGGCTTTCTTGGAATATTCATCTTATTAGCACTCACTACTTTCTCACCTCGAGATTCGGGTTGGAATACTCAGGTTTTTTCTGGAGATCCAATCGATAATAACCAGGTAATTAATGCAGTGGGGAGTTGGGGTGCTTATTTGAGCGACTTTCTATTAACAATATTTGGCTACATGGCTTATATATTAGTCTATTGGCTTCTATGGCCCTTACTTAGTCATTTTTTTCTTTCAAGAAATAAAGTTCCTTTTTCAGATATATACACTGGATTGTTAGGTTTAAAAATATTCGGATGGGTGTTGGTAGTAGTTTCTGGTTGCACTTTATTTGCTCTAACCTTGGAGCCGGGATTGAGTCTTTTACCTCAAGAGGGAGGAGGATTAATTGGATCAAGAATATCTTCAGTATTTATAGTTCCCTTAAGCTTCATCGGTAGTCTACTGTTATTTACTTCTAGTTTGCTATTAGGTCTTACTTTATCTTTGGAAGTTTCATGGGTTGCTCTCATAACTAAGTTGCAGGAATTATTATTATCTTCCGGCTCAACAATGGGTGATAGAGCTTCAAATTTTTTAAACACTCTTAAAGAAAAACAAAAATTAAAAAAGGAAAAAATTGAGAGACAAGAAAAAGTCATCGTTAATACAAAAGCGAAAGAGCAAAGTAAACCTGCTGAAGTCATTCAGCCTAAGCCTAAGATTGAAACAAGTAAAAGAGTAGAAGAAGAAAAACAGACAGAACTTTTCGAATATAAAGAACCATCTGCACCACCTAAACTTTCCTTGCTTGATGAAAAGACACAGGAATTTTCTGATGAGACTTCAGAAGACTCACTTCGTCGTCTTGGCGAACTAGTTGTATCAAAGCTAGCTGAATACAACATCAATGATATTGAAGTTGAATCAATCCAACCTGGACCGGTAGTAATTAGATTAGAGCTCAAGTTACCTAGTGGATTAAAAGTTAATCAAATATCAAACATTAGTAAAGACTTGGCACGCTCCCTTGCAAAAACAAGCGTAAGAATAGTGGAGGTTATAGAAGGGAAAGATACTATAGGGATTGAAGTACCAAGAGAAGACAGACAACCAGTCCTTCTCAGTGAAGTTTTATCTAGCAAAACTTATGATGAATCAAAAAGTCCTATTACAGTAGCCCTAGGAAAAGATATAAGTGGATCAGCTATTGTTGCTGATCTTGCATCAATGCCGCATTTACTAGTGGCAGGTACAACTGGTTCAGGAAAATCCGTAGCAATCAATGCGATGCTTATCAGCATCTTGTATAAAGCTAGTCCTGAACAAGTTCGCATGATACTTATCGATCCCAAGATGTTAGAGCTTTCTGTTTATGAAGATATACCTCATTTGTTGGCACCTGTGATCACTGATATGAAAGAAGCTTCTAGTGGATTGAGATGGTGTGTAAATGAGATGGAAAGACGCTATAAGTTAATGGCACATTTAGGTGTTAGAAATCTTAATGGCTATAACAAAAAAGTCAGTGATGCCTCATCAAAAGGTGAACCCTTGAAAGATCCAACTTGGAAGATTAACGAAGCTGAAGAAGGGGAGGAGGCACCTGATTTGGAGGAATTACCACTAATCGTTTTGGCGGTAGATGAATTGGCAGACTTGATGATGGTCGTTGGCAAAACAGCTGAACAACTCATCGCAAGGATTGCTCAAAAGGCCAGAGCAGCAGGAATCCATATGCTTTTAGCAACCCAAAGACCATCAGTAGATGTTATAACAGGATTAATCAAAGCGAACATATCATCAAGAGTTGCTTTTCAAGTTGCTTCTAAAATGGATTCAAGGGTTATACTTGACCAAGGTGGAGCAGAACAATTATTAGGAAAGGGAGACATGCTTTACCTTGCTCCAGGAACCTCTATACCTCAACGGGTACATGGCGCTTTTGTTGGAGATGATGAAGTACAAAGAGTAGCAGATGATTGGAGACAAAGGGGTAAGGCAGATTATTTAGATGAGGTTACCAAAGAAGAAGGAGCAGTTTCTGGAATGCCTGGTATTGCCTCTGAAGAAGACTCAGATGGTGAAAAAGATGAATTATATGATGAAGCTGTTGCATTTGTTGCTCAATCAAGAAGAGCATCGATTTCTGCTGTCCAAAGAAGACTGAGAATAGGCTATAACAGGGCAGCTAGAATGATAGAGACTATGGAAGAGTCAGGAGTACTTAGTCCCATGGCTTCTAACGGAAATAGAGAAGTTTTAATACCGCCACCGCCCGAAGATTGATTTGAGAAAAATTTACCTTTCTTTGCTTAGTATGCTTCTAACAACCACAGTTGTTAGTAATGAAATTATTAGTAAAGAAAATTTATTTGATTTCTTGCATTCTAAACAATATCTCAAAACCAATTTCACTCAAACCACATTAATGGATTTAAATGAGCGGGTAGTCTCTGGAAACATACAAGCATCAAGATCAGGAAATTTTAAGATCGAATATCATGATCCAATTAAAGAAACCATTTCGGCAGATAATGAATTTCTCTACAAATTAGATACAGAGTTGGAGCAATTAGATATCGTTCCTCGAGAAGAATATTTTAAAAATACACCAATAAGTATCCTAATCTCTAATATTGAGGATCTAAAAAAATTGTATTCAATAAACTCGTGTTTTCAAGAAAATAATAAAACTGTATGTTCGCTCTCTACTAAAGATGATAATAGTTTTGTTGAAAAGATATTCCTTCAATTTGTAGCAACTGAACTTGATTCTCTAACTTATTTAGATTCTTTTGGGCAAAGTGTAAATTTTGATTTCGATGATATATCTTGGGAGCCTTTCAGTGAAAACCAACTTTTCATCTCCATACCGGAAGGAATAGATGTAGTTTATCACTAGTATTCTTTAGAATAGATCCATGCTTGATTCAAAATTACTTAGGAAAGAAACAAAAGAGGTCATATCTAATCTCAAAAGAAGAGGTTTCGAATTCGATGAGAATCTCTGGACCAAACTTGAATCTAAAAGAAAAGATTTACAAGGATCAACTGAAAATCAGCAAGCAAAGTTAAACGAACTTTCAAAAAATATAGGAATTGCAAAACAAAATTCTGAAGACACAAAAGACCTTGAAAAAATGGCTTCAGAACTTACTGCAACATTGAAAGAGCAGAGCAATGAACTAGATAACTTACTTGAACAAATAGATAACTTTGTTTTATCTATTCCTAATCTAATTGACCACGATGTTCCTGATGGTAAAGATGAAACATCAAACTTGGAGTTAAGAAAAATTGGCTCTCCTAGAGTATTTGAATTTCCTATTAAAGACCACTTAGAAATTGGAAGATCTTATGAAATTGACATGGAAGCAGGGGTGAAACTGACTGGTTCGAGGTTTAAGGTTTTTAGAAATGATATAGCACATCTTCAAAGAGCCTTAATAAACTTTATGATTGATACTCATGTGCAAGAACATGGATATGAAGAAGTTTATGTTCCTTACATAGTCAATAAAGATTCTTTGATCGGCACAGGCCAACTCCCTAAATTCGAAGAAGATCTTTTTAAGATCGACAATCAGAATGATTTTTACTTAACTTCCACAGCCGAAGTTCCCGTGACTAATTTATTTAGAGATGAGATTTTGAATTCAGAAAAATTACCAATTAAATACGTTTGCCATACCCCATGCTTTAGAAGCGAAGCTGGAAGTTATGGAAAAGACACCAAGGGCATAATGAGATTGCATCAATTTGAAAAGGTAGAGTTAGTTCAGGCTGTTGAATCTTCAGATTCTGATGAAGCATTAGAGGAATTGACTGAACATGCTGAGAATATTCTCAAAAAATTGGAGTTACCTTATAGAGTTGTTTCTCTTTGTTCTGGTGACATAGGTTTTTCTGCAGCTAAAACATATGACTTAGAAGTTTGGGTACCTTCACAAGAGGCCTATAGAGAAATATCATCTTGTTCAAACTTTAGAGCTTTTCAAGCTAGAAGAATGAAAGCACGCTGGAAAAATAATTCCGATAATAAGATAGAACTTTTAAATACGCTAAATGGTTCTGGTCTAGCATTAAGTAGGACAATTTTAGCTATTCTTGAAAACTATCAAGAATCAGATGGATCAGTAACTATACCGGATGTACTAAGAAATTATTTAGGTAAAGAATCTATTTTACTTCCTCAATAAAATTATATATCCCGAACTTCTTGAGAGCCTTTTAAGGTTAAGATTAGGGCTAAATAGTAGAGATTGTGAAATCTAAGAAACTTTTAACCTATTCAGAAGAATTTTTATTTTTTTTAGTCAAAATTAGGTATATGATTACCTCAACTTTTTGTCTAATTAATTTTGGGGTTAATTATGAAACTAATCTTAAAAAAGATTTTTCTTTTTTCTTCTGTATTTTGTTTAAGCTTACCTGTATTTTCTGATGTAGACACAACATCCGGCATGAGGGGAAGTGTAAATGTCTCAGGTGCAACTGTTGAAGCTGAACATACGCCGACAGGTATTACTAAAACTACAACAACCAGTTCTACGGGAAGCTTTTCATTGTCTTTTTTACCTTTAGGTGGTCCCTACACTGTTAAAGTAACGGCACCAGGTTACAATTCAGAATCCATAGACGGTTTATTCTTGAGTTTGGGTGAACCACTATCCTTTGGAGTAACTCTCACGAGCACCACTGCAGCAGATGAAATTATAGTAACTGCGAAGCCTGCCGAAGCTTTTAAGATGGGTACAAGTACTGTCCTGACTAGAGAAGATATGGATGCAGTTCCAACAATCAATCGACAAGTAGCAGATTTTGCAAAAATGGATCCTAGAGTTTCAGTTAATGGAGGTGTTGGAAGAGATGCAGAAATAAGCATTATGGGAGCCAACTCAAGATTTAATGACTTCACAATAGATGGGATAAGTTTTAATGATCCTTTTGGATTAAATGACAATGGATTTGGAACCATGAGAAATCCAATCAGTATGGACTTTGTTGATCAAATATCTGTAGACATAACTCCATTTGATGTTTCTAGGGGTAATACAACAGGTGGCTCTATTGCAGTCGCTACAAAGTCAGGAACTAATGAATTCCAAGGATCAGCTTATTATCAAAAAAGAGATGAAGGAAGCGTGGGAGATTTTGAAGGTCAAGATTTTCCTGAATTTGAAGATGAAGTTATTGCGCTGACTTTTGCTGGACCACTCATCGAGGATAAACTCTTTTTCTTTGTAGGTTATGAAGAAAATACTGCTTCACTACCTGGTCTTTTTGGGACAAAAGATAGTGGAGCTCAAAACCCGGCAAGAGTTGTAACTACAGCGCTGGCTAATGAAATTAGACAATACACTATTGATAATTATGGTGGTTATGATGCTGGATATATAAATTTAGTAACTTACGACTCAACCCATGAGGAATGGACAGTTAAACTAGATGCGGTTATTAGTGATGCTCATAGAGCTACTCTAAATGTATCCCATTCCGAGGATCTTTTGCCACAAAGATACAACAACTGGTCAAGAACTGTATTTAGTAATAATTGGTATTATAAGGATCCTGAAATCGATCGAGCTTCATTAACTTTGTATAGCGATTGGTCCGATAGACTTTCAACAAAATTTAAGTACACAAGTTATGAAATGCTGGAAGATGATTCCTCATATGGAGATGACTTATTTCCTGAAATGAATATTACTATTACTGACTCAGTCACTGGCGATAGAGATAATGTATTTTTAGGTGGTGATCGATACAGAGGTGCAAATTTAATCAATGTTGAGAGTGAATTCCTAACTTTAAAAGCTGACTATAATAATGATGACCATGTTTACACAGTTGGTTATGAAAGAGATGAATCCGATGTTGTAAATCTATTCATTGCTAGATATAACGCTGAGGTTAGATTTAGAAGCTTCGAAGATTATCAAAACGGTGTTTGGAGTAGATTAAGAATACACGAGCCTTATGCAGGACATGAAGCGGTCGGAACCATGGCTGCAGATTTCGAGGTAGAGAAGAATTCTCTCTATATTCAAGATAAGTGGTTTGTAAACAATGATCTAACAGTTATGTTTGGTCTTCGTTACGATGAAGTTGAGACTCCAATAGCACCTGCCACTAATGTAAATTTTGTTAAAGAATACGGTTTTTCAAATGCGTCAAAATTTGATTTTGATGTTTTGCAGCCAAGGTTCTCGTTTAATATGGATCTCACAGATTTATTTGAGAGTAGAGAAAGTGTAGTTTCTGCTACTTTGAGAGGTGGTAGAGGATTATTCATGGGAAGGATACCTCGAGTTTGGTATGGAAATGCCTACTCAAGAACTGGAGCAACTGGCGATTATCGTGGATGGTTTAGTAATTGTGTCGGTGACGACAGCGTTACTAATTGCCCTGGTAATATGCCAAAAGGAGATCCAACAGCTTTCTGGTTAACTTCTCCTGATTCTAAGTATTCAATACCTGCTGCAGATAATCCTTACGGAGTTGCGCAAAGCACTGATCCTAATTTTGAAGCCCCTTCCTCTTGGAGGACAAGTCTTGGATTAGATTTATTACTTGATAGTGGTTGGGATATAACTCTTGAATATAATCTTGATCAGGTAAGGCAAGCAGTATTTTTTACAGATCTTGGTTTAGAAAGAGAAGGAACACTTGCTGATGGTAGAGGAATCTATGGCGGTAGAGGAGACTATAGGTTAACCAATACAGACCAAGGTACAACTGAGGCCTGGACGATCACGACTACCAAGCAGTTTGGTGAAATAGATTGGTTTGCTGGTTATACAAAGATGAGAGCTAATGACATTTTTGAATTAACAAGCGCTCAAAGTGAAAGCTCCTATGCAAGATCGGTAAGAGCCGACGGTGAGAATATTAGTGCTGCTAGATCTAACTTTATGGTTGAACATAAATTAATAACTGGACTCGATTACACTACTCAGTTCTTTGGAAATAATGACACAAGGTTTTCTCTTGTATATGTCGCAAAATCAGGAGAACCCTATAGTGTTACTTTTGATGGTTATGATGATGCATTTTCAAATGACAGAACCGATGGTGGTTATGATGCAGCCTACATACCTACAGGAGCTTCAGATCCCAATGTTGTATTTGCAAGCTCATCAGTCGCGGATGCTGTAATGGCTCACGTAAATGGATCTGGATTGGCAGGCTACAAAGGGCAAGTTGTACCTAGAAATGCATTTAATAGCCCTTGGATAAGGACTTTAGACCTTCGGATAACACAAGATATTAATATTGCGAATGATCATAAAGTAATTGTTTATCTCGATGTGACTAATCTTCTAAATCTCATTGATGATGAAGATGGAATCATTAGGGAATATAGCAATAGAAGTAGACAAATAATTTTGGATGAAGATAATCCATATGATTCTCAAGGTAGATACAATATAGTTGGTGTTGATCCTGACGATGGTTTATTTGTCCAAAATAGGGCTGGACAATCTTCTTATCAATGGAACTTAGGTTTTAAATATCAATTTTAATACTACTGAAGATAAAAAAACGCCACTCATGTGGCGTTTTTTTTAAGTTAAAAGTCTTGGTCCATTCA
This sequence comes from uncultured SAR86 cluster bacterium, assembly GCA_902605935.1. GTDB lineage: Bacteria > Pseudomonadota > Gammaproteobacteria > Magnimaribacterales > Magnimaribacteraceae > Magnimaribacter. Next base: position 27,371 of record CACLEI010000009.1, on the reverse strand, counting down.
TCATACAAACCTTAGTTGCATAAGAAACGGCTTTACTTAGAGCCAATCTGTCTTCCAGCACGTCAGTATAAGCCAAGAATGTTCCAATTAAAGCGTCACCAGCTCCATTGGAGTTAATCACGTCTATTTTGGAGGCCTCTATATTTATTTGATTATATTTGGCTCCTTTCGAGCCTTTGCTAATTAATGTGTTCATAGCAGAATTACTGATTAACTCTTGTAACTTGATAATTTCATTTTCATTACCGTAGAGAATATCTATTCTATTAAGAAAAACTTTTTTTAGATTTTCATAATTTTCTTGAATAAGACTAATATCCGATAATCCAAAACATACACGGACTTTATCTTTTATCTCAAGTGAATATTCAACAGTTTCGATTCCTTTTTTAGATGAAAGTGAAAAGTTATCCAATATCAAGAATTCTGAGGATAAAAGTTCACTGATATTAATACTTTCAGGGCATAAATCTAAATTAGCCCCCAGATTTGCTGCCATTGTCCTTTCTCCGTCTGGAGTTACAAAAATTAAACAAATACCAGTTGGTAGTGAAGATCTAAAAAAAGAGATCGCCTTATCATTGCCTTTGAACGATTTTAAGAAAATTTCTCCATATTCGTCATCACCTATTGAACATGAAAAAAAGGTTTTAGATCCGTGTTGATTAGCTGCATATAAAGAATTTGCTACAGAACCTCCAGGCAGAGCTGAACATCTCTGACTTTTAAAATCTTTCAATAAGATTGAAAGTTCGTCTTGAGAAATATGTTTCATAGAACCCTTTGGGATAGAAATGGCTTTCAACTGTTCCTCACTAATCCTAATTTCAATATCAATCAAGGCATTGCCAAATCCATAAATTTTATTCATATGGTCTATAATCTTACTTAAATAAATCAATTAGAAACATAAATAAGTTGAATATTCCTTTTTCAGTAATTTCTATGAAGAGCTTTTCTAAAGATCCTGATAAGTTCTCCAAAGAGCTTGGCGACAACTTCAGAAAATCTGGGTTTTGTGGAATTAATGATCATGAGATAGATACGGATCTAGTCAAAGAGGTTCAAGATTTATTTATTCAATTTTTTTCTCTACCTGAAGAAACTAAAAAATCATATTTTTATCCAGAGCTTGGCGGAGCAAGGGGTTACACACCTTTCAAGATTGAAACTGCTAAAGGCTCCAAGCATGCAGATTTAAAAGAATTTTGGCATGTCGGCAGAAAATTGGATCATGACGATCCTTTTAGGAGATGGATGCCTGATAATATTGATGTACCTGATCTTGAATCTTTTAAAGAAAAAACTAATAAGCTTTATATGCAATTCGATGCTTTGGGCAATCGAATACTTGAAGCGATAGCTTTAGATTTAGATCTAAATGCAAATTTTTTTCATCAAGTAACAAATAAAGGAAATAGTGTTATGAGGATGATACATTACCCGCCAGTTGCAATTCAAGAGTCAGGAGAAAGGGCAGGACCTCACGAAGATATCAATCTAATTACTTTATTGATTGGAGGTCAACAAGCAGGCCTAGAGATATTATCTAAAGATAATGAATGGTTAAGAGTCTCTGTTGATAGCGATGTCATAGTTTGCAATATTGGGGATATGCTCCAAAGATTGACTAACAATAATATGATGTCTACAACTCACAGAGTTAACGCTTTGCCAGAAGAATGTAATTCTTCACGATATTCTATACCTTTTTTTGTTCACCCTAATCCAGATTGGTTTATAAAAACCTTGGAAAATCAAATCACTGATTCAAATCCTAATCACTATCCAGACGGGATCCTGTCTGAAGATTTTCTGCAAGAAAGACTAAAAGAAATTAAACTTATGTAATGGAGTATCTTCAACCCACTATTGGCTTATTTTCATTACTTGCTCTAGGAGCAATATTTAGTGAAAGCATAAAATCAATAAAGATTAGGTATGTTGTCATTGCTATCTTTATTCAATTAATTTTGGCGATAATTCTTACTAAGATTGAATTGATAAGTTCTTTTTTTAATATTCTCTCAGACGGTGTAATGGTCTTAAAAGCTGCAAATGATTACGGCACAGGATTTGTTTTCGGTTATTTAGCAGATGGTGCACCAAATGCACCTTTTGATATAACTAATCCAGGAGGGACCTTTATTTTTGCTTTTGGTGGCCTAACTTTAATAATATTAATGTCTGCTATATCAGCATTACTGTGGCATTTGAGAGTTATACCATTAATAGTGAATGCTCTTTCAGTTTTATTTAAAAAACCTTTAGGTGTAGGGGGCCCTATCGGACTTGGTGCAACTGCAAATGTTTTTTTAGGGCAAGTTGAGGCACCGTTATTAATTAAGCCTTATCTTTCTTCTATGTCTCGTCATGAACTCTTGATAATCATGACTGTCGGAATGTCGACCATAGCTGGATCTGTTATGGTTGTATATACAACAATGCTCTTTCCAATTTATGGATCTGGATTAATTGGACACTTTTTATCTGCCTCCTTAATTTCCGTACCTGCGGCGATTATGTATGCAAACATGATGATACCTAGCAATGAAAAAACAGATTTTCCAGATGAGAAATCTGATGAAATGTACTCGAGTATCATGGATGCTATCACTCAAGGTACAAAAAATGGTCTTGATATATTCCTGAATGTCATTGCAATGCTAATTGTTGTTATGGCTCTAGTTTTTTTAGTAAATTCTATCCTTGGATTATTGCCAAATCTGAATGGCAATCCTATTACACTTGAATTAATGTTAGGTTATCTTTTCGCACCTCTAGCTTGGTTTATGGGCATACCTTGGAGTGAATCTATCGTTGCAGGTCAACTACTAGGTGTAAAAACTGCTTTAAATGAATTCGTAGCTTATTTATATCTATCTGACACAGAAACTTATCAGTTGGCAGAAAAAAGTAGGATGATAATGCTTTATGCACTTTGCGGTTTTGCTAACTTTAGTAGCGTGGGTATTTTACTAAGCGGATTGAGTGCAATGGTACCTGAAAGGAGGGCAGATTTAATATCAGTCTCAGGAAAGGCACTTTGGTGTGCTTTATTAGCATCCTGCCTAACTGGATTTATTATTGGAATACTTTAGCCAATATTCTTTTCAATAAAATGCTTCCGGCAAACTGATACATATTTTTCTTCACCACCTATCTCTATCTGAGTTCCGTCGGATACTACTTCACCTCTGGCATTTAATCTTAGGACCATAGTCGCTTTTCTTCCACAATGACAAACGGTCTTTATTTCTTTCAAATTATCTGCCCAGGCTAGAAGATATTTACTACCTTCAAATAGATTACCTTGAAAATCTGTTCTAATACCAAAAGCTAATACCGGTGTATCTAATTCATCGACAATCTTACCAAGTTGGATTACTTGATTCTGAGTTAGAAACTGAGCTTCATCAATTAATACACAGTCTACTATAGAGTTTTTGCAACTATTTAAGACATCCTTGTATATATCTGTTTTACTTGAAAATATATTTGATTTTGCTTTAAGCCCTATCCGAGAAACTATTTCTTCTTTTCCAAATCTATTATCTAAGTCAGAAGTATATATCCTTGGATTCATGCCTCTTTCAATGTAATTGTGATTGGCCTGTAAAAGCATAGTCGATTTACCGGCATTCATAGAAGAATAATTAAAGTAAAGCTTTGCCATTTTTGATTATTTTGATTGTGATACTATAGCAGCCTTTTTTATGTCCAAGGAAATTGATAAGGATCAGATCCTAGAAGAATCTGCTGAAATTACTCATCCAGAGTCCCTCAGTGTATGGGGCCTAGCTTGGCCATCAATTCTAAGTAATCTGCTATTCGCTTCAGTAGGACTTGTTTCGATAAAAGCTGTTGGTTCATTAGGTGCCGAGGCCGTTGCAGCAGTGGGAACTGGACAGAGAATATTTTGGGTCTTTCAAGCTCTCTTAATGGCTATTATGGCTGGCACAACAGCCTTAGTCGCAAGGGCTATAGGAGCTGGAGATTCACATGAAGCAGCTCAAGTCACAAGAGCTTCGCTGGGCATTTGCCTTTTAATTTCTTTTTTCACAGTCATACTTTTATGGATTGGTGCTGATTTTATGATTGGTTTATTCGGGCTTGATGAAGAATCAAGAAAACTATCAATAACGTACACACAGATATTAGTTGGATTTACTCCAGTGTTTGCGATTTCAATGGTTCTTGGAACGGCTCAACGTGCTGCAGGAGATGCAAAAACACCGCTATACATTGGGCTTGCAACGAATGTCGTAAACATCATACTTTTAATAGGTTTAGTTGAGGGTCGTTACGGAATGCCTGAAATGGGTGTTGTAGGAGCAGCCCTAGCAGGTGGCCTTGCATTCACTTTCAACTCAGTTCTTGTCTTAGGATTGTGGTTTGGAAAGAAACTTGCAGTTTCAGTGGGTAAGGCAGGATCGATGACGTATGATCGTTTAAAACAACTTATAACCATAAGTTACCCTGCAGGATTGGAATCTTTTATTTTTCAATTTGGTATGCTTTCTTTTTTCTGGATAGTTGCTCTTTATGGTACTGATGCAGTTGCTGCATACAACATAGGTGTAAATGTCCTAATGCTTTCTTTCACTGTAGGTAATGGCTTTGCCATAGCAGGAGCTACTTTAACTGGACAACACCTAGGTGCTTCTGATCCTGACAAAGCTTATGATTCCGGTTTTAAAGCGGCTCGATTAACCATGCTTTCAATGGGGTCACTAGGTATTCTATTAGCAATATTTTCTAGAGAACTTGCAGGCTTCTTTATTAACGATATTGATGTAATCAATAAAACCGTTGTATTCGTGTGGATGCTAGGAATCATGCAACCCTTTATGGCGATAGAGTTTTCAATAGGTGGTGCCGTTAGAGGAGCAGGAGATACTAAATCTCCTTTAATAATAACTTTAATAGGCCTTGTTTTAGTTAGAGTTCCTCTTGCATATCTTTTCTATAACCTAGGTCTTCCAATTGAATGGATTTATGCAACTCTCATTGCTGATTATTTTTTAAAAGGAATGCTGCTAGCATATAGATACAAATCTAGAAGATGGATGAAAGTTTTAAAGATGGAAAACTGATATGATTTTAATTGTTCGGCTGATTAAACTCCTGGTTATTCTTCAGTTATTTTTGAGTTGTTCAGAAACAACGATTGTAGAATCTACCGAGCCTCAAACACCAGAGGATTTAATTGCACACAGCAAAGAATTTCGAAAAGAGTTAATAACTGTCACCGATGGCGTGCATGTTGCTGTTGGTTATGCCTTAGCTAACTCAATTCTTATTGAAGGAGAGAAAACGAACATAGTTATTGATACAACAGGGACTGAGGAAACTGCTAGGGAAGTAAAAGCTTTATTTGATGCGATAAACCCTAACCCAGTTGAATCTATAATTTATACACACAACCACGCAGACCATACTTATGGTGCTACAGTATTTGCCGAAGGTTCTAGTCCAGACATATACGCGCACTCTACAACTGAAATTTATCTTTCTAGAGTTATAGGTATTTTGAGGCCTATCATTTCATCTAGAAGTAACAGAATGTTTGGTAATGCACTACCAAAAGAGCAAGTTGAAAATAATGGTATAGGACCTTTTTTAGAGATAGGAAGAGATGGGAGAAAACCTGGTCTTCTTTATCCAACAAAAACATTTACAGACCAAATTGAATTCGAAGCTGCTGGCCATAAAATACAACTATTTCATGCACCCGGAGAAACAAATGATCAGCTATTTGTCTGGTTACCAGAAAAGAAAGCACTGTTTCCTGGCGATAACTTTTATAAAACTTTTCCTAATCTTTACACCATCAGGGGCACTCCTTATAGAGATCTTGTAGGATGGGTTAATAGCATAGATATGATGAGGTACCTTGAGCCTGAATATTTAGTACCCAGTCACACAAGACCGATAGTAGGTAAAGAAAAAATAAAAACACTCCTAACTACTTATCGAGATGCTATTCAATTTGTTCATGATCAAACAGTGAGACTAATGAATTTAGGTTTAGATCCCAATGAGATTGCCGAACAATTAGTCCTGCCAAAACATCTGGGAGATTCTCCTTATCTCAAAGAGTTTTATGGCACACCTGCATGGTCTGCTAGAAACGTATTTTCAGGATACCTTGGTTGGTTTGATGGTAATCCATCCACATTGAAACCTTTGCCTTTAAAAGATGAAGCTGAAAAAATGATTCAATTATCCGGTGATTGGGATAGCCTTTTTAAAGTTGCCGAAGATGCCTTTTTAACAGACGATTTTCAATGGTCTCTCCAACTCACTGATTACTTACTAAGATCTAGACCAGATGATCAAAAAACTAAACTTCTCCGTCAATCCGCTTTGGAAGGTTTAGGCGGTCAAGAAAGTAACCCCAATTCTAGATATTATTATCTCAGCAGTGCAGCTCAGTTAGACGAAAATTATCAAGAGAATGATATTTTATTACCAAGTTTAGAGGTTATCCAAAAGTATCCCATCGAATCAATGATGGAAACTTTAAAAGTTAATGTAATACCAGAAAAATCTTTGAATAAAAATATTCAGTTGTTATTTACATTTACGGATTCTCCTAAATCCTTCTCATTGTTTTTAAGAAGAGGAGTATTAGAAGTTCAACCTTATATGATTACAGGTTCATCCGTCCAAATAAAATCTAGTGAAAATGATTTAAAGGCTATACTGTCTGGTGTGAAAAGTTTACCTATCTCATTGGTTAATGGTAGTTTAAAAGTAGAGGGTAGTAGAGCAGATTTGCTATCTTTCTTTAGCAGTTTGAGGAACTAAATATGAAAGACTTTAAGGATATAACAGTTGAAGTAAGTGAAAACATAGCCTACGTAACTATCCAAAGACCTCCAAATAATTTTTTTGATTTCCTTTTGATAGAACAGATTGCAGATGCTTATGAAGAGCTTGATCAGGTTTCTGATTGCAGGGTAATAATTTTAAAGTCTGAAGGGAAAAATTTCTGTGCTGGAGCTAATTTTGGCCAAGATGAAGATATGTTGGATAAGTCGGTTCCCTATAAAAAGCTTTATGCACAAGCAGTCAGATTATTTAAAACCAAGAAACCTGTAATAGCTGCAATCCAAGGCGCTGCAATTGGAGGAGGTTTAGGATTAGCTTTATCTGCGGATTTCAGAGTAGCTTGCCCAGAGGCAAGATTTGCAGCAAATTTTGCAAAACTTGGATTTCATCCTGGATTTGGAAGCTCTGTGACTTTACCAAGAGTTATCGGTACTCAAAAAGCAATGGATATGCTTTTTACTGCTAGGAGAGTAGGGGGTGAAGAAGCATTTGATATTGGGTTAGCTGATAAGCTAGCTTCTTTAGAAAATTTGATACAAATAGCAAAAGAATTTGCTGAGGAAATTACAAGTTCTGCACCAATGGCAGTTGAATCAATTAGATCAACCTTACGTGGTAATTTAGCCGAGCAAGTAGAGGAGATAGTAGATTGGGAACTAAGCGAGCAGGTAAGGTTGCAAAAGACTGAAGATTTTAAAGCAGGAATTGCAGCGTCCCTCTCTAGAGAAATTCCTAACTTTAATCGAAAGTAATTAAATTATTATCTTTGAAGGGTCTAGTATAGTTGGTGTGGCCGTATTCAAAAGATTTGGATAATCTAGAGAGTAGTGCAATCCTCTACTTTCTTTTCTTTTTTGTGCACTTTTAATAATTAAATTAGCCACAAGAGCCAGATTTCGTAATTCAATCAAATCTGAGCTAATTAGGTATTTTCCATAAAAGTAATTCACTTCTTCATCAATAATCTTCATTGCTACCTCTGCTCTTTTTAACAGATTGTTGGATCGTACAATACCGACATAATCCCACATTAGTCTTCTTATATCATCCCAATTATGACGAATGATGACTCCTTCTTGTGTCTCTGTGACCTTTGATATATCCCACTCTTGAATTACTTCGTCATGATTCTTAAAATTTTTGTAGATATGATCTGAAGCTTTCTTAGCAAATACAACGCACTCTAACAAAGAGTTACTTGCCATTCTATTTGCACCATGTAATCCAGTACTAGAAACTTCTCCAATTGCATATAAATTGTCGATATTAGTTTTGCTATTTAAGTCGACTTTGACACCTCCACAGGTGTAGTGTGCTGCCGGCACCACAGGTATTGGTTCTTCAGTTAGATCAAATCCAAATTTAAGGCATTCAGAATATATGTTAGGAAAACGTTCTTTTATTTCATCTGAATTCTTATGACTAATATCTAAAAAGACATTATTAGCACCAGAAATCTTCATCTCTTTATCAATAGACCTAGCGACTACATCTCTCGGAGCAAGTTCTAACCTTGCATCATACTTTTCCATGAATTTCTCTTTGTTTTGGTTCACCAAAAAGGCCCCTTCACCCCTCAAAGCTTCACTAATTAGGAAGGATTTTGCTTCCGGATGAAAAAGACATGTTGGATGAAATTGATTGAATTCTAGGTTCTCAACTTTACACCCCGCCCTCCAGGCCAGACCAATACCATCTCCCGATGAACCATCAGGATTACTGGTATATAAATAGACCTTACTCGCACCACCAGTAGCAAGAATAACAGCACCTGACCCAAAAGCCTTTACGTAATTTGAATCTATGTCCAAAACATATGCACCTATGCACTTTTCGTTTCTGGTTATAAGATCCACACAAATATGATTTTCTAAGACTTCAATGGTTTTTATTCTCTTTACCATCTCTGAAAGAGAGCTGGACACCTCTCTTCCAGTAGCATCTTCTGCATGCACAACTCTTCTTTTAGAGTGACCACCTTCCTGTGTAAGATGAAGATTCTCACTTGATTTATCAGTTGTAAAATTTGTTCCAAGACCGCTCAGCCACTCAATTGCTTTTTTTCCATCACTCACACATTCTCTAACTGCATTTTCATCGCACAAGCCATCGCCAGCTACAAGAGTGTCTCTTAAATGTTCTTCGATGGAGTCATTCGAATCAATGACAGCAGCAATACCCCCTTGGGCATACCATGTAGAACTATCGACAAGAGAATTTTTTGTTATGAGCGTGACATTAAATTGATTAGATAACTCAATAGCAGCTGTCATTCCTGCAGCTCCACTCCCTATAATAAGAACGTCCGTTTTAATCAATTGGCTTAAATATTAGAGAATAATCTGTAGCAGATATATTTTTAGTCAGGTCTCCTGAAGAAATATAATCGATATCAAGTTCCTTGATAAAAGACAAATGATCAGAATTAATATTTCCAGAAACTTCTAATTTTATTTTATTGACTGCGATTTCGGCAGCAGCCACTAAATCTGTTTGTTTAAAATTATCCAACATCGCGATATCAGCCCCTGAATCAATTGCCTCTTGAAGCTCATTAAGGTTTTCCACCTCAACCTCTATAATTTTTACCTCATTATTCCTAAGAGTCTCCACTGCTTTTTTTATCGAACCAGAAGAAGCGATATGATTTTCTTTCACCAGTGCCGCATCGTATAACCCCATCCTATGATTTTGTCCTCCACCAATGACAACAGAATATTTTTGCTCGTACCTCAAGCCAGGTAATGTTTTTCTTGTATCTAATAATTTTGTATTTGAGCCTTTTAGTTCCTTTTGGTAACAATAGGTTTTATAAGCTATACCCGACATCATCTGCAGAAAATTGAGACCAGTTCTCTCTGAAGCTACCATACATTTTGAATTTCCTTCTATAGTTGCAACTTCAGTATTAGTTTCTATTAGTGCTCCTTCCTCTTTATTCCAGAAAATATTTGCATTAGGATCTATGATTTTAAAAGAAGCTTCAAACCACTTAGAACCACATAATATAGACTCCTCTCTACATATAAGAACCGCACATTGGGTTTGTAAGGGGTCTATTAATTCTCCTGTAATATCTCCAATACCAATGTCTTCTTCTAAGGCAAGCTTCACAGATTCTTCTATCTTGATTGTGTTTGGTTCGTGCCTTTTAGACATTAAAGCTAATCATTTTATCTAAAGGAATTTTTGCCTGTTGAATTAGGTCTGAATTTAAATTAATTTCATTGGCAAGCGTCCTAACGCACTCATCTAGGTTAGTTAAAGAATTTAAACCCATCCATGGACAATGTGCGCAACTTTTACAGGAAGAGCTAGATCCTCCTGTAGGCGCTTCAAAGAATTCTTTCTCAGGTGAGAGTTGTGCCATCTTATAAAAAATTGATTTATCAGTTGCTACAATAAATTTATTAAAATCTAAATCCCGAGAAGCTTTAATAAGGTGAGAAGTCGAACCAACCGCATCTGCCATAGATATAACTTCTGAAGGAGATTCGGGATGAACCAATATGCCCGCATCAGGATGAAGTCTTTTCAAATCTCTTAGCCCTGATGCCTTAAACTCTTCGTGGACAACACAGGCACTATCCCATAAAAGCATGTCAGCACCTGTTTCCTTTTGAAGATAACTGCCTAAGTATTTATCCGGAGCCCATAGAATCTTTTGATCATTGAGATGGATTTCCTCAATAATTTCTTTTGCAATACTTGAAGTAACTACCCAATCAGCCATTGCTTTAACTTCAGCTGATGTGTTGGCATAAACTACAAGTATTCTTTCGGGATATTTATCTTTCATTATCTTTAAGTCAGCCGCGGGACATCCCAAGTCCAATGAGCAAGTTGATTCATAAGTTGGCACATAAATATGTTTCTGCGGGCTTAGAATCTTTGCAGTCTCTGCCATGAACTTAACTCCACAAACTATAAGGTTTTCTGTTTGGCAGTTACTGCCAAATTTAGCCATTTCAAGGGAATCACCTATAAACCCATTTGTTTCTTCCGTTATTTGCTGGATAAGAGGGTCAACGTAATAATGGGAAACAAGAGTTGCATTATTCATGACAAGATTTTCAGTAATGGATTTAAAGAGATTATCTTTATCTTTTTCCACAAGCTGTCCATTCAATCCAGCCTTGTGACGATCGATTAGTTCGGTATTTAGAAATCTTGACGAAGCTTCCATTTAGGTGCGCGATTGTACCAAAAAAAAGATTATTGATCTTTTCCTTCGCATTATTCTTTTTTGCTACAATGCGCTCCGGTTAGACAATGTTCTATAGGATAGTTGGCAGAGTCTGGTTGAATGCACCGGTCTTGAAAACCGGCAAGGGGTCAAACCCTTCGGGGGTTCGAATCCCTCACTATCCGCCATCAGCGCCCGTATTAGTAGTATATATATGGATAAAATACATCACTTAGCTATTCAAGTAGAAGATATCGGTAAATCGGTGGATTGGTACAAGGAGAATTTTGATATTCAAGTTTCTTATCAAGACGAAACTTGGGCGATGATCGATTTTGAAAATACCAGTCTTGCATTGGTCATTCCAGAGCAACATCCTTTTCATTTTGCTATTGAATCTGATGAGGCATCCTCTTATGGAGAATTAACAAAACACCGAGATGGTACTGCTTCTGTTTACATTAAAGATATTGATGGAAATAATATTGAGATGATTAAACTCCTCGATAATGAATGATTTCCTAATTTTCGGTTCAACAGGTCTTACAGGCGGATATTTTCTTGATGAGGTAAAGAATAGAAACCTTAAATATCATTTATTTGTAAGAGAAGTTTTAACTGCTGAGGCGATAGAGAATCAAACTCTATTTGATTCAGAAAATTTACCTAATCTACCAAGTGCCAAGTCTTTAGTTATATGTATTGGTTACCCTTTAGATTTTTTAGAGCTGATTTATATGAAACTCAATATAAAAAAAGAATTTAAGAGAGTAGATTTAGATCTAGTTACCGAGATCTGCAAAAAGGCTTCTCAAGCTGGCATTTCGAATGTTCTTATCATTTCAGCTGTTGGAGCAAATAGCTCTTCACTAAATTACTATCTAAAAATTAAAGGAATGATGGAAGATGAAGTAAGAGCAATCGGCTTTAATTCAATTTTTTTTGCAAGACCAGGACATCTTTTAGGACCTCGAGATGAAAGTAGGGTGGACGTCTTTGTCAGGCTCATTGAATTTTTTGGTAATTTCTTCTCACCACTTTATATAAGTATATTGAGGAAATACAAAAACATCCCTGCTCAGGTTGTTGCGCAGGATCTTCTTAATTCCTATGAATCTAACAAAAGCACCTCTGAAATAATTATTCATGAACAAAAGTGACATATCAAGAATTATAGAAATGGCTTGGGAAGATAGAACTCCTTTTGATGCTATCTATGATGCCTATGGATTAAGTGAAAAAGAAGTTAAAGGCCTAATGAAAGCTCAACTTAAACTTTCTTCATACAAGCTTTGGAGAAAGAGGGTGACTGGAAGAAAGACTAAACACATTACAAAAAGAAATTTTACCTTCGGTAGGCATAAATCTCCTAATAAGAGATAAAAAAAGATGTGTTTATAAAATTAAGTAAATTCATATAGTATTTAATTCTCTTCTCCTTCCAAAATTCTATTCAATTATTACTAAAGTAGGAGATCTAAATGCATTTTAGTGATATAAATAATTGCTATGCGCTCTCTTACTGCCAAAATTTTTTTGAGTTTTTTCCTATTCTTGAGCATCGACATTTATTCAGAAGAAACTATAACTTGGGGAGGTTACACTATAAGTGCTAAATCAAAGGATAAAGATTTATTTCCTAATTTTAATGCACTGAAGGAAAAAATGGCCCCTATGCAATATCAACTTGTTGAAGCCATGGACAAACCATATTTATTGTCACCTAGAGGACTAGCTTCTACGGGTCAGACTAAGAGTATAGTTGTTGCTTTTGATAAAGAGCGAATAACTGGCGGAAAGTTAGGTGATGTTTGTCTGTGGCAATACACAATAACTGCCCAAGTAATTCTATTTGAACTCGAAGGAATGAATGTTCTGCAAACTCATCCTGTAGGAAGAAGCAGGAATTACGTTGAACAAGATGTTTCTAGCTGCACTACAGAAAAAAGAGATAAAGAAAGAGACAAATTTAGATTTTGTCAGATATTTCTGGGACTTGAAACAGATGAGAATTATTCAAAAGCGGAAGTACAAAATAACTGTAACAACATAACCCTTATAAATTCAGGCAATGGTTTAATGAAAGAAATAGGTTACGTTGTATCCAACCTTGGAATATCTGAAAAGAAAAATATTAGATTTGCAGGTATAGGAAATATTTCTATAACCGATAGAGCTAGAGCAATATTGTCAGGAAAGGAAGATTTTATATCTCATCCTTTTTTTACTAATGAAAGTGGTTTTGATGAACAAAGTTATAAGGACTGGATTTCACAATATATTGCAAAAACTATATCTTCAACTCTTAGCGTTCCTTTAGTAGTTCCCTTTGCCGGCTCTGTGGGAGGCAAGGTACAACTTAAATATTCTGATGGAACTGCTATTGACTTAACTTTACCTGAATTAGATTATTCGTTTGATATTGCTATAAGAGGATTTGCTAAATCTTTGATGGATGAAACGCCTAAAAGGGAAGCCTGGGTGTACGGTTCATATATAACTATGGATTTTGGTGGCTTAATTTCTAAACAAAGTTCAAAGGTCAAAAATGGTTATGTTTTAGAAACTGTAAAAGGAGACTTTATAAACGATTGGAGAGAATTTGATAATTCTATAAAAGAATTAGTTAAAGAGTATGCTAAGCAAATAGAGAAAACCGAAAGAAAATGGATCCCTCAGCAAACCAATATGAAATACAAGGAAGGAAAAAGGTATTTTGAATACATCAAGGAAACACTAGAACAAGTCAAATAATTAAGATTAAATAGAAATAGAGAGAAAAAATTATGAAATTATTACCCCTTTTTATAGCAATACTTTTAATGCCTTTTTCAATAAATTCTGCAACTACCTATTCAACCGGTGTAGGCACAGTCGAGTTTAATGGAAAATGTAAAGATAATAGGCCAAGGAGCAAAGATGATCATTTTAAGGCCATTGAAAAAGCAAAAAAGGCGGCTTGGGATAAATATACTGGCAAGTTTAGTGCGGAAAAGATGAGCAACTACATGGCTAACAGCAGAAGCTTTGTTTCAGAGCTTGATAAGTATATAACTGAATATGCCATTTTAGAGACTGATTGTTCTAAAAGTAGAAGAGTTTATACAGTAGCCATTAAAGCTTCAATCAACTCAACTATGGTGGATGTAACTTTAGCACAATATAACAGTTCAACAGGAGCCTCTTCAGCACTAAAAGGTAAAAGAGTTGCCTATTACATAGTTGCCAGAAAAGTATCCTCAGCTAAAAGCTTTGATACTAAAAATACAACACAAAGCGAAAAGATTACGATGATTGATTCAGATGAAAGTAGCTATTCTGATGACACTTCTGTTAGTTTCTCTGGGCAAACAACTGAGAGATCAAAAATCACTACAGGTGGCAGTGCTGTAAAGAAATCTGAACAGCGAGAATATCTTCTAAGTGATAATCAAGCCGGAGTTGATAATGCTATCGCTAATTCTTTAAAAAGAATACAAACTAGACCTATGTTAGGTGCGTCTATTGATACTAGAACTGGAAATGATGGACTCTTTGATACTATCAGGCAAGAATTTATAGGAAATACTAGCAATGGAGAGTCAAATATATCCAGTAACTCTTTCGTTACATTAGTAGCAGGATTTGATCATCCAGCAATCTCTGGAAGGGTAGAACATTTTTTGCTTGGTACTATGGATGCAGGGCCTCCCAGAATTGACCCTGACACTGGACTTACCGCTGTAGATGTTTACATTAACGCACAGTTAGTTTGGGTTGATGATGGATTTGAAGAAATACTTGCGTTTGTTGGGCCAATTGCAAGGACAGGTTTGGGGGCTGATGAGAGGCTGGCTGAAAATCAAGCATTAAATTTAGCTGCAGATATGGCCATAGATGAATTAATTAATAAAATTTAAAAAAAGGAGAAAACATGAAAATTTTAAATATCAAATTGTTTACTTTTATTACAACATTTTTGTTTTCATTTTCGATTATGAGTGTTGCGTTACCAGAAGTTCCTAAATTACCTGGCTTTGGAGGCGGTTCAGATGATAGTCCTGCTGTTGATTTGCCATCGGCACAAGCAAATCTTGAAGCAACAATGCGAGAGGCCCTAGCTAATTTGAATAAAGCCGAATCACATTTTCAAAAAGCTTTGGGAAATTCCGAAGCGGCAGCTGCAGCTGAGAGTCGAGCTGATACACTTTCTTCAGATGGTGATGTTGATTTAAATTCAGCCTTGGAGACTACTGCCAGTGCAAGAAAAGCGGGGGCTGAAGCAGAATCTAAAGCAGGAGAATTGAGCGCTGAAGCAAAACAAGAATATGTAAAAGGGCTCTTGCCATATGCACAAGGCGTCGCTTTAACTGTAAAAGTTTCAGATCAAGCAAAATCTTGGATTGATGCTGCTCAAGGTGAAATGAAATCTTTAAGAAATCCAATGAAACTTAATAAATTAAGGAAATCGTTAGCTGGAGGTATGAAAATAGCTAAAGCAATACCTGATTTCTTAAAAACTCTAGGTACGTCATCTAAAGGCGTGTTTTCATTTGCTAAGTCTCAGAAAATGGATACATCTAACGCAGAAAAAGAAATGCCAGCCGATGAATTCTAATGATCAACATTAGGAGCAAACTTTTAACTATACTCTTTTGTGGACTTATATCTGCTCAATATGTTGTTGGATCAAGTTTAGAGTATGTAAAAATCGAGATAGAAAGTACTGGAGTATCAGTCAAGGAAGCAATTGATTCAGCTCTGATACAAGCCATTGAGAGAGTTAATGGTAAAAGTATGGAGAGCTCTTCTTTTCTGAAAACTATAGAAGTATCAGAGCAAAAAAATAATGATTCAAATTATTTTTCTTCACAAGAATATCAAGATGAAATTCAATCTAAGTCGAAAGGTCAAATAAAGAGTTATGATATTTTATCTAAAAATAAAATGTCTGATTCTTCCCTTTGGGTGGTAAGAGTCAGCGCAATTATTGCTAAGTATAAAGTTTCAAAATCTGCCAAAAGAAAGAGGATAGCTGTTCTTCCATTTCAAGCTAGAGGAGATTGCTGCATGATGATGGGTGCAGAAACTAATCCTGATTTTGCTGCTCAAGAGCTTTCTAGAGGTTTATCCAACTTCTTGGTTCAATCAAGAAAATTCACTGTACTAGATAGAGATTATATTCAAGAAAGAAGTTCAGAGAAAAAAATGCTATCCGGAGATGTTCCCTCACAAGAATTAGCTAAATTAGGCCAAGAACTTTTTTCGGATTATATTTTAGTCGGAACAATAACTACTGCTCAGATTAAAGAAGTAGTTAGAAGTATGAGAACTAATTATATGACTTTTCAAGAAATTCAAGGCGTGGTTCAGGTATCTTATAGAATAATTGATGTGCCTACTTCGCAAGTTAAATTTTCAAGTAATGCAACTGTAAATATTTCTAATTCTGAACTCAAAAAAATAGGGATTACAAATCAAAATTCTCCTACTGAAATAATGTACTCAACTTTAAATCTTGGATCAAAAAAGATAGGTGAAACAATCCTCAACGCAATTTTTCCGATATTGGTTGAATCTATAAAAGGGAATGTTGTTATTCTAGGCCAAGGGGGAGAGTCTATTTCAAGAGGTCAACAAATGCAGTTGATTTTACGAGGAGACAAGATTATAGATAGCTATACAAAGGAAAGTTTAGGAAGGTCTGAAGAGGTTATTGGCTTGATAAAGATAACTTCTGTCACACCTAAACAAGCCTATGGAAACATAATAAATACAACTAAAGACAACCTAGAAGAAATTTTTAAACCAAAAATGATATTAGTTCGACCTTTAACTGATGAATTTAACAAAGAACAACAAAAGATTAAGATTGAGAAAAAAAGAGCTGAACAAAAGAAAAAATTTGATGAAGATTGGTAAAAATTAAAAAAAATACTATGAAAAAATTACTTATATTATTAGCACTTCCTTGTAGTTTATATGCGATGGAGGTTTTTGAAGAAGAATTTCCTGATGGAGAAATACAAGAGGAATACTCTTTAGATGGACAAGCATGTTTTGACTATATCGATGGCAAGGGGTGGTCCGAGGGAGAAAATACTAGAAAGGGTAAATCTTTTTATGTAGGTGTAGGAATAGGATCTTCTGGAGCTAGTATGCAGCAAGTTTCATATATTGATAGTATTCAAAATGCATTTATTAGGGCTCAAATGAATGCAAAAACGGATATGGCAGAAAATCAAGCTAAGCAAATAACCAGTGAAATTTCTAATGAATTCGTTCAATCCTTCAAGGAAGGTGTCAAACCAGTAGATGTTGTAACCAATAATGATCTAGAAGCTCAGAATTACGAAGAGTTATCCGTTTATCAAAAGATGAAATTATTAATTCATCAAAAATTAGATGAATCAATCTCATCAGAAAATAAAGATAAAGTTGGTGAAAATGAGCGAGAGTTACAACAGGAAATTGATAGTATTTTAAGTCAAAATGTATTTCGTGATTCTATAGAGGCTACTGCTTCTTCAAACATAAGAGGAATGAAAGTTGTTTATTCTAATTTAAGTGCTAAACCTAATTCCAATAAGACAAATGTCTGTAATGTGGTTGTTTGGTCAGAGAACTTTGTTAAATATGCCGATGCTATGACTACAGGTAATTTTAAAGTATTAAGTAATCCTAAGAAAAAAAAGAAACCACTTAAAGATCAAGTAAAAAAAGGAGATGCTTTAATGGTAACTTTTGGAACCTTTATGGACAGAGATGAAAATGGTGATATGTCTATTCTAAGTTATGCTCAGTCTGGAATTAAATCTAGTACTTCCAACTCTCAACAAGCTGCAATTAGAACAGCAAAGCTTAAAGCAGAAAGAGCAATAATCCAGTTTAGAAGTGAAAATGTTGAAGTCCAAGAAAAAATAGATAACTTTGAAATTACAACTGAAAAAGCTAATGGAATGATTGATACTTATACCGAAGAAAATATAGATAGAAGGCAGAGAGCTTCAGCAAATGGAACGCTACAAGGATCTAAAGTTATTCATAGATGGGTACAAAGACATCCTGTAACCTCTAGACCAGTTGCAGGAGTTGTAGTGTCCTGGAGTCCTTCAGATGCAAATTTTGCAAAAAGTATGAAGGAAACTTTAGAAAAAGAGCCTGATGCTTCTGGATCAAGTACTGAATACCAAGTCATTCAACCTCAAGAATATGATTCTGGATCTTCTGGTGGCGATGATGAAGACGATTTTTAGCTTATTAATTCTAATTTTAAGTTTTTCTCTATTTTCGCAAGAATTATTTAGTACAAAGTTTAGGATCAAGAACGAAGGACAAAATTTTTTTAAATTAGATGCTCAAGCAGCTTCTCTTTCAAATAATATAATAAGAAACAATGCGTTTCTTTCATTTATTTCACCTGAAGAAGTCAATAAAGACTTCAAGAGTTGCTGGAAAAAATTTATATTAAACAGAAGTGTCAAAATTGAAATTAAGAAAAGTAAATATAAACAAATTGCTATAAACAATGAATATTTTATATATCAAACAACCTTCAATCCAAAGGATGTCAATATAATTAATGTATCTTTAAATCAATTTAAAAATTTTTGTAAGATCAACTAAAGTCTTTGAGCATTTTTCTAAGTTCAAGTTGATGCTGTTCTTCCTCTCCTATTAAGCCTCTAGTATATTCTTCTAAATATACTGATTTACCCTCTACAACCGATAATAACTCTTTATAGAGGTTAAGAGCATTTAATTCGTGCCCGAGACTTTCTTCCAGAATACCTTGTATGGAATGATCATTCGTCTCCTCAATTTTTGCAATTTTTTGACTGGGATGTCCATCTAGACCTGTAAGTAATTCACCGGCCTGCTGAGCATGCATGAGCGATTCATTAGCTTGTTCTTTTAAAAACTCCACTATAGGCAATCTATAGGGTCCTGTTACCATTAGGGCAGAGTGAGTATATCTGACAACTCCAGCTAACTCATACTCTATTATTTTGTTTAATATAGTATTAACTTCTTGTGTATTCATAATTTAAATTTAACAGAAAATTTCTGTAAATTAGCTAATGGAAATGGTTTTGATTTTGATAATCATTCTGATTTAGCAATAAAATAAGAACAAAAGAGAATAAGGATAAACAAGTAAACATAT
Source organism: uncultured SAR86 cluster bacterium (assembly GCA_902605935.1). Lineage (GTDB taxonomy): Bacteria > Pseudomonadota > Gammaproteobacteria > Magnimaribacterales > Magnimaribacteraceae > Magnimaribacter. The sequence continues at coordinate 8,202 of CACLEI010000009.1, read as the reverse complement.
AGCCTTAATTTTTTGGTAATATCATTTAAATTGTATTAAATTATTGTCAAAGTTAACTAAAAAGGGGAGTTTTTATGTTTAATCTCAGATATTTTCCGCTAATTATTTCATTATCCTTTACTGTGCCGATTTACTCTGAAGAAGTTGAAGAAATAGTTGTTACAGCACTAAAGAGAAGCTCAACAGTAGTAGATACTCCTGCTGCAATTACAGCTATTAGTTCAACAGAAATTGAGGATAAAGGCATAACTAGTATGCATGATCTTAAACATCTAGTTCCTAGCATGAATTTTACTAATGTTCTGGGGGCTCAGAACATAACAATAAGAGGAATTGGACAGTTTAATGGCAATCCAGGTGTGTCGGTAAGTACTGATGGTATTTTTCAATCAAGAGCACATTCATCACAACTGGGTGAAATGGATCTTGAGAGGGTAGAAGTATTGAGAGGCCCGCAAGGTACTCTCTATGGAAGAAATTCAATTGGAGGAGTGGTTAATCTCATAACAAAAAATCCTACTCAAGATATGGATGGGTATGTCAAATTAGGTTACGGTGAATATGACACTACTACTGCTGAAGCAGCCTTTGGTGGTGGAATTTCTGACAATACCAGCTTTAGATTGGTAGTACATGGAACTGAACAAGGTGAAGGTTATTATGATTGTCTTAATGCTGGATGTGGAGAGCAAGGGTATACGGATAAGCAAGCATTTCGATTAAAAATAAAATCAGATCTAAGTGATACGGTTTCTGCAGACCTTATGGTTGCATCTGTTGAGACAGAAGGGACACCAGATCCCTACGGATGGTTGACGGATAATAGAGAATTGGCTGCGGCTTTTGGCTTTCCTCAAATTTTAGCTGAACCAATATCTATAAAGCCTCATGAAATCTATCAAACACCGACTGCTCAGTCAGTAAATGGTACCAACATGACGGATAGAGAATATGATGTTTCTTCTTTGACTTTAAGGATCGACACTGAACTTGGTACATTGACTTCAATAACTGCAAAACAAGAATTTAATGATCAGTTTAATTTGGATAGAGATGGATCGGCTGGTGCATATCTAGATACATTTGATATATCAGAGACTGAAACATTTACTCAAGAACTTAATTTCAATATCGAAAGAGATACTATGAGTCTCGTATTTGGTCTGTTTTATATGGATGATGAAACGTCAAGACATACTCATTTTGATAATCCTCAACCTATCCTAGGGTTTCCTGTACCTAGTATGTTTGATTTTAAACATGACAAAATGGATACGGAATCAGAGGCATACTTTGCAGATGGCACATTCGATTTAAATGAAACAACTAGATTAAGTTTAGGAGTGAGAAGAACAACAGATGAATTCACCAGTAAACAAGACAATTTTATTTCTATCTTAATGCCTATGCCGGTTATAGCGGCTCAAACTTGTGATAGAGAAGTGGTTACAGAATATTCCTCAACAACTTCGAGAGCTGTAATACAGCATGACTTATCTCCTGAGAGTAATGTTTATGCATCTTTAAGTGAAGGCTTCAAAGCTGGTGGTTATGCTACATATGAATGCACAGATCCATATGATCCTGAAGAAGTAACTTCTCTAGAATTTGGATTTAAAGGTTCTTTAGCTGAAAACACCAGTTTGAACGCATCTTTATTTAGATATGACTATACAGATTTCCAAGTGTTACAGGTTGTAGGAATTCAAACAGTTACAAGAAATGCTGGTGACGCAACTGTAAATGGATTAGAAATTGAAGCACTCTCAACTGTTAATGATTCTCTCAGCATAAATTATGGTCTAACGCTTTTAGATGCAACTTATGGAGAATTCCTGAATACAAACGGTATACAGCCCCAATTAGGAGAGCAGCAATTAGATGGCAATTATTTAACAAATGCTCCTAAAGTTTCTATTAACTTGGGACTAAACTATACAAACCCTATGGCATCTGGTGCGTCATTAACTTACCGTGCGAATGCTTCCTATAAATCAAGAATTTATTTCTCAGAGTTTAATGAATATTCACAAGATGCGTACACCATTGTTGATTTAAATTTAATATGGGAAAGTGCAGATGAAACTATGAGATCTAGATTCTTTATAAAGAACGCAACAGATGAAGATTATATTTCTGGGTATTTATCTTCTGCTACTGGAGGAGGCCGTTTTGGTCAATGGGGCTATCCACGAACAGCAGGAATTGAAATACAAAGAAATTTTTAAATTTCCGTTCTCATGGCTCCACTAGATAGATGCAAGTAAATGGATATACAAGGTAAATTTGACGATAAATTTAAATCAATTGTAGATTGCTTCGAAAATCAATTTGTACTCAACTTAGATATTGGTTCTTCATTAGCAATTACATACCACGGTGAAGTGGTTGTAGATATCTGGGCTGGCACTAGAGATAAAGCTCAGTCACTACCGTGGGAAGAAGATACTATAGTTAATGTGTTTTCGAGTACAAAAAATGCAACTTCTTTATCTGCATATGTTCTCGCTGATCGTGGGCAATTAGATTTCAAAGCTCCTGTGGCAGAGTATTGGCCCGAATTTGCTCAGAATGGAAAAGAGAATATCCTTGTAAGCCATATTATGAGTCACTCATCTGGGTTGGCTGGATGGGATGCACCTGTGGCGGGAAATGATCTTTACGATCCTGATAAAGTAGCGGCCCTATTTGAAACCCAAGAACCATGGTGGGAACCAGGAACGGCTCTTGGTTATCATGCAATATCTGTTGGAAATCTAATGGGGGAAATTATAAAAAGAATTTCAGGTAAAACTGTTGGTAATTTCTTCAAAGACGAAATAGCCAAACCCTTGGATATTGATTTTCATATTGGTCTCGAAGATAAACATCACTCAAGAGTTGCAGAAATTCATCAGGCAGTTGAATCGAATCCTGAAGACTTATTTGAATTAGAGGAAGGCTCAGTCATGCAGAAAGTTATGACAAACGGAATAATCACTGCACCTGATGCTAATACTCCAGAGTGGCGAAGAGCTGAGATACCTGCTGCGGGGGGTCATGGAAACGGTAGATCCATTGCTGAGTCTATGGCACTGATAGCTAACGGAGGAACCTATAAAGGAAAAAGAATTTTTTCTGAAGAGTTAATTAAATTTGCACTCGAAGAACAGGTTCGTGGCAATGATCTAGTCCTTGTGGAGCCACTTAGATGGGGTATAGGTTTTGGTCTACCCATAGATAATGCAAGTTGGATGGGATATCTCGATGAAGGAGCTTGTTTTTGGGCAGGATGGGGCGGATCAATGTCTATTGCGGATACAAATAAGAAGGTTTCATTCGGTTTCACCCCATGTTTAATGGAAGAAGGAGCTATAGGAGCGGAGAGAAGTCAGAATTTAGTTCGCTCATTAAGTGATTTAATCTCTAGGTTATGATACTTAGAAAGATAATTTTTCTGGGTATATTTATAACCTTACTAGGTTGTGGTTCTAGTGATCTTAATATAACTAAGATAGTTGAATTGAAGAATGGTTCTATCAAGGGAGCTCAAGAAGGAGATCTAAAAAAATATTTGGGTATTCCCTACGCAGAACCACCCCTAGGCGATCTGAGGTGGGCTCCAGCTAAACCTGCAAAAAACTGGAAAGGTATGAGATCCGCTGAAACTAATTCAAAAATTTGTTTTCAGCCAAAACAAATAGCTGAATTCTATGATCGAGTCCCTGATTTGAATAATATGAGCGAAGATTGCTTAACTTTGAATGTGTGGACTCGAGCAAAAGATACAAATGAAAAACTCCCCGTGATGGTTTGGTTCCATGGAGGGGCATTGGTTTGGGGAAGTGGCAGTGAATATCCTGGTAATGAGCTTACAAAGCATGGAGTAATTTTAGTCACTGTAAATTATCGTTTAGGTCCGTTTGGATTCTTCTCTCATCCAGAATTATCAATGAAGAATGGTTCTTCTGGGAATCAAGGTTTCAGCGATCAAATTCAATCACTTAAATGGGTCAAAGAAAATATTCAATATTTTGGTGGAGACCCCAATAACGTAACTATTTTTGGTGAATCTGCTGGATCATGGAGTGTGAATGTACTTCAAGCAAGTCCTTTAGCAAAAGGACTATTTCATAAAGCCATTGGTCAAAGTGGCGCTAGATTGTTACCACTAACTCATTTAAATAAAAGTACAACTTATTCAAAAAGTGCTGAAGATCTAAGTTTAGAGTGGTCAAAAGTTATGACTGCAAGTAACAACTCTTCACTAGAAGCATTAAAAAAGATACCTCCATTAACAATTATCAGGAACTTAGAGAATGATCCTCTTTATACAACTCAATTTGATTCATTAACAGTAATTGATGGAAATGTAATCCCCGAAGATATATCGCAAATTTTTCAAAAAGGTGAGCAAGCTGATGTTCCAGTTCTGATTGGGAGTACTGCTGATGAGGCTACACCTTTAGATCCAAAAATGTTAAGCCCCCAATTAGAATCCATGTCTTACAAAAGACTCACTCATTTGGCTATTGCAGATATTTTACCGGAAGCTGATAGTTCTATTTATGAACTTTATCCCGTAGATACAGAACAGATAGCAAAAAAATCATGGGTAGATTTTACTACTGACGTTATGTTTACTGCTCAAATGCAAAAGTGGGGCGATCTAATGTCAAATGTTGAAAGTCCCGCATATTTATATTTGTGGAACTGGCACCCTTCAATAAATGGCTCTAAAGAGTACAGAGCTTTTCACGCAGCTGAAGTGCCCTATATATTTGGCAATTTTGATGTATTTAACATAGATCTATCTGAAAGAGATCGTAAGTTCTCCCAAGTTATGATGGAGATATGGACAAGTTTTGCTAAAAATGGGATTCCTTCAATAGACACTGATGAATGGCCTGAATTTGAATCGAATTATCAAAAGTATGTATTATTGGACGAGAATATAGAAGTAAAGCAAGGTCTTAGAGCTGAAAAAGTTACACTAATAAATGAGGCCTATGATAGAGTTAGAGATGATTTTTAGGACTAGAACAAATGCCTCAAATAGAACAATTTAGTCAAGAATATATAGATAAGAATACTCCAGCAAAAGAAATGCTTTTTAAGTCTTTTCTTGATTCTCAAGAGCCTTATACATCTATCTTTAAAAACAATCCTTGGCTAGCTCCTCCTAATTTTAAAAAACCTCTTTCCAGAAAAAAAATACATTACTGGAATACGACAGTGGGCAGAAAGCATCCTTATTGGAAAACAAAAAAATTACCAACACCTACTAAAGAAATAAAACAAATAAGAAAAGACTTTAAAAGATGGGGATATGCACTGATCGAGGATGGAATGTCAAAAGATCAATGTAAAGCATTTATAGAGAGGCTATTGGAGCAAGCAAAAGGTGAGAAGCTAGCTGGGGTAAATAGTATTACTCCATCAGGTCAATATGTTCATACTTTAATCAATAAGGGCGAAATTTTTAGAGGCTGTATTGAGCAAGATCCTTCTCATGTCCAAGCAGGTTTACTGATAGAAAGCTTCTTGAATGAAACTTTAGGTAAAGGATGGATTTGTCATAGCTTTTTAGCAAATGGTGCTGAAAAGGGGTACTATCCTCAAGTTCTCCATTTAGATCAAAGCCCACTCTCACCCTGGATAACTGAAGAGGCTCCTGCATTGGTGAATACTCTTTACATACCTCAAGATGTTAATGAATTAAATGGAGGTACCTTGATTATTCCAGGTAGTCATAAAAATATTATCAAAGCTGGCAGCAATGGCGAAGTCGGAAAATTACCGCCTGCTATAAATCTTGAAGCAAAAGCTGGAACAGTTATGCTTTTTGATGGAAGACTTCTTCATGGAACCGGAGTCAACCATACCGATAAAATTAGATTTGTAGCTGCGATGTCGAATGTAAAATCTTGGATGAGATCACAAGAGAACTGGATAGTCTCCGTTGATCCAAAGGTCATTGATATTGCCAGTCCTAAGCTTCTTCACAGAATGGGAATGCAAGCAGCAACATATGGCGGAACTATTGAAGGTTTTGGTATGGGTGCCTCCGGAAAAGTCAATGAAATCCATGGGAGTACAAAATATTTCAGAGAAGCACTTGATTCAGGAAAATACATAAGGGTAGGAGAATTATCCAGCAAATCTTCCAAAAAAGATCTCAATAAAAATTACACCCTAAAAGGTGCTGTAAAAGAAGTAAAAAAGAAAGTTAAGGCTTCTAAATAAACTTTAGTTCTTCCATTTTTCTAAGAATATCATTTACGCTAATTTTATTAATGTCTGAATTAGGTGATACAAAATGGTTTTGATTATTTCCGTAAGTACCTATTAGACCGACATCTGTAGGTCCATAAAGTGTTAATGAAGGAGTATCAACAACAGCAGAAAGGTGTGCGAGACCAGTATCTGAACATATAGCAAATTCAGCATTATCAATAAGAAAGGCTATTTCATCTAAAGGTAATATTTCTAAAGCAAGAGCTTTTTGTGAAACAGAACAGATTTCAGTGGCTCGATCTAATTCTGCCTGACTTCCAGAGGGAAATAAAAAATTAAGATCTTTTTTTTCTAAAATTTTTAGAAACTCTTGCCAATATTTTATCTGCCACTGTTTGCTTGTCCAACTAGCATTTTGGACACAAATGGCATATTTACTTGAACATATTTTCAAGGGTTTTTTAAAATTAGCTCTAGAAATTCCATAATCTCTATTTTCTATATTTGATTCATAGCCCAATGCGGTTGCTAACAATAGCTTCTGTCTTTCTACTGCATGCATTGATTTAGGCACATTAATTTTAGTTTTGTAGGCTAAATGTGCAGGGTATTCTCTTGCGCTTTTGGCATCTAGACCAGTTACTGAAGATTTACACATAAAAGAAAGGAAAGCACTTTTAAGGTTATTTTGCATATCAATAATGAGATCGTACTCATTTGCGTCTATTTTATTCACCACATCCCTCATTTCATTTCTAGATTTAGATGAAAATAAATTTAATTTCCATTCACGGTGATTAGTTTCAATAGTATTTTCGACATCAGGATGCCATTTAGGAACAGAACTAAAGTTTTTGTCTACAACCCAGTCAAAAGAAATGTTATTTATCTGATCTTTAGCTTCTGTAATAGCGGGGAGGGCGTGCATCAAATCACCCATAGACGTAAGCTTGATGATTAGAACCCTCAGTTGGAACTTCCTGATATAAGTTTTTTAAATGAAGCGCTAAGCTTGTGTCGGATCTTATGCATATTCAAAGATTTGGGGTGTATATAATTAAGTTGTATAGATAGCCTTTTACCTTCAAAAGGCATAAAGCCATGCCAACAGTTGTCTGTAACCTTAAAAGCGACGAGATTTCCATATTCAGAAGAAATCTCTTGAATATAATTTTCTAAATCATTGTTTTTCTTCAATAATCTTAAGTTACCTATTTCATTATCCCAATTCTTATTTAGATAGAGCAATACTGTTACAATTTTACTTTGAGAATCCGTATGAATTTTTCCATCTTTAAATCGAGAAAATCCCCTAAGGGTAGTGATAACTTCAGCATCTTTGAGATCAACTCCCAATTTATTTTCTAAAATGGCTTTAAATTCATCTCCTTCTAATTCCTCAACAAGTTTTTTTATATCTCCTTGTTTAAGATTATCAGATGGAAAACTTCCTCCAGAGTCTATATCTGGGAAATCTTTAATTAAATCTGATGAGTTAAGGAAATGAGACAAGGCGTTTTCCACATGAAAATAAGGAAAAAAATTATCATCAACCTTGGCAAGATTTAATTGATTTTTATCTAGTAGTTGCATTTTCTTTTTCTTTGATGAGAATTTTATTCAAAAAAGAAACAAAGGTCTCAGGTTCTTGACCACCCTGAATAATATACTTTTCATTTATGAAATAAGTAGGGACAGCTCCGATACTTTTCTCAATGAAATTCATTTCTTCATCAGCTGTTTCTTGGCCACCTTCTTTTGAATCTAAGAATAATTTAATTGTATCTAAATCCATGCCTACCTCTACTGCTACTTCCAAAAGTATTTCTTTAGAACCAATATCTTTTCCTTCTGTGAAATAACATTTGAAGAGAGCTTCCGAGAGTTCTGTCTGTAGTCCCATTTCTTTAGCCTTCCATAAAAGCCTATGCGCATTGAAAGTATTTGGAATGCGTTCAGCTTTTGAAAAATTAAAGTCAAATCCAA
>CACLEI010000008.1 GCA_902605935.1 uncultured SAR86 cluster bacterium | reverse complement strand
GCCATTCCCAATGCCAGTATCATTATACCTATTAAAAAAGTTTCCTTTCTAACTAAAAGTGCACCAATTACGAAAACATAAAAAATTATGAGAGCCGGGATTCCTCCAGCAGCAACAAGTGATGCCCAATAAGTTACAACAGACTGATGGAGATTAATACTATCACCGTCTTCATTTTCTATTAAATCAAATAGAATTGATTGATCTCTGGTTTTTGAAAAATTTAGTTGGTTCTCAGAACCCATGCCAACTCCAACAAGTGGCCTCTCTTCAATAATATCGAGAGTATAAAAAGCACTTCCAACTAACCTTCCTAGAGTAGACCCATCTTCTAGGTCAGTTGTTCTAGAAGAAATATAACTAAAAGACTGTGCAAGTAAAAAAATAGATAAAGGTATAGTAACAAGAAGAACAGCTATTAAGCTCGTTATACTAGTAAATGATAGAATTTTTTTTCTTTCTATTAAAAGTAGTTGAAGTAGTAAGAGCAATAGTACGGCCGCACCTGTAAGAGACGCCGATGCAATTAAACCAATAACCAAGATCAAATAATTAATAGGCTTGAATATGACTATTTTTGAATACGATTGATACTGTAAAATCAATGAAGAGATAAGTCCTACGTAAGCAGCAAAAAAAGAGGGTTCGTCAAATAAGCCCCGTCCTCGACCTTCTAATGCTGAATTTTCTGATCCAGCTCCTAGAACAAAACCATCTTCATTGAAGTTCCATGGATAGCTAATAAATAGGTCAAAAAAAACTAATAAACAGTGGAAGTTAACTGCAATCATGAGAGCTCTTGCAAGTAATTTAAGATTTAGACTCGACATGAAACCGGGTAGTAAAAAAATTATCCCTAATATTGCAATGACTCTTAAATAGTTTGTCAGGAAAGAAGGCATAGAAAATTCTCTTATCAGGAAAAAGTTAATTAAATTTGCAAGCAATAGATATAAAGCCAATAAAAGCGTCCAATTTGCTATCGAAGAAAATGTAATTTTCTTATAAGAGAAGATTGACAAAAATAGAAGAAGCAATACAGTCAAGTCACTTATAGCAATCGATATTGGGATCTTAAAAGAAACTGATGAAAGGCTTATTCCAAAAGCGATAATATAATAAAAATAATTACTAAATTTCATTAGATCTAGTCCTTAGCAGATAGTTTACTGAAGTCTGAAAATAAAAGGCATAAGTTAGCTTTTTCTAATCTAAATATTTTTATAGATATAGTGTGTGTGATTAGTAATATTCAGCTACAGTCATAATAAAGATCAAGGGTTTTCCGAGCTATTCCTATCCAGTCAGGAAGTATTTTACTTAATTGAATATTATTAGATCCTAATTTGTTTCTTATTTGCTTGGATGTTAAAACTACTCTCAATTTGTCTGCAAGATCTTGAGGATTCTCTGATTCAAATAGTAGTCCATTTTCGTGATCATTAATAGTTTCAATAAATCCGCCTATTCGTGAGGCTACCAATGACTTACCATAAATAAAAGAACTCATTAAAACTGAACTTTGATCGATATGTCGATAAGGGAAAACTAAAATGTCAGATTCTAGGAAGTACCTATGAACTTCATGATTTGGCAAGAATCTCAGATCTAAATTAACCTTTTCAGATAAATTCTTGGATATAACCATATGTTCAATTAGATCTTTTTTTATTTCAGGTCTGCCACAAATATTGAGGGTAAAGTCAAGATCACCAAGAAGAGTTACTGCTTCGATTAATATATCTACACCTTTATAGTAACTTACTTGTCCAAAAAAAAGTAAGTGAGGTATTTGTTTGGTATTTAAACTGAAAGATCTCTCAAATTTCTCTTTTTCCTCGGCTCTAAGAAATTCTTCTTGGCCATAGGGAATAACCTGTATTTTATTTTTTAGAAAAGGATAATATTTCAATAAAGTTTCCTTAGAGTAAACTGTATGCACAATCACTTGATCAACTTGCTTTAGATATAGCTCTCTACCAATCTGAAGAAATCTTCTTAAGAGATGCTTTTCTCCGTGGAAAAGAAGAGTATTGTGTGCTGTGTAAACAACTTTTGCCTTTTTTTTGATAAATTTTATAAAGATAAATTCAATCAAAGGAATATGAGACCATTGAAAATGTACTATTGAAACATTGTCCTTGAAAACTTTTATTAGAATCTGAATTAAGGACAAAGGATAAAATAAAAGTCGAAAAAAATTATTTTTAGAGACGTAATCAGGAAAGAATGGCCTGCTATCAAATGCTGATATTTTCTCAAAAAAAATATCTTTTTCCGGTCCAATTAAGCAAACTTCATGCCCCAATTTAGATATGGAAGAAGATAAATAATTACAATAAGGTGGAGACGTTGAAGTAGGATCTATAATGATAATCTTCATATTAGGTTAAAAGTAATTGTATTTATCAAGATTAAGAGACAAGAGCTTATTAAGCTTTTGATTTGAATGTTTGTAAGCATTTAGGATTTCTTGTCTTTGAGATTCATTGACTTCCACTGAAATATTATTTCTAAATCTAAAAATAAGGGTTATTCTTTTAATAAAAGTGAGCAAGGCTCTTCGGCGAAAACCAGCGAAGTAAAAGCCTGTATAGAAGGGATTTTCGAGAAGTTTTTCCCTAAATGGAAATATCTTACCTTTCCAAAAGTATTTACTCTCGTCTGAATTTTTAATTGATTTGTTTCTTTCTTTGTGAAGTTTAATTTCTTGGTCAAGTTTAAGAATAGTTTTTAACTTATCTAAAAAAACTTTTTTATTGGTTACAAGTTCTTCGAACACTAAGACATTAATTCTGGATTTGGGGAAATGTTTAGTAAGCGTCTCATAAATGTTTAAATAATCTAAGGAAGAAATAAAGTTGGCTATGACTTGATCTTTGGACGTTCCAGAATCCAAATTCGAAATTACCTGGTCCAATGTATCTGATAGAGACATACTCGTAGGAATAAGACCTAAAGGACCTCTGTGAGTTATTGAGGACAAAAAAGTCTGATCTTGTCTTCTGACAATTAAAAGGAATTCATCAATTTTATTTTCTCCATTAAATACCTTTGAAAGCCTATGTATATTCTTTTCAAAATTTTCATTACAAATGCCGGATTCGCTAAAGACATTTACATTTTCCTCATATGGCAACTTATTAATGTGAGACTTAATTTTTTCAAAATACCTTGCGAAGGCTTCATCATCCAGACCTAACAACCCGTATCTCAATAGATTTGCTTGTTTCTTAAATGCACCAAATTTTGTGTAGTTGCTGTGTTTTAAATACTTTCTAAAAATCTCTTTTTGTAAAGTTGAACTGGCAGCTTTTGGCATTCCTATATGGAAAAGTATTTTACCGCTCATCAGGAAAGTCCTAAGTTCCCCAATATAACTTCAGATACGCGTCTTGAAGCATTGCCTTTATTTCCTGCAAGCATAGTTTGACTTAAAACTTTTCGTCCAGGAGAGGTGGTGTCATTTCCATCTAATAATAATTCTAGATTTTTGATAATCTCTTCTTTATAAAGACAGATATAAGTACTTTTTGTATCTACAATGGGTTGATAATGTACAAAATCATAAAATCTTTTTACTGAGTTGTAATAAGGTCTCTCTTCGATATCAAAGCAGATATTTATCACCGGACGATTCAATGCAATGGCATCAAGACTCATGGTTGAAGCTGTATTAATAGTCACGTCACTAAAATAGATTGTATCTCTTAAGTCTTTGATAAAATCATAATATGCCACACGTTGATCAGAAAGTTTGCCTTCATCAATACCGGGTACTTGAAAAATAATATTTTCAGAAGTTATATCTCTGTATCTTTCCATACTGTCCATTTGATGCAGTCTAACAATTAGTTGAGCATTTAATTGATCCAAAAAACGGTCTATGTAGGAAATTATCTTAGGATCATCAGGAGATATATTTTCGTGATTTGTAGCAAATAATATTGTTTTCTTTGAACTTAAAAGTTTCATATTCCCTAAAAATTCATACTTAGATATTGAAGGTTTCTTTTTGTACTCATCAAATTGTGGTACACCAGATATGTGCACTTTAGATTTATCATATTGATATATATCTATTAGTTCTTTTTGCATTATTTCATTCCAAACTACTACATTTTCCGTCTTGCATGGAAGGAAACCCTTACTTGTCAGGTTATCAAAACTTTTGACCATTCCAGTAGTTTGAATACCAATAAGCTTGGCTGCCTGAAGGTAATCGAACTCATTCTTTGCCACTAAATGAGTTGAAACAATTAGATGAGGCTTAATTTCCTGAATCTGATTTAAAATATTTTTTGGAATTTTATGGAATAAGTGCAAAATGCTTTCCAAAAACCTAAATACTATTTCACTTCTGGGGAAAGGATAAATTAGAAAGCTTGAAATCCTAGAAGACATATTTTGAAACAAGGGACCTTGCTTCAGTATGTTCAAAGTTTTATTTGGGAAAATCTCGTAAAACCTTCTTCTGAGAATCAAAAGAAGAATATTTGAAGGGCTAAATAAACTTTTATTAAAAAAATCAACATAATGTAATCTGTCATGAGATAAGAATTCTGAATACTTTTGCTTATTCTTCACAGCACAATAAATTTCAACTGATGGATTTTCTAATAAGAAATTTAAAATCTCAGTAGTGAGAAAATTCCTTATTGTCATTCCTGTTGGTAATAACAAAAGTACCCTTTTGTTATTTGATATCCTTTCTTCCATAGGTGAGTTTTTGATTAAATTTCATTATGGGAAGAAGAATTATCGATGGCAAGATGTGACTCAAGGTCTCAAGCCACCTCATATCATAAGTGACCTTGCCAAGATCTTTTGACCTCAACTTCATAGGATTACCTACAGCAATATGACTTTTCGAATTAGACAAGTCAGAAAATTCGTCGTACTCTATCTTCAAAAAATTACAACAATCTTTGAGAGTGTCAGCAGGGTTAATGGACAAGCTCTCGTAACTTATACGCAAACTTTTTAATTTATTTTTATTTATAAATTGAAGTATTCTTTTATGCCCCACGTACCATTGAATAAACCTAAAAAATGTAGATCTAAAAATAAACATGTAGATATTCTCTAGAGGTGTGTGATCTGATCTATACCTTTTATCACGTAAATTTAGACTATTAGACCAAGACCTGACATCACGTACTAAGTGAAGAACATACAGATCAATATCTGGACGATAAATTAATGAATTGAGACCTTGCATACCTCTGTCATCTTTTTTTTGAAAAATCTTAAATGGATGACATTTTGAACTATCAACTAAAATTTTATCTGTGCTATATTGGTCATTAAAGGTTTCCAAGACTAATTCATAAGATTCATCAACAGAAAAAGAACTATCGTACTTACTAAGAACTTCACCCCAAAAAGGGCAATTCTCAATAGTTTTTCCACATGAGCACTGTTCTTCAAATTTATCATGAAAACACTTAAAGATTTCTCCGAGACCTATGACATTGGGCAAATTACCAAGAAGTAAATCTAATAATGTAGAACCCGTATGGTATAAACCTGCTATATAGATAACTTTCCTTTTCATTCTAATTTCGGTTATTCATAGCAAAAGATTGTTGTCTGGATATCTGCTCTTCATCCTCAAATAACCATTCAATCTTGGATTTATGATAATCATGTTCTGGATAAAAAACCGAAGTGGTCATTTCTCTCTTTTCTTTGAATGAAATTCCGCCTCTGTGCAATCCTGTAGTATCTGCGATTATCACTGTGCCTATATCACCAAAGACCTCAGTGATATTTTCTTGAGGTATCTCTTTATTAATTTTGTCTAATGAAGGGTACACACCGCCAGCACCAAAATACTTTGATCTTAAGACTTTACCGAATTTACCTAAAAAGTGTGAATCCTTAATGTAAGTAAATGCCCCTCCTCCCTCTTCTACTTTGGTTAGGTACAAAAAAACTTTTATACAACCATGCAAACCAGGATCTCTATGGAAATTTTGAGACATTTTCAAACTCTCCTTTTCTTCAATTATCTTAGTTTCATTAAATTCTAAATAAACTAACCGAGTGAACATATTAAAATATCCATTTACAATACTTAGAAGCTCATCTCTGAGAGAAAAATCTATCAATACGTCTTTTGTATAAAACTTTTGAATTTTGTTTTGATAAGAGCCACCCAAATAATATGTAAGGAAGTCTTTTTTATTTGGTGTAATATTCGATTCCTTTTGTTTTTCCTTCCAATCTAAAAAATTAACTTGATCAATTCCAAATAATTCTTGTAGAGAAGTAATTGCAATCCCATCTTTTTTAAGTTGTGTAAGCAACTTTTTTTCTAATTGAGATAATTTTTTTTGTGAAGATTTATATAAAAATCTATTTTTTGAATTCAAAATTTTCCACACAAGTTGATTTGATAAAATCATACCTAGACAAAATAAATAAAGAGAGCCTAACTTTGTAATAATTTTTTTTACCATAATAAGTTAATTCTCAAGCTATGACTTGAGCATACTCTTGAAGATTTCATTTCTTGAGGAAAGATCTTCATAAGATCCTGAGTCCTCAAGCTTTCCATCATTGAACAAATACAATCTGTCACAGTCTTTAATAGCTTTTAATCTATGAGCGACCATTATGCGCAGTTTAATATCACTGTCTTGATCAAGATTTCTTATAATTTTCGATTCTGTTGTCTGATCCAAATTACTAGTTCCCTCATCTAAAATTAAAACTTCGGGATTGTTATAGATTGCTCTTGCAATCCCTATCCTTTGAACTTGTCCTCCACTCAACTTAGCACCCCGCTGACCAACAACTGTTTGATATGCTTGCTCTAGGTCTTTTTGAATTAAATCATGCAATTCTGCTAGTTTTGCTGCTTTTATAACCCTATCTTGGTCAATATTATCCTCATCAGTGCCCAAAGCTATATTTCTCTCAATGGTATCATCGGTTAAATAGATTTCCTGTGGAACATAGCCAATTTTGTCTGCAAGAAATTCAGGAGAATAATCTTGTAGATCTATATCATTTAATTCAATAATACCCTCTGTGGGTTTAGATAATCCGAGAAGAAGATCTATAAAGGTGGACTTACCTGACCCTGTTGTACCAATAATTCCGATTGTTGATGGGCTTTTTAGGTTTATATTTATATCTTTTAGGGCAAATTCATCGCTTGAAAGATAAGAATAAGAAACCTCTTTAAAGCTGTAAGAATAATTACCTTTCACAGTATCAATTTGACCTTGTTTATAAGCAGAAGGTGATGTGTTCCTTTGTTCATATAGCCTATCTAAAACTATAGAGTGAAAAGTTAACGAACTAATCGATTGGTACATTATAGAAAAGCTTGGAAGAAGCCTGTATCCCGCAAATGCGAATAAACCAATAAGTGGTATTAGGCCATCGATATCGTACCCTGCGTATATTCCATACAAAGCCATACTTACTACTGCACCGAATGCCACGACTTCAAAAATGCTTCTGGGAAGACTTCGAGTAAAAGCTTGAAATGATCTTGCTGATGCAAATTCCTGAGAAGGCTTTTTAAGTTGTGAAGCAAAATATTCTTCTTTCCTAAGCAATTTTATTAGCTTGATACCAGAAAGAGCCTCATCAACTACCTTAAATCTAGTAGTTGTAGCGCTTAACCTTTCTTTTCCTCTATTTATTAAAGGTCGGTGAACGGTAAGTAAGAAAGTACCAAATATAAATGTAACGATAAAAAGAACCAAAAAACCTATCTCCGCATTATAAAGAAACACTACCAGGGAAATTGATAAAGCGATTACCGAATTTGATATCAAAAATAATAGAGGTTGTAATAACCCTGTTACAAAGTTTTCAGTTTCCGTAAGCACATCTTTTGTATTATCGGAGGAATTTTCATTAGAAAAAACTTCGTAGGGTCTATCAAGAATTTTATTGAGAAGCATAACTGCCATATCGGCTTGATTTGACCAAACAAAATAAGAACTCAAATACAGTACAAGTATTCTCATTCCATTTGTGATTAAAATCATAACTAAAACTATAAGACCGGATAGAACCAAGAAATTTTGATAACTAGAGGGGTTTACAAGGGTGTAAATATATTGGGTGAGGCTATCTGTTTGCTCTATTTTGGAGTAAGAAATTATATTTAAAAATGGAATTACTGAGCTTATACCTATAATTTCCAATAATCCGAGAACGATAAATAAAAAGCATAAAAGTATAAATTTATTTCTTTGAGCAGGCTCAATTAAACTTAATATCTTTGTGAACAATTATTTTCCTTGTAAAGAAATATCGAATATTTGTGAACTTTAATTCAGCCCCTAGCAACTAAATCAAAGCTTAGCTCATTTTTTTGTACTTTACTAGGCAAATGATTACCTATGCCGAGTGATATCTTTTTATTTTATTTATACTAAGGACGATTTTAAGTTAAACTTTCTTTGCTTATATTCAAATACTTCAACATTACCATGAAAGAAATAAATCTATTAAAGTATTACCCTTCTTCAAAAAGACCCATAGAAGAAAGAGGGAATTTAATCTCTGAGGAAGATAGAGCAGTTGCAAGGAAATTTGATGAAGAATATTTTGATGGAAACCGTTTAACAGGCTATGGAGGATATAGCTATAATCCAAAATTTTGGACTGAAACTGTTAAATTTATTGCAGAATACTATAATTTAGATAATTCAAGTAAAATCCTTGACGTAGGATGTGCGAAGGGATTTATGATGCATGATCTCTCGTTGATAATACCAGAAGCCGAAATCAAGGGTGTGGACATATCTTCGTATGCAAAAAAAAATGCTATAGACTCAATGAAAAAAAATATATATCTAGCTTCTGCAAATAATCTCCCGTTTGAAGATGACAGTTTTGATTTAGTAATTGCTATAAATACCTTACATAATTTACCTTTGATAGATTGTAAGCAAGCATTTAAAGAGATTAATAGGGTTTCAAGTCGTGATTCTTTTGTTATGAATGATGCATGGAGAGACGAAAAAGGAAAAAATTCAATGCTGAAATGGAATTTGACGGCGCTAACTTATATGAGCTGTGATGAATGGATCGACCTTTTTGAAGAAGTAAACTTTAAAGGTGATTATTACTGGTTTTTTGCCGAATAATGAAAGAAATACAAGCTGCAGTTCTTACAAAACTGAATGAACCTCTAGAAATAAAGAAATTAAATTCTAGAAAGCTCCTTGCTGGACAAGTGCTAGTAAAAATTGCATATAGCGGCATATGCCGTAGCCAGTTAATGGAGATACAAGGACACAGGGGACATGACAAGTGGCTACCACATTTATTAGGCCATGAAGGTTCCGGAGAGGTGATAGATGTCGGAAGGGGAGTAAAGAAAGTAAAGAAAGGAGATGAAGTAGTGCTATCTTGGATAAAAAGTAGTGGACTAGAATCTGAAGAAATAAAATATGATGAGGTAGAGAATGATCAAGTTATTAACTCAGGTAAGATAACAACATTTAGCAACTATTCGGTTATTTCAGAAAATAGAATTATAAAAAAACCTAAAGTCCTTAATCTTAAAGAAGCTGTCCTTTTTGGATGCGCACTTCCTACAGGGGCAGGTATGGTTCTGAATGAGTCAACAATGAATAAAGATAGTAAGGTCTTGGTTATTGGCTTAGGAGGTGTAGGTTTGTCTGCAATTGCTGCGTTACTCTCATTAGATATCAACAAGATAGTGGCTGTAGATATTACGAAGAAAAAGCTAGATTTGGTAAGTTCTTGGGGAGTTGAGAATACCATTAATCTTAAAGATAATAACTTTTCTAAAAAATTTAAAAATATATACCCAGAAGGTGCCGATTTTTGTTTTGAATCTGCTGGCCAAGTATCTACGATCGAAACTGCATTTTCACTAATCAATAGTAGTGGTAAAGTTGTATTTGCTTCTCATCCTCCAGATGACCAAAAAATATCAATTTATCCTCATGAATTAATATCGGGGAAAAAATTAGAGGGTACTTGGGGGGGGGCGGTTAATCCAGATAAGGATATACCCAAAATGACAAAAAAAATATGTGGAAATTTCGATCTAAACAACTTTTTGTCAGAGCCGTACAAATTAAATCAAATTAATCGGGCTGTAAGAGATCTTTCACTAGGCAAGGTCCTAAGACCGATAATAAGAATGGAACATTAAGTATTACATGTTCTCTTTAATAAAAAAGTCAGCAATGTAATTATTTCTGTAACATAGTGGAGATTCAACAAATGCCCTTACTTTGTAATCAGCCATATCTTCTTTTCTTATTCCATCATAGTGTCTAGGAAAATCCTCTTTCATAAACATATTTAGAGCGCTTCGTCTCAAGTATTTATTGAAGCTTATTTGCAAATCTGTTGGTTTCTTTATGTCGAATTGCAATGCTTCCTTAACTAAATTTAAAATCTCTTCGGGGTTGTTTTCTTTAAGAAAAAAAACTTCGGAATCTCTGTTTTCAAAGAACTGTGTATCTGCCCCGATATCATTAACCTCCTTTAGAGATAACTTACTATTATCTATCTTTCTAAAAACGTGCTTTTGAATTGATAAGTCAACAAAAGGATCTTGAATGAAGTGGGTTCTATTGGCAGCTATTACCTTATTTCCAAGTAACTTTGCAACAGCCGTAGGTCCTGATGACGCACCTAAAAGAAAAATTGATTTTGAAAGAAAATATAAATTCATTATCTCAGATTGGTTCTCAAAATGAGCATAATCAATGACATGTCTAAGTTTTGGAAGTTTTGGCATTGTTGAATCTCCGAGTCTCACAACATAACCACCTTTTGAAGTTATATATTCAATAGCTTTAATATAATTTTTAATATCAGCTTGTCTAATATTACTTTCTACAAGAGAACTTGGTACGTGAAGAGACACAAACCATGCATCTTTTTTTCCAAATAACTCACTTTTCTTATTTTCAGCATACAGTAATTTGTGCTCACTAATGCAGGGGGGAGAAAAGTTGCTATAGTTTTGAATCCAAAACTTACTTAGCTCCTTAGTATCGAGAAAAAGATCATATTTCGATTTCCATAAACCTAATTTACCTATCGCTGGAACACTATTCGTATAAAAAACTTTGTTATTAGCTGGAAAGATCTGGGTGATTTTATCTAGAAATAATGACCGTATATACAAAAGTACTGCATAAAAAAACCAGACTAAAGAAAGACTAACATTGAGGCAAGTATTTTTATTAACTAGTAGCGGATGATCTAGAAGATACAGTTCTTTATTCGATTTAATTTGTTTGTTCAGAAAAAAAAAATTTGGAATTAATAAAACGACCTTACAACCATCTCTTGTGGCTTTTAAAATGGCAAAGTAAATCTCTTCTGCTGCATTCCCGAAACTTCTGTAGTTAGGAGACAAAAAGTATAATTTAGTTTTTTTTTTCATGACACAAAAGGAGAAAATTAGGTAGGTGAGATAATCAATTTTTTTGAATCCTAGGATTTATACAAAGAGCAAGAAGATAGTGGCTCATGGGGAAAAAACCTGTGTGTAACGTTTCATCATTCATAGAAAATATAAATACATTCCTAAAATAATTTTTCATCGTAGATTTAAGTTCTTCACCAGACTTACAATTTACATGACCTAATTTAGAAATTTCACTTGCAAATTTTTGAGATTCTAGGCTTGGCATGCCTATAATGCATGTACCATTCGCCTTTAAACCCCTACTTAGGTTAGTTAAAAACTTTTGTTCTTCATGTTTCTCAATATGCTCCAATACATCAAGGGCATAGATGCCATTATATTTTTTTGGAAGAGAATTTTTTACTAAATCTTGATAATAGAATTTTATTCTAGACCTATGAGGGTGATTTTTCTCATTTTCCTTGATAAACATTTTATCAAAATCGCATGCTTCAAGTTTCTTAACTGATTCCATTACTAAGGTTGAACAAAATGCATCTGCACATCCAATTTCCAACACAGAATCAAATCCATCAAACATTTTCGATACAAATTTATATCTAGAGAAAGTGAAACCCATCCTTTTTGGATCGTTCCAATATGCATATTTTGTCATTAAACCCAAGCTTATATCGGGCTGATTTCTGAAATCATCATACTGTAACTCTTTAGTTGGTAGGTTTGTGTTCAAAGAAGATGGAGGATACAGCCTATCATCATTCTCACTAGAAGGTATTAACTTAAAATTAGTATCTTTTATTTGAGGAAAATATTCCTTCGCATATTGCAAATAAGTTAAATATTCCTTGCCACCTAGCTGATAAATTCCTTTTTTTCTATTTTCGATGATTAAAAGCATTGCATCTAGAACTTCTTCTAGTTCAATTGGAGAGATAAATCGATTTGAAAATACACTCACTTGTTGGTTGGTTTTATATTCCTTTTTCCAATTTTTTATAAACCTTGTTTGATTAGAAATAACCTTAGTTAACCTTAAGATGGCAGCATGATCCTTTTCTTTATGTCCAAGAATATAATCTTCTACTTCAGATTTATAAGATCCATAAAGTGAAAGAGGGTCTTTTTTATCCTCGCAGGAGTAAAAGTCTTTTTTCCCTGAAAAAACCTGATTAGAAGATAAAAAGAGAGTGAAAATCTTCTTTCTTAGTAACTTATCGATTAGCAAAGATGTGTTTTTTTGATTTATCAAACGAGTCTTTGACTTATTTGAATTGATATATTGCAGATTAGTTATTCCAGCTAAGAAGATAGCGCTGTCATATCTGGAAAAATCTAAATTTTTAAAAGTTAAAACATCTTCCAAATCAACAAAAACATAACCTTTTTCCTTTTCTTTTGAAGTGAGATCTATATCTAAGGTCTTTGAAAATTTCTTGAAAAAGTTCGAGCCAATATCACTTTTCCCACCTATTAGGAGTATCTTCTTATTGGGAGTCGAAACTTCAATTGTTTTCATAAAAATTTTTTTGATCTTTTATCAAATTTAATAGATATTTCTGTTGAAGCGGTATATTGCCTATTCTGTTTACTTGAATTGCTGCGCACAATGCTCCTATGTAAGCACTTTCCCAGACTGATGCACCGGTAGCTAAGGATAAAGATGAACCTATTAGCATTGAGTCACCTGCCCCAGCTGTGTCAATTGCAACATTACTCAACGCGTTTATCTTATCAGTAATAAACTCTTGTCTTAACTCATCCAACACGTGAAAAAAGGTTCCTTCTTCTCCTAGCTTTAAGAAAATGTTGCTAGCACAAGATTTCTTTTGCAACATCTCAGCAAGTTGCACTAGCCCAATTTCCTTATCAGAGACACTTATTCTTGCTTCTCTTTCAGTCGCACATATTAAATCCATATTATTAAATCTTGATATATCACCAATCTGTGAAGATGATTGACTGTCAGCAATCATAATTTTTTTATGTTTTTTGCCTAATTTGATTACTTCATTTACGACTTCATTCGGCAAAAAACCATAATTAAAATCGGAAAAAAGAATCATATCTACTTTCTTAATGATAGGTCTGACATAATTTAAGAGTTTTTTCTGAAGAGAGGCATCAATAGAATTTTCGGATAATCTGCTAACTCTAAGAAGAGTTTTTCCCTTACTGCGGTACCTCTCTTTCAAAATCGTTGGACGATTGGGATCTTTAAAAATTTTAGTTTCAATTTCTCGCAACTCCTGATCTATAAAACCCCTTTGCTCGTCTATTCCTGAAACAGAAGAAAACCAAACATGAGAGCCCAAAGCACTTCCGTGAAGCGCCACAATACCTGCTCCTCCTACAAAAACTTTTGAATCAATTGGCTTAACAACTATTGTTGGATCTTCTTGTGACATACCCAAAGGTTCGCAGGTAATGTACTTATCTAAAATTAAATCTCCAATTACAAGAACTTTAATTTTTGAAAAACCTTCAATAATATTTGTGATGTTGTCAAAATTTATTTTATGTCTTTTTAAAAAATCCATTGGTACAGAAATAAGATCATTGTTAATGGGTCCCAATTCATTTTTTAATAGAGCTTTTGAAGAAAAAACAACATCTCCAGAAGAAAATATTAATTTTCCACCATAAGATTCTAATATTTTTAATTCAGGATTGAATGCGTTTTCATATTCTTTCCCTTTCACTACCGCATATGGCTTATATTCCATAATTGTTTCTTCAATAGAATTTTCAATAATTAAACATTTATCTACTAGACTATTTGAGTCCAAATTTTCTTTCCTTAAAATCTCATTTATGAATACACTTTCTTCAACGTCTTTATCGGGAATGAGTCCTATGTAAACTTCTTTTTTTAATGATTTTATAAATTGGAATAATCTAAGATGACCTGGGTGAAGGATATTGAAATTTCCAAATACAAAGATAATATTCTTATTCATATAGTAATTTTTTTTAGAAAGGCCCCTTAAACCAGTCTCCAGGAATATCATGAGAATGATCACTCTTTAAATTATCATTGGGTTTTGAAGGTTGATCGAAAATTTCTAATACTTTTGCAAATACTTCTTCTGCTCCATTGTAATAAGTAGAAGTTAGACCGAAGCTTGTAGGAGATGGTGCATCAATTAAAGCCAGCCTCTGCGGAGGTGATTTGAAACTTGTAAATATCTCCATACTAGCTTTAGCTATTATTTCACTTGATATAGAAAAACTTTCATTTGCAGTATCTATAACTAATAATCTGCCTGTTTTCTTAATAGATTTACTTATGGTGACCCAATCAAGAGGGCTGCTTGAGCGCAGATCTATCAATTCACAGGATATATCTTCTTTTTCTAGTTCCTCCACAGCTCTCATGGCTTCTATTGTCATGTAAGACAAAGATACTAAGGTAATATCTTTACCAGGTTTAATTACTTTAGAGCTACCAATTGCTATTCGATAGTCTTTTTCAGGGACTTCACCCTCCGTACCATGTAACCATCTATGTTCAAGGAAAAGAACTGGATCATCGCAAAAGATACTTTCTAATAAGAGACCTTTTGCATCATAAGCAGTAGTTGGCATCACAACCTTAAGGCCAGGTATATGAGAAAAGATTGATTGTAGATTTTGTGAATGCGTTGGCCCTTGACCCCAACCATGGCCGACTATAAGCCTAATTGTTATAGGAATATTATTATCTCCCCCAAACATAAAGTTCCATTTGGCTGCATTATTTATAAGTTGATCTAAAGCTAGGAGAAAAAAATCTACCCTCTGGTGTACCATTATAGGTCTCAAGCCAACAATAGATGAGCCAATCCCTATACCTGTCATGGCATTCTCTGAGGTAGGCATATCAAAAACTCTCTCATTTCCATACTTATCTTGTAATCCTAAGGTAGTTGAAAAAACTCCCTTAGGATCTGGAACCCCTAAACCAAAAGTTATCACTTCGTCTGAAATGGACATAGCCATATCAATTGCTTCGTTTACTGCCTGCGCAAAAGAAATCTTTCTCATTTCTTAATTCCTGAAATTTCTAAAAATTCTTCATATTCAGGATATTTTGAGTTTTCTGCAAACAAATGTGCTTCGCAGATATCATCCTTTAAGGAATCTATATAGCTTTTAAATTCTGAAGAGTCCAAAACATTTTTAAGTGGGTCTTTTTCTCTCCACTTCAAAAACTCTGATTCATCCCTGTAGCCAAGATCATTATCATAATTGGGGCCGCAGTGTTCTCTCCATCTATAGGTATCAAATTCTAGAAACTGAGGACCCTTATCCTTAGAAATATTGTCTTTTGCTTTTAACATCTTTTCGTAAACCTCTACAACATCATTACCATTTCCATGATTTGCTTCAATGCCCATAGATCTTGCCATTTCATAGATTTTTCTCCCTTTTGGTTGTCTTACTTCCAAGCCTGAATAGACTGAATATAGATTATTCTCGCAAACAAATATTACGGGAAGATTTTGGATAATTGCGAAATTTAAGGATTCAAAAAATACCCCTTCTTCAGTCGCACCATCACCAAAGAACACGCACGAAATAGCATCTTTATTTCTAAGCTTTAAGCCTTTTGCCATTCCCACAGCCACCGGAATAGTATTTCCAACTATCGCAGTGCTGCCCATAAATCCTACTGATTTATCTATCAAATGCATGGAACCACCCATACCTTTGGAACATCCTGTTACTTTCCCATAAATCTCGGCAATCATCTTCTTCAGATCACCTCCCTTTGCTAAATAATGCGCATGAGCCCTATGCGTACTTAGCACTAAATCATCTTTATTTAAGTTTGCACAAACGCCGACAGCAATTGCTTCCTGCCCTATAGATAAATGAGTTGGACATCTCATTTTTCCTTCAGAGTATCTTTCAGCAATTGATTCCTCAACAAATCTAATCTTGAGCATTCTTTTTTGCATTTCAAATAAGGACATATTTTTTGATTTTATTATTATATGGTTATTGATAAATGAGTTTAGTCGACCAAATACTCCTTTTCTGAGCTTAGCCATGTTGACTGGAAGTGTCCCAAGTCGAAAATAGTCTTTATTCCTGTATCTAAAGTAACTAATGATTCGTATGCAATGAGGTCTTTTGCAATTGAAGTATCACAATACCTTTGAAAAATTTCTCTATTTTCGTCTCTGTCGGTATTCTCAAAGGTATTCTGCACCTCAACACATAAATCACCTTCTTTTCCAGCTATTTTGATGATCTTTTCTGCTAAATTTAAAAGGGATATTGGCTCTTTACTATTACCCAAATTCATAATCATTTTATCTGTTTTAGAAGAAAATAGAGCATCAGCTGTTCCTCTTGCGGTATCTGAGACAAAGTTATAACTACGTTTTTGTGTTCCATCACCAAATATTACTGGATTTTTGTTCTCAGCCACTCTATGAATAAATTTTGTTATTACAAATTGGCTTACTTGATGAGGGCCATAAGCATTAAAGTATCTTAAAATTGAATATTTCATCTCGGGAAACTCAATACCATAGGCTTTTACTAACTCCTCTCCTGCGAGTTTAGATACTGCATAAACCGTTTTACCTTGGGTAATAGCACTCTCTGTAATTGGATTTTCAAGCGGCTCTCCATAAACTTCTGATGAAGAGGCAAATACAAATTTTTTTATTTGACCATTCATAATGCTTGCATCTAAAACCTTGTTAGTACCTGTAATATTAATATCAAGACAACGTAATCTATTTCTCTCAGTTCTTTGTACTCCTAGATGAGCTGCAAGGTGGACTACTCCATCACATCCTATTAAAGCATCTCGCAAAGCTGAAATATCTAAAATAGATCCATAAAATTTAGTTGCTTTTGGATTTATAAATTTATCTACTCTTTCAATTTGTTCATGCAAGTCAAAAACAACCACATCAACGCCTCTTAAAATTAATTCATTAGTTAGATAAATTCCTATTGTCCCAGCACCGCCAGTGATTAAAACTTTTTTGAATTTATATTTCATAACAAATTTCTTTTTGAATAAGTTTGCGATCTAGAACTATAGTTTCCAAAATATCCACTATTTGAGTAGATGCAGTTCCGTTACCATAAGGATTTTCCATATTGACTAAGGATTCTTTAAAATCCTCATTATGAAGACAAAATTTTATAGCTTTTGTTATCTCCACTTCTGAATGAGGTACGTCTATTACGTTTTTAGCTCTTAACCTTCCATTTTGCCTTGAGCCAATGTTTATAACTGGTAAATTAAAACTAGGTGCTTCCCTGATGCCCGCTGAGGAATTTCCAATCATTAGTGAACTGTGCTTCATCAAACTTAAAAAATCTTTACTTACAATGTTAGGAATCTTGATAAAATTTTTCTGCTTCCCAATTCTTTCAATAATTTTCTTGCCCCCCGCATCTGTATTCGAAAAGAGACTTATTATTTGATAATCCTGAAAGTTTTCTAGAGCAGAAATAGTTTCTTCTACTTGTCCCAGAGACTCATCATGTTCGGTGGTCACAGAGTGTTGGGTAAAAATTATAACCTCCTTTTTTGGATCAAAATTATAACGATTAGCAAGAATATTAATATCTACTGGCACCAGATCAATGATTTCATCGATGTATGGACAACCTGTATTGAATACATATTTCTCGTCTTCACCCATCATTACAATTCTCTTTGCAGCATCAGCAGTAGCAGGAAAATGGATATGACTTAATTTAGTTACAGCATGCCTGATGGATTCATCTATAGTCCCCGTAACTTCTCCACCTTGTATATGAGCTATTGGAAAATTCATTAAACTTGCAGCTGTTATACTTGCAAGTGTTTCAACTCTATCTACAGTAATCAATACAAGATCAGGATTTAGTTCGCTCAGGGCTCTAGCAATCCCAGCAGTGCATCTAGAAGAGGCTTCAGCCATTCCAAGTGGAGTATCAAAGTCACCAACAAACATCTCAACTTTTTTTGCAATTTCAAAGCCATCATCCAAAATTTCTTGCGCAGAAAATCCATATTCATCAAGTAAATGAGAACCGGTAACAATAATATCTAGACTTAAGTTATCTCTGGTTTGAATTTCTTTTAGAACGCTTCTTACTCTGGGGTAATCTGCTCTTGTGCCAGTTATACAGGCTATCTTCCTTTTCATTGAAGTTAGTCAATATCTGAGAGTTTTAAATGGGTATCAGACGGTATATTTGCTGAAGCTTTTTTTCCGATAATATCATTATAGTCTTTGGCAAATATCGGACCTGTTCCCGGCCTTTTCACCCATATATTTTCTTTTGAAAAAGTCTCACCGGCGACTATATCTGCTATCGTAACAACAGAAGCATAGGCAAAATCAATGACAGGTTTTTCTTCATCTATTGGACCTTTTGTTCCACCTCTAGCTTCTTTTAATATCCTTGAACCCTCAACTAATTCCTTAGCAGCGAGAGGATCCATAGAGTTTATTATGTCAGGACCTTCTCGATCCATACTATCAGTGAAATGTCTTTCTAATATGCTTGCCCCAAGCGCTACAGCTCCAAAGCATGCATGATTAGATGTAGTATGGTCCGATAGACCATAGACACAACTAGGAAAAGAATTTTTTAGTTCTTCCATTGCACCGAGTCTGACTAAATTGACAGGAGTTGGATAGATATTGGTAGTATGTAAAATAGCACAATCAACTCCATTACTCTCAAAAATATCAATTGCGATAGAAACAGATTCTAAAGTATTCATCCCAGTACTAAGAATTATAGGCTTGCCAAACATTGCAATATGTTCAAGTAGGGGATAATTATTACACTCACCAGAGCCTATCTTAAATGCAGGCACTTCAAATTCCATTAGCCTATCTGCTGCTGCTCTGGAAAATGGTGTACTCATAAAAATTCCTCCGAGATCCTGCACATATCTCATCAATGCATATTCATCGTCTCTAGAAAGAGCACATTCTTTCATCAGCTGATATATGGTTTTTCCAATATAGTCAATTTTCTGACTGTCTGCCTCTTTGGACATCTCATCATCTACAATATGAGTTTGATGCTTAACAACATCAACACCTGCATCCAAAGCAGATTTAGCCATCTTTTTTGCAACTTCCAAAGATCCATTATGGTTTATGCCTATTTCTGCTATCACGAGAGGATTCTCATCAAATCCAACTCTTCTGTTTTCTATAGTTATGTGAGGATTTCCTTTCATAGCTCTCCAAATAAATTATTTTATAGTCTTGATTTTAAGGTATCTAAATCCTCATAACTATCAATATCTAAACTTTCCTCTTCTGACATTATAAAAGGTATTGAAGCATTAGAGGGAAACCCCTTGTTTCGAAGAAATTCGGAAATCAAGAATGTGTAAATTGCGCCATTGGCTCTATATGTTGGCTGTAAGTCTTGTCTATTTTTATTTGTATCAGACTCTTTAAACAAAGACTGAACTAAACCATCTTTTATGAGAAAGGATTTAAACGGAGTCTGCTTATCTTTAACAAGACTTATTAAGCAATCCATGTTGCTTTTCTCAAGAGCAGAGAAACTTTCATCAAGGATTTTAGAATTTCTCAATGGAGATGTTGGCTGAAGATAACTTAGATAAAAATCTTCTCTTCTTTCAATTAAATCATTAGATATTAAGAAATCGTAAAAATGATAGATTACTTCAGTGGCAGTAGATGTATCTTTAGAAAACTTGCTTGGTCTTTGAACAGGTAAAGCCAAATTTTCTTCAGCATGATCCAGTATTTTTTTTGAATCACTAGAGACATAGACATGATCAACAAAAGATGACGATATTGCAGCTTCTAAAGTGAAGTCGATTAGATATCTTCTGTTAATGGGATACATATTTTTATTTTTAATACCTTTGGAGCCGCTTCTTGCAGGGATAAGTGCTAAAACTTTTAATTTCCTAAGGCCCATTTCGCTAAGCCTTAATTATAGTTGCATTTGATTTTAAATTTTTTAATGCATTTCTCGTATCGATAATTAATTTAGCGTTTTGAGCTATTAAGTCAAAGTCAATATAACTATGGTTAGTAATGACTAATATCGCATCAAATTTATCGATTACATTTTTTTGCAAAGAAATACTTTTCATTCCAGCTAGTTCAGAAAATCCCTCAAGAGACGGAAGAACAGGAATGAAGTTATCATGATAGCTAACTTTTGCTTTATTTTGTTTTAAGAGTTTTGCTAGCGTCAATGAAGGACTTTCTCTCAAGTCTGCAATATCATTCTTATAGGCCATACCAATTATAAGTATTTTTGCCCCTCTGATTGGTTTTCCTGATACGAGACTAAGACTATCAATAACCTTCTTAAGAACAAAGTGAGGCATACTAGTATTAATTTCTCCTGCCAATTCTATAAATTTTGTGGGAACTTCAAACTCTCGTGCTTTATAGGTAAGATAAAATGGATCGATGGGTATACAGTGTCCGCCCAAACCCGGGCCAGGGTAGAAAGGCATATATCCAAAAGGCTTTGTGGCCGCTGCTTCAATAACCTCCCAAATATCAATTTCCATAACGTCATAAATTGTTTTCAATTCATTGACTAGAGCTATGTTTACGCTTCGAAATATATTCTCAGTTAACTTTGTAGCTTCAGCTGTACGTGAGCTTGATACTGTCACAACATCCGATATGACTTTTTTATATAATTCAGAAGCAAGCTTTCTTGAAAAAAACGTATCAGCACCGACAATCTTGGGAATAGTTGAAGTAGAAAATTTTTTGTTACCAGGATCTTCCCTTTCAGGAGAATAAGCTAAGAAAAATTCTTCATTAGCTTTAAGATTAGATTTCTCTAATTCCTTTGTCAGCACATCGTCAGTAGTACCTGGATAGGTGCTTGATTCTAATATAATTAACTGACCTTTTTTTAAAAATTTTTGAATTTTTGAAGCTGAACTCAATACGGGCCCCAGATCAGGCTCCCTGAACTTATTTAGAGGAGTGGGGACACATATTATGACAACATCAGCTTTAGTAATATTCTTGAAATTCTTTGAAACTATGAATTTTTTTTTACTTACATATGAAGATATTTCTTCTGAAGGTATATGATTTAAATAGGACTCCCCCTTTTTGAGAGTATCAATTTTAGTTTGATCCAATTCAAGGCCAATAACTTTGAAATTTTTATTCAAAAAAGCTATTGATAAAGGTAGTCCTACATAGCCTAGACCAATAATCGCTATTGTAGCCTTTTCTTTTCTAATCTTTTCTAGCAATTCCATTTTGTGGTCAGATTTTTATATTTAAATTAAGGTGCTTCATCCATTTTACAGTAAAACAATTATCACCTTCGTCCAGTTTTCCATCCTCAAATATTTGGATAATGTCATCTATGGCGTTTTCAACAGAATATTTTTGTTTAAAGCCGGTTTGTAAAAGTTTATCGGAATTTTGGCGATAAGACCTTGGATCATTACTTGCAGTAATTGTAATTTTAGTTCCTTGCATCTTTTTCTTTATCATTTCAGCAATTTCCAAGATAGAAATATTTTCAAAACCTGCGTTATAACAACCAGATTTAATATGGGGATTTGTTAAAAAATGGTCATAGACATTCACCATATCATCTATGTGAATATTAGGTCGCACTTGATTTCCTCCGAAAACCGTCATTTCTTTATTTCGTAAGGCTTGCCAAGTAAACATATTGACACTTACATCTAGTCTCATTCTAGGGGACCATCCACACACAGTTGCTGGTCTTACGCAATGAACTTTAAAATCATCTTCATAGCTTAATAATACTCGTTCAGCTACCATCTTTGTTTTGTTATAAACAGAAATTGGAACTAGCTCTAGGTCTTCTGTCACATTCTCTTCCTCCTTTACTCCATAAACACTGCCGCTGCTAGCATATATAAATTGTTTTACTCCGTATAATCTGGCTTTATTTGCGAGTTGCTGAGTAGCTAAAACATTTACTTCCCAAGACAGAGTGGGATTCAACTCTACACCAGGGTCATTAGCTATATTTGCTAAGTGGATTATGCTCTCAATGCCCTCAAATGGTATGGTATCTACATCTCTGACATCTTGTTTCAAGCAGGTTAAGTTTTCATGACTTTTTAAATAATTTCCAAACCATTCTGTATCAACAACGATGATTTTATGACCACTTTCAAGTAAATGATTAACAAGAGAACTTCCAACAAATCCACAACCACCGGTTACTAATATTCTGCTCATTTCTTATGTATGTAATCTCTTTTACAAGTTTTGAGGAAATCTATATTTTTTTCCATCCATTCAAGGGTATCAGTTAATCCTCGCTCAATGGTTATTTCATCCGTCCACGATAGTTCATTTCTCAATTTTTGGGAATCTAAAAGATAGGCAGAATCCTTTCCAGGTCTTTCTGGACCAAAGGAAACAAAATCCTCTAAATCTTTATTACAAATTTTAGCTATTAAATTAACTAAATCAATTATCTGTATAGATTGATCAGTGGATATGTGGTAAGTGGAACCTAATTCGCCTTTGAGACAAATTTTCAAAGTAGCATCACAAACATCATCAATATGTATAAATGATCTTTCCGATTTTCCCCCTCCATCAAGTATTAAGTTACCATCAGTCAAAGCTTCAATAAGTGTTCTTGGTATGATTCTATAGAGACTTTGTCCTGGGCCATATACATTTGCAGCCCTTGTGAAAGTTACTGGAAATTTAAAATTTTCAAAGCATGCTCTTAAGTGCATATCCTGGGCTGCCCGAGAGATGGCATATGGTGTTGATGGCTTGAAATCAGAATTTTCTTTAACCCAACCATCTGTTGATCCATAGACTTCAGGAGTTGTAACACTAACAAAATTTTTAATAGATTCTATATCTCTTATTTTATTTACGAATTTAGAA
Source organism: uncultured SAR86 cluster bacterium (assembly GCA_902605935.1). GTDB lineage: Bacteria > Pseudomonadota > Gammaproteobacteria > Magnimaribacterales > Magnimaribacteraceae > Magnimaribacter. The sequence goes on along the minus strand of CACLEI010000008.1, from coordinate 28,446 downwards.
ATAGAAACTACATTAGTTTTATACCAATCTTCAGGGGAATCCCAACTTTGACCAACCATACTTTGTGCTGCAAAATTAACTATATGAGAAATTTCTTCCTCTTTAATTAGTGAAGTAACTTGATCCTGATCCTTGTTCAGGTCAAGTTGATAAAACTTGAAGCTTTCCCTGTAAGCTTGTGTCCATTTATAAGGTAAAAAAGGATCCTCAAGCTCTTGGGATCTGCTGATTCCTATGCATTTGTAACTTGAGCTAATTAAACGAGCAATAAAGTTTGAGCCAGTAAAAGAGTTAGAGCCTATAACTAAAAATCTATTATCTTTAATCATTTTGAAGCTCTTTTATTAAAGCGTGAATTTTGTGATCTTTATATGATTTTTCCCATTCATCAAAACTCATGTCATGCTTATGAGATTCTACTGCTATATTTTGAGTAGAAAGGAGATTATTTATAGTTCCAATATCAATATGATCATTTGTATTTTCCCAGACTTGAATCTTATTAAGTAGCTTAGGAATCACCTCTATACTGAAATCTGTAATGTTTTCCTCTTTTTTTAGCCATGACAAAAGATCACTACTTAAGAGATAAACTGCACCATTTGCACAATTCGAGGGAGGGTTTTCTACTTTTTCATAGAAATTTACCAAGATATTATTCTCAAGTTCTAAAATACCGCAAGATTTTGGATTACTGGTTTGGAAACTCATCATGGTCATGACACAACATTCGGGCCTATTAATATGAGCCTGGTAAAAGTCTTGTAATTTTGCTGTGCAAAAATTGTCCGCATGAGCCAGGAACACATCAGAATCGCCAAAAAATTCAATGTTCTCAATCAAAGTACCTGCAGTTCCTAGTAACTTTTTTTCATAAACCCAGTGAACTTTATCCTTAAACTTTTTTCTTCCGAGAAATTCAATTACTTGTTCTGATAGATAATGAGTATTTACCAAAATTTGCTCTACCCCTAGTTCTAGAAGCTGATCTATCCAAATTTCCAGTAGAGGTTTAGAGCGAATTGGCATTAAACATTTAGGCAGAACGTCTGTAAGTGGACTCAACCGATTCCCGTAACCCCCAGATAGTAATAAAGCTTTCAAGTAACTATTGATTCGAAGCTATTACAAAATCACATAATGCAACAAGCCAAATATGATGGCTCATCTCAACATAATTGTAGTTATCGCTATTAATCCAAAGATTTACATCTCCAATTTCTCTCAGCGGATTAGAAGATTTAAAGCCCGAAAGAGTTATTAAATCTAGATTTTTTTCTTTTGAAAATTTTGCAGCATTGATAATATTTTCGGATTGGCCACTGCTGCTTATCAAAATGATCAGATCATTATCATCCGAATATGCCCTTATTGCTTCCGTAACCCAATTTTCGTAACCATAATCATTACCAAAACATGTGATCAAGTCGGCTTCATTAAAGTTTATAGCTCTTACCTTTGCTGCTTTTGTGAAATCTACAGCAACATGACTTGCCATTGCAGCGCTTCCTCCATTCCCAACAAGAATTATTTTACCTCTATTAGTTTTTAACTTATTTATTAAGGTATTACATTCAATCAATAAATTATGATCTATATCTTTAGTATGATGATGAATTTCATCAAAATATTTTGTAAAAAAATCCATTAGCTATTTTGTTTGTTTAAATAAGAATGATAGTAGGTGAAAGAAAAAATAAGAATAATAAATGAAAGGAATGCAGTGATTAAAACAATTTGTGTTCTCCTAGGAAATATCCTTGATTCTGGTGCGTGCGGCTCGTCTATATATTCGACCAGATAATCATCTTTTGCCTTAGCAAGAGATTGTTCTTGTATTAGATTCATTACAGCTAAAGAAATAGATTTTTCTAGAAAAACTATATTATTTGAAGCGTTCTGTTCCAAAAGATACTGCATTTCTTTTTCATACTGAATTAAATCTTGGTTCTTTTGTAATCTATTTACCTCTTTAACCATTAACTTCAGCATTTTTTGTGCAAAATAGGGAGAAGGATGCTCATATATAACAGTAATAAAGCCAGTTTTCTTATCAAAATCTGCAACTAATTGTTTGAGGAAGATTTTGTGGGCCTCTTGACTGCTCGGAATCAATTTCATGGAGCCACTTATCTTTCTGATCCATTTCTTCGATTCTGCGTCATATTTATTTTCATCGTAAACTAAATTGCCAGTTTTACTGTCAAAGGAGTTTCCGGCAACTATTCCTTCAAGGATGCCTTCAAAAGTAAGTAATTGCTTAAAAAAAGTTCTAGATTTCAGTTTAGCTATCAAATAGGAGGGTGTTTTCTCTGAGGATTCAACAGCACCTCCCAAGTTGATTCCAGCTAGTGAAGCAAGCCCTTGTGCACCAGAAGAAACTGTTTTTCCACCGGATGCTGGGCTTATATCTGTTATTTTTAGGATAGCATCAGATGCATAAATTTCAGTCAGATTTAGAGAAACTATAGCCGAAGTTAAAGAGGACAAAAAAGTCAAAACTAAAATAAGAACAATCTTGGTCCTTAAAAAACTTACTAAATCTGAAAGTTGTACTTCTTGCATTTTTGGTTGAGGCTATTATAGGTGACTTTATACTATTCACCATAATAAAAAAGTCTTTCTATGTCGTCTTCCTCAGTCTCTTCACCATACTGTATCTCTATGATGTGACATGGAATTTCACTCTCATTGATTATTTGATGCCATTCTCCTTCCTTCACAAAAAAATAATCATATTTTTCTAAAAAAAATTCTTCTTTATTTTCTGGCTTGTCTTTAGAGTAATACACTTTACAGCTTCCAGCTGAAACCAACCAAAATTCATCTCTTTTTTTATGTCTTTGAAAACTCATACCTTGATTTGGATCAATAATTAATTCTTTAACTTTTACCTGGCTATCTTTAAAAAGGTCAAAATATTCTCCCCAAACTTTCTTTTGCTGTGGATATGACCATTTTTTTAAAATCCAACTGCTTGAATTTAGCTTTTCTTCTCCTCCAACCTCAAATGCAAACTCTATATTTTCTAGCAACATTTCTGGGATATTTTTTGCATTTCTGTCTCCTCCATTACAAAATACTAAATCAGCATCTTTATATTTTTGTTTAATCATTTTTAAACCATTTATACATGTACCTTTATCATCATTCTGGAACCCATGAACTTCATCTACCATTTCTAGGCTTTTTAATATTTTACTTCTCTCTTCAAATGGCATAAAAAAACTCCCTTTCTTATCTATTAACCACTCATCATTATTTAATAGGACAACTAGTATATCTCCCATCTTTGAAGCAGCTTCTAGATATGCTATGTGACCAGAATGAATTGGATCAAAACCGCCGCTGACTATAGAAATTTTCATTTTACTCCCTAAACAATGGTGCCCGGGGCCGGACTCGAACCGGCACGAAGTTTCCTTCGAGGGATTTTAAGTCCCTTGTGTCTACCAATTCCACCACCCGGGCATAAATTGAGCTTTGAAGGCTGAGGTCGGAATTGAACCGGCGTTGACGGATTTGCAATCCGCTGCATAACCACTCTGCCACTCAGCCAATTTAATTTTGAATATTAGTTTCTAAAACTCAATGATGTTATTATATATAAACTTTCACTGTTAAGATTAACTTAATCTTTAAATCAATAAATTTGTAAATAAATGAAAATTTTAATTCTAGGTCTTCCAGGAAGTGGAAAAACATACCTGGCTCAAAGATTGCAACCGTTGATTCAGTCAGCTTGGTACAATGCAGACAAGGTTAGAGAAATGGCTGGTGACTGGGATTTCTCCAATGAAGGTAGACTCAGGCAGAGTGAAAGAATGAAAACATTTGCAGACTTTGAATCAATCAAAGGTAGGAAAGTCATTTGTGATTTTGTCTGCCCTACAGAAGAAACGCGTAAAATGTTTGAAGCTGATGTCTTAATATGGATGAACACCATAGAAGCAGGAAGATTTGAAGATACAAATAAAATCTTTGAAAAACCAATGCAATTTGATTTTGAGGTAACAGAATGGAATGATAAAACTCAGATTGAAATTGCGCATGCGCTAAATACGAAATAATTATGTTTGATTGGAAAAAACCTACTGTACAAATGTTAGGAAGATGGCAGCCCTGGCATGATGGTCACCAAGCTCTATTCAAAAGGGCTATTGAAAAAACCGGGCAAGTAATTATCCAAGTGAGAGATGTGGAGGGTGCCTCTGGTGGAGATGGACAAGATGATAATCCTTTCTCATGGGAAGATGTATGTTCTAATATTGAAGAAGGCCTTGAAAAGGATGGATACATTCGAGGTAAAAATTTCGAAATAATGTTAGTACCCAATATTACTAATATTACTTATGGCAGAGGGGTTGGCTACGTATTTGAAGAAGAGACTTTTGAATCAGAAATAACTGACATAAGCGCTACTAAAATTAGAAAAGAAATGAGAGAAAAGGGCAAACTAAAATAAATTATTTTGCAGATTAAATTATTAATCATCTCTAACTAGAATCCTTAAATAGTCTATCAACGAAATAGTCGATATCAACGCGGCAATAGCAGTAAGGCTTAAAGCAACATAGTACAAGCCTGTGCCTGCATATGGTGCGATTAAGAGCATAGAAATAGCAATCATTTGTATAGATGTTTTAAGCTTGCCTAATGCACGAACTTTAAGTCTGCCTCTTAAGGTTTTAAAATGGCGGAGCACTATAAGGATAAATTCTCTAATTATAATTATTGAAGAAAGGGCGATTAATAAAGTGTCATCTATTGCTGCATTTATGAAAATCAAAACAATGATTATTAGAAGTTTATCAGCATATAGATCGAGCGTTGCACCAAGGTCTGTTTCTGTAGAAGTCTTCCTAGCAATATACCCATCTAAATAGTCCGTTATAGAAGCAATTAAAAAAAAGAGTAATGCAAGAATACTATTTAATAAACCACCAAAATAAATAAAAGAGGCAATGGGAGCTATCAGAACAATCCTCAGTAATGTTATGTAAGAAGCCAAAGTTAAATTCATTTATGTAGATTCGTGAAAATAGAAATAGCTAGTTCTTTACCAATACCTTTCACATTAGTTATATCATTGACGCTAGCTCTTTTTAATTGTTTTACAGAACCAAAATATCTCAACAAAGATTTTTTTCTAACCCTTCCGATACCTTCAAGACTATCGAGAGATGATATGAAAGAAGAATTCGAACGTTTCTTCTTTTGTCTAGATATTGCTAACCTATGAGTTTCATCTCTAATTATCTGTATGAGTGAATGTTCTGGAGAACCTGGAGATATACCTAAAGATTTCCCATTATCTAAATGAATTAAATCAAAAGCAGCTTTTCTTCTTGCACCTTTCGATATGGAAATAATTTTGACGTCCTGTATATCCAATTGTTTAAACTTCTTAAGGGTAAATTCTAAATGTGTTTTTCCTCCATCAATTATTATTAAACTTGGGACTTTATTTAAAGATTGTTTATTAAACCTTCTATCTATTAGCTCCATCATAGAAGCAATATCATTACCGGAATTCTTTTTATCAATGTTGTAAAGTCTAGATTGATCTTTTAGCCTTCCCTTTTCTGAATAGACCACGCACGCACCTACAGCATATTCCCCTGCGTGATGACTAATGTCATATGATTCGATAGTTTCGATCGGATTTCTCATATCTAATAAGCTCTCTAGATTCTTCAACTTATTACTTAACGTCTTTTTATTTATTTTATTGCCTAGACTGTATTCAGTATTTGACTTACATATCTCTAAAAGTCCTTTGTCTTTTTTACTAGGCCTAGTAATTATCTTTATTCGTTTTGAATGATGCTTCGATAAAGATTCTTCTATAAAATCTTTATTTTTTAACTTCCTACTAATTACAAGATAAGGCGGACAATCTTTAATAAGAAAATAATTTTGCAAAATAAATTTCTCTAAAACATCTTCTTCAAAAAGATCTTCAACTTCCAAGTAATTCTGATGTCCTGTAACCCAGCCTTCGTTCACATGAGTAACTCCGATTTTTGAGATACCTGATTTTGCATGAACATATATTGCATCTCTCTGTTCTTTGAAACCTGTAATACTTTGAGATCTTTGTATGTCTCTAATAGAAGATATTCTGTCTCTGTAGATAGCTGCTCTTTCATAATCCTTATTTAAAGAATATTTATCCATCAATTCATAAAATTCATCGATAAGTTTATTTGATTTACCCTCTAAAAGTAGCTCTGCAGATTCTACTTCCTGTTTATAATCATCCATGTTTATTAAGCCTACACAAGGAGCGGAACATCTTCCTATTTCATATTGTAGACAAGGCCTTTTTCTACTCCTAAACGAGGAATCAGAGCAATTTCTAAGTTTGAAAGTCTTTTGTACCACTTTCAAAGCATCTCTAACAGCATAAGAATTTGGGAAGGGTCCATAGAATTTTCCATTTTCTTGCTTTTTTCCTAAAAAAGATTTTGCAGAAGGATATTTCTTATACTTGTCAATTTTTATCCAGGGATAACCCTTATCATCTTTAAACTGAACATTAAATTTAGGTTTAAATTCTTTAATTAAGAATTGCTCCAGAAGTAAAGATTCTAGCTCTGTACTTGTTATGGAAAGTTCGACGAATTCGGCCTCTTCTATAAGTTTCTCTATTTTTTTTGATTTTGAAGAAGTTTGGAAATAAGACCTAATACGCTGGTTCAAGAGTTTAGCTTTACCTATGTAAAGAGGAGTATTGTATTGGTCAAGAAATTTGTAAACACCAGGAGATTTTGGAAGAGTTTTAAGGAAATTTGGAATTTCTTTTTCGCTATCAGGAATTATTAAAGGTGGACTTATAAAATTTTTTTGTTCCATATGCTTAACTCAAAATAGAAAAAAAAATATACCAAGTTTTTTAACATGGTTATAGCGCCTTGTTCTGGAATAATGCAATTTAGCATTTAGGTAAAAAGACTTGAGGGAAATGTTCCTCAAAAAATTTATTGTTGGTTTTGGAAGTAAAGACTAAATTCTTCCCTAATTGAACTCCCCATTGGTCAAATGGATCTAATCCTAAAATTATTGCTTCAATAAATGTTTTATGTTCATAAAGAGCCATGATAAATCCTAAGCTTCTTAAGTTTAAAGTGTTAATTTGCAATACTGAGCAAGGAGTATTCCCTTCAATAGATTTATAAGGGTCAACTTTATCTTTTTTTCCTTCAGTTAAAGCAATTACTTGAGAAAGAAGCATTTTATGAGAATCAAATGATTCTTCAGAATCATTATTTACTCCTATAAAATCACATGATGACTCTGTCTTTCCTTGCAGTAACCATTGAAACACTGAGTGTTGCAATTCAATTCCGTAGCCACCCCAAATCAATGGTGAAGTATTAAAAGGAGATTCATAAAATTTATGATTTATAGATTTGCCATTACTCTCCATGCTTAGTTGAGCTATATATTTTGTTAGAGAGCGTAATCTAAAGTTATAAGTGAATACTGCATGATTATTGATTTTTAAAGCATTAGAGTTCCAGACACTCAATAATGCCATTATTGCAGAAATATTATTTCTCCATGGCTCATTAAGAGTATATTTATCGGCAAGACTAGCCCCTTCCAAGAAATCCAAGTAACACTCAAAGTCAGAGTTTATGAAACCAGGAATACTCATCGATGACCAGACGGAATATCTGCCTCCCAAGGAATCTAAAATAACAAATTGGTTATCCTTCGGAATATCATGAGATGCCATGGCAGCGGTATTTGAGGATATTGCATATAAATGATCATCAATATTTGAAGTTGGATCTCTTTTTAGCCAAGATTTTACATAGGACAAATTTTTTAATATCTCCGATGTCTGGAATGATTTTGAAGAAATAAAAATTACAGTGTCCTTTTGCTTAAGACTCTTAAGAGTATCTTTCAATTCCAATAGATCATAACTAGAGCAAAAGAAAACTTTTACTGGATCACTTAAGGATTGAAATTCGTATAGCAATTCAGGCCCTAATCTCGACCCACCAATACTTATACAAATTAAGTTTTTGAATGGTCTTTTCTCTAAAGAAGATTCTAAAAAAGACTTCATCTTATCTCTCTCAGAAAGAATCGATTTATAGTTCTCATTAAAATTCTTGTTCCTGTAAATTGTGTGAGAGACGTATTGATTTTCAGTTGGATTTTTTGTTTCTCCTTCAAATAGTTCTTTTAGAGATTTTCTTACTTCAAGCGAGTCCAACGCTTCAAGAAGGTAATTTAAACTCTCTTGATTTATTCGATTTTTAGAATAGTCAAAATTGGCAAGTGATGTAGTGACAGAGTAGTCATTTAGATTTGAGTCTTTTCGGAGTTCAGATATATGCGAACCATATAGTTTCTTTCCAAATGACGAAAGATTATTCTTTATTTCTGATCTTATCTTATTCATGCTTATTTTTTTTTCTAGCTAAAAAGAAAAAAAACTCAAGTAATAAAGTAACAATCATTCCCGTGAGAAAAGTGGCCAAGAGTATTTGGCCTATGGAGAAATCTAATTCAATGAAGAATAGATCTAAGAGAACTATACTTTGATTTAAATTTAAGAGCAGAAGCGAATAGATTCCAATCAAGATAATAAATATTAAAATAATGATAAGACCGAAGCCCATGATTGATTAATTTTTTACTAGCCAACCGCTTTCCAGTAGCTGATCTTCGATATATTGAAGTAAAGCGTGGCCAGCAGTTATATGACTTTCTTGAATCCTAGCAGTTACATCATCTGGAACAACAAAAGCTGAATCGCAGTAATTAAGTGCCTCTCCTCCTCCATTCCCTAAGAAACCTAAAGAGTATATACCCTTAAGTTTAGCCAGCTTTAGTGTCTCAATTATATTTTTTGAATTGCCAGAGGTTGTAATGGCTAAAAGAATATCTCCATCAGAATATAGCGACGAAAATACTCTTTTGAAAATATCATCTGGACCATAATCGTTGATGCAAGCTGTAAGTGTAGAAGTATCTTGTGCTAATGATAAAGCAGGTATACTTTTTCTATTTACATCAGAAGTCAGTCTGATTAAAAATTCTGCAGCTAGATGTTGTGCATCAGCAGCAGAACCTCCATTCCCACAAATAAGTAATTTACCTCCATTAATTATTGATCTGGAGATAATATCACCTGCATCTATAAGAACAGAAAAGCTATTATTTTCAATTATCTTTTGTTTGACAGATATCGAATCAATAAAGGTTTGTTTGATCTTATTTTTTAATTCCTGTGACATATATCCCTCTTTTTATTAAGGATACTATACAACTTCTTATATTTTATTTGTTTAAAGATTCTTTTAAGTGTTTGGATGCTCTGAAATAAGGATAAAATTTAGATTCGACTAAAATTGATGTGCCAGTTTTTGGATTTCTTGAAACGCGCTGGCTTCTATGTCTTGTTGAGAAAGTTCCAAAGTTCCTAACCTCAATCCTATTGGAATTATTTAGCGTATCTGTAATTAGTTTAATAATCAGAGATACAGACAGATATACATCTTCTTCATTGAGTGAATTTTCCTTGGAAGATAGTTTTTTTACTAAATCAGACTTATTCATCGTCTTTATCAGTATCTTGCAATTCAGCTTTAATTAGATCACCGATATTAGACTTTGTTGCTTCTTCTATCTCTTTATTTTTTTTTGCATTATCTTGAAGGGCGCTTTTTTCGTCTTGTTTTTCCAGTGCTCTTAAAGAAAGAATTATTTCTCTATCTTTTCGATTTACATTTGCAATGACGACTTCTATGTTATTTCCTTCCTCCAGGGAAATGTCAGACATTGAATTAGTATAATCTTTCATTGGAAGATATCCATTAACACCATCACTGAGTCTTAGTTCAACTCTTTCTTCCGATGAACCGATGATAACTGCATTGACCCTACTTCCTTTTTTGTTAGATTCTGTAAAGTCACCAAACTGATCAAAGAGAAGTTGTTTCATGCCTAGAGAAATTCTTTCTCTTTCAGCTTCGATGGATAAAACAAGAGCTTCAACTTCATCACCTTTATTTAAGGACCTTGCTGATTCTTCACTTTCGTCCCAAGAAATATCGGAAAGATGGACTAAACCATCTATTCCTCCTTCAAGTTCAATAAACGCTCCAAAATCTGTTATGGATTTTATAGCACCAGTAACTTTGTCACCTTCTTTATATTTATGTGCAAAAACTTGCCAAGGATTTTCCTTAAGTTGTTTTAATCCAAGGGATATTCTTCTCTTTTCTTCGTCAACTTCAAGAATCATGACCTCTACTTGATCATTCAATTGCACCACTTTAGAAGGATGAATATTCTTATTTGTCCAATCTATTTCTGAAACATGAACTAGGCCTTCAACACCCTGTTCTATTTCTGCAAAAAAACCGTAGTCAGTAAGATTAGTAACTTTTGCCATAACTGATGTATTTAGTGGAAATTTTGATTCAATTCCAACCCAAGGATCATCTATTAATTGTTTCACACCAAGAGAAACCTTCTTCTGTTCAGCATCATATTTGATGATTTTTACATCCAGCCTTTCTCCAATATTAATAGCCTCGGAGGGATGGTTGATTCTACTCCAAGAAATGTCTGTAATGTGAAGAAGTCCATCTATTCCACCTAAATCAACAAATGCTCCATAATCTGTTAAGTTTTTAACCACTCCTTTAATGACTTGGCCTTCGGCTAATGTTGAGAGAAGTTTTTCTCTCTCTTCAGAATTTGCTTCCTGAATTACAGCTTTCCTTGAAAGTACAACATTATTTTTATCTTTATCCAATTTGATTACTTTAAATTCTTCGTAGTTTCCTACTAAATGTTCTAAATCTTTTGTGGGCATAACTTCAGCTAATGATCCGGGTAGAAAAGCCTTTATACCCTGAACATCAACAGTCATACCTCCTTTTACAGAACCTGTTATGAGTCCCTTTAGGATGGATTCGTTAGCCAATGATTCTTCTATTCTCTTCCAAACTTCTTGCTTTATAGCTTTTTCTCTTGAAACACGAGTATTTCCATGACCGTCTTCAATAGCCTCAAGGGTTAACTGAACTTCGTCTCCTATTTCTAGTTCCAGCTCTCCTGATTCATTATAGAATTCAGATACTTGAACCACTGCTTCAGATTTTAATCCCACATGAACCACTACGTGATTATCTAAAATGTCTATCACAATGCCAGTCACGAGACTGCCCTGTTTCATAATTACCGTACTTAAATTCTCGTCTAATAGTTGTTCAAAGCTTGCTGCCATATTTTTATTTTATAGGTAAGTTTTTATTTCCTTTACCACTCCTTCAGGGTTTAAATTACTTGTATCAATTAACACAGAGTCTTCAGCGGGAAATAACGGCGAATGTTCTCTTTCCGTATCTTTACGATCCCTCTCCTTTAACTCTTGTAAAAGGGATCGCATGTTAACCTCCAAACCTTGTCTTTTCAACTGTGTTTGTCTTCTTTTAGCTCTTTCTTCTGCAGAAGCTGTTAGAAAGATTTTATATTTTGCATCGGTAAAAATGACAGTACCCATGTCTCTTCCATCTGCAACCAAGCCAGGTAACTTCATAAAATCTCTTTGACAGGGCTTAATAAAATCTCTTATCACAGGTTCTGCAGCTAAAGTAGAAGTTAATTTAGCCATCTCTTCTGTTCTTACTATCGATGTAATGTCCTTATTTTCAAACATAACTTTCACAGGCTCGCCTGGTGTTCCTGGATCAAATGAAACTCTAAATCTTTCTTTTAATAAATTTCGATTTTCTTCGAAATTATTTAAATTGATAGTATTTTCCTTCATAAAAAAAGCTAATGTTCGATATAAAGCTCCGCTATCTAAAATATTCCAATTCAGTTCAAGTGCTAGCATCTGGGCAATTGTTCCTTTACCTGCACCACTCGGACCATCAATTGTTATAACTGGTATCATGAACTTTCCTCTAAACTGATATTTAGGCCTACTTGATCTGCAATCGTTAAAAATGTTGGAAATGAGGTATTTACATTATCAGTATTTAAAACAAGTGATTCCTGATCGAAGAGACTGCATGCAATTGCAGAAGACATCGCTATTCTGTGATCACCGAAAGATTCTATTTTTCCTCCTGTGTAAGAACTGAAAGTATTATTGTTATCGAAACCATTTATATCCATTCCATCTTGATACATATTAAAATCCACACCAAGTGATTTGAGTACATCTCCCATAGCTTCTAGTCTGTCAGATTCTTTATGCCTTAATTCTTCAGCATCTCTTACGGCAGTTGAACCAGATGACATTGCCGCAGCAACAAAGAAGGCCGGTAATTCATCTATCAAATTAGGTACTAACTTAGTATCAAGATTTATACCTTTTAGTTTTGAGAATTTAACTTTTAAATCAGCGCGGGGTTCAAATTCTCTAGTTTTGTTAATAATATCTATTTCAGCACCCATTTCCTGAAAAGCATTTAATAATGCTATACGAGTTTCATTCATACCTACATTTTTAATTGTTAAATTTGAATTAGGGATTATTAATGCTGCCAAAATAAAGAATGCTGCAGAAGAGAAGTCTCCCGGAATATCAATTTCAGTACTTTTTAATCTTGATGGAGAAAGCATTTCTATATTTTTTCCATCATCTGTATCTTGAATACTCAAAGGTACTCCAAATTGCTTGAACATTATTTCTGTATGGTTACGAGTTGTTTGTTTCTCTCTTACAATCGTCTTTCCTTCAGAGTAAAGACTTGCAAATAAAATACTTGATTTCACTTGAGCGCTCGCAATAGGAAGGTCGTAGTTTATTGAATTTAGCATATCTGACTTTCCAATCTCTAAAGGCGGTCTTCCAGAGTTTTGAGACTTGATATTTGCGCCCATCAGAGACAGGGGTTCTATGATTCTATTCATAGGTCTAGATGATAAAGACTCATCTCCTATAAGAGTTGAAGAAAACTTCTGGGCAGATAATATTCCACTTAACAGCCTAATAGATGTTCCAGAGTTTCCCAAATTAATTTCTTTTTTTGGTTCCTTCAATCCATATAAGCCTGAACCATGAACTACTATTTCATCATTATTTGTCTCAAAATTAATACCCATGTCTTGGAAGGCAAGTTTAGTGGCTAAACAATCTTCTCCTTCTAAGAATCCATAGATTTTTGATTTGCCTTCTGCTAGAGATGAACACATTATGGACCTATGAGATATAGACTTATCCCCGGGAATTGTTATTTCACCCCTCACACCCTTTCCTTTCTTAACTTTAAAGTTCATCGGATTTGACTGAATTATCTCTTAATGTCTTTACTCTGTTAAAGTAATCAATTAGCGCTTTCTCATCTTTTTTCTTAATTAGAACCTTTAAATTTGTAAGACTTTCTTCAAAATCTTCTATGGAATCTAAGATATTTTGATGATTAGAAATCATAATATCTTTCCACATATGTGGATCGCTTGATGCGATACGAGTGTAATCCTCCAGGCTTCCACCAGAGAAATCAAAAGTTTTATCACCTAAATCTCTAAATAAGCTTTCAGTTAGAGAGTAAGATATTACATGTGGCAAATGACTTGTTTTAGAGAACAAAAAGTCATGATCTTTATAGGAAAGAATCTTTGAAGATGATCCTAGCAATCTCCAAAAATTAATGACTTTATCGATATCATTCTGATTATTTTTTTCGTGAGGTGAAATTACGACCACTTTCTTTTCAAATAGGCCTTTCTTAGAATTGTATAAGCTGCTTTTTTCAGAACCTGCGATTGGATGGGATAAAACAAAGCTTCCTAGAATGTCACTAAACTCATCTGACAGGGAATTAAAAATTTCAGTTTTTGTACTGAGAGTGTCAGTAAATATTATATTTTGTGAAGGTAAGTGTTTTTTAACAGAGTTCAAAGCCTTTTTGAAGGACAAAACTGGAACGCAAAATATTACTAATAGGTTTTTAGAGTTTTTAAGATCAATTTCTTTGTCATTGGTCACGAGACCTTTTTTGTTTGCTTCTTTGAGTATTTCTTGATTTTTTTCAAACCCATATACATTTGCTGAATAATCAATCTCTTTGATTTTCTTCGCAATCGATCCGCCGATTAGACCTAAACCAACAATTAAGATGTTATCAAATTCTTTTATGTTGCTCATCTAACTCTAAGTTAGTTTTAATTTCTCTAGAAAAATAAGATTTTCTTCAGGCAAGCCTATGGAGACTCTTAAGAAATTAGGCATTTTATATACGCCCAAGGATCTAACTATTACTCCTTCATGAAGTAATTTATTAAAGGCATCGTTTGAATCTTTCTTGCAGTCAAAGGATATAAAATTTGCTCTACTGGGGAGATATTCGTATCCTTGAGAATTAAGACCCTCATAAAGTACTTTCTTTTGCTCAGAGTTGAGTTGAAGACATTGATTCATATATTCGTCATCTTCCAAAGCTTTCTCTGCAGCATATAGAGCAAGTGAATTAGCATTAAATGGTTGTCTAACTCTATTAAGGTAATTAGCCATGTCTTCTGATGAAACAGAGTAGCCAACTCTAAATCCGGCAAGACCGTAAGCTTTAGAAAAACTCCTACTCATTACGAGATTTGGAAATTTTTTTAAGATATCAAAATCAGCATCTCTAGTTTCAAACGAAGAATAGTCATAATAAGCTTGATCTAATAACACTATTATATCTTCAGGCACTTTTTCTAAAAAATCTAGCAACTCATCAAGATCAACAAAAGAACCAGTTGGATTATTGGGATTAGCTATAAAGATTAATTTTGTATTTTCCTCTATGGCATTAAGCATCGCTTCCAGATCATGAGAAAAATCCTTAGCCGGAACTTCAATTCCTTTTGCTCCAACAGCTTTCACTACTAATGGATAAACAGCAAATGCATGTTCTGAATAAATAGCACTATCGTCAGATCCTAAAAAACTTCGGGCAATAAACTCGATTATGTCATTAGATCCATTACCGATTGTTACTTGATTAGGTGAAGTATTAAATTTTTTAGCAATACTGTCTTTCAGCCTAGTAGCATTACCATCAGGATACCTATGGGTTTCTTTCAATATTACATCTATTGACTGCAAAACCTTTGGACTAGGGCCTATGGGATTCTCATTACTGGCTAGTTTGATTGCATTCTTTATTCCAATTTCCCTTTCTAGATCTTCAATTGGCTTGCCAGGTTCATAAGGACTGAGACTATCTACTCCTTTGTTGACTAATTTTTTTAAATCCATAAATTAACCTAATGATTTGGGGTAAGAGCCAAGAATCTTTACTTCGATTTCCTTGTTGGCTAGGCTTGATAATAATTCTTTTAAGAGGTCATCGTCTTTATGTCCATCAAAATCTATAAAGAATGAATACTGCCATTTGTTCACTTTTGAAGGTCTATAGGTCAAATGATACAAGTTAACATTTAATTTATTAAAGGGCTCCAATAAAGAATAGAGAGCACCCTCTTCATTCTTAGTGGTAGCCATAATAGATGTTTTATCAGAATCAGTTTGTCCCGATTCTATATTACCTATAGTTAAAAAACGTGTTGTATTGCTCGAATAGTCTTCAATATTCTTACTAAGAATATCTAAACCATATTTCTTTGCAGCGAGTTCTCCTGCAATAGCAATGACTGTATTATCTTCTTTGACATTTGATGCTGCTTGCGCATTACTACTTACACTGACTAATTTGACTTCTGGACAATAAGACTCTAACCATGCTCTGCATTGTCCGAGAGTTTGTTCATGAGCATGAATCTCAAATCCATTTTTAGGCAATGGTTTGTTATGCCCCAGTAGATTGTGATGGATTTCCATTTCTATCTCGCCACAAATTTTAAGATTAAACTCGCTTAGACAATCCAAAGTGGAATTAACAGATCCTTCAGTAGAGTTTTCTATTGGCACAATACCAAAATCAGATTCTCCACGATCAACAGATTCAAAAATCGAGCGTATGGTCTCTTGAGGTATCTTGTCCACTGATTTACCAAATTGGCCTTGAAGCGCTGATTCTGAAAATGTCCCTTCTGGGCCTAAATAAGATATTGAGAAAGTTGATTCAGTTGATCTGCAACTCGAAATTATCTCATTAAAAACATTTTTGACTTGTTCTGACTCCAAAGGTCCTTCATTTAAATCTAATACCCTCTTTAAAATTGAAGATTCTCTGGCGGGTTTATATTTAATTGGATCTTCTTTAGCCTGCCCAGCTAGAACAGCTAGTTCTGCACGTTCATTTAGCAAAGATAGTATTTGGTTATCAAGAGAGTCAATTTTATCTCTGATTTTAGATAGATCGCTGTTTTTAGACATCCCAAATTAACTATATTCTTTTTGAAAGAAGTCCATGAATTCAATTAAAGCATCTACTGCTTCTTCAGGAAGACCATTGTATATACTAGCTCTCATGCCTCCAACAGATCTGTGACCCTTCAAAGCCAACAAACCAGCTTCTTTAGAAAACTCAAGGAACTTATCATTTAAATCTTCATTCCCCAGTAAAAAGGGAACATTCATAATCGATCTATTTTCTATATTGATATTATTTGAATAGAAATCTGAAGAATCAATATAGTCATATAACTTGTTGGCTTTTCTATTATTTATTATAGAAATAGCTTCGACTCCTCCCATGGATTTAAGCCATTTAAATACTTTACCAGCAACATACCAAGCAAAAGTTGGAGGAGTATTGGACATAGACTCGCCTTCATTAATTAGGGTGTAATTTAGAAGATTGGGGGTAATGGATTGCGCCTTTCCCAATAAATCTTTCTTTACAATCACAAAACCGAGGCCCGAGGGACCAATATTTTTTTGAGCTCCTCCATAAATTAAAGAGAATTTACTTACATCAATCGGTTCAGAAAGAATACCTGAAGAATAATCAGCTACAACAGGTATCTCACAGTCATGCAATGTTCTTAAACACAAACCACCAATGGTTTCATTAGGGGTGTAATGCACATAAGATGAATTATCAGAAAATATCCAAGAATCTTGAGCAGGAAAGTATTTAAAATCTTCTTCTTCAGACGTAGCTGCGATATTGACATTTGTATATCTTTCGGCCTCTTTGATTGAACGTTTGGCCCAGTGTCCACTATTTACATAATCAACATTACCCTCCGGAGATGCTAAATTTAAAGGTACCATAGCATTTTGCATGGTTGCTCCACCATGTGTGAATAACACAGCATACTCGTCAGAAATAGATAATAAATCTCGAAAGTCACTTTCTGCTTGTTTAGCAATTTCTATGAACTCTGGACTTCTGTGACTTATTTCCATTACAGACAATCCAAGACCATTCCAATCTAAAAGCTCTTCTTGAACCTCTGTTAAAACAGATTCCGGCATTGTTGCCGGACCTGCACCAAAATTAAATTTTCTTGGCATTATTCATCTCCTATGAACTCTTCACTTATAGGAGCAATGCTAATTAACTTTTCTGAATCTTTTAATCTAATCACGGTAACGCCTTGGGTATTTCTTCCAATAATATTCACCTCCGACACTCTGGTTCTAACCAACATACCTTTATCGGATATGAGCATTAATTCATCATCTTCTGTGACTTGCGCAGCTCCAATTAACTGACCATTTCTTTCAGAGATTTGCATTGCAATAACTCCTTTGGCTCCTCGCCTAGTTTTTCTGAAGTCAATAGATTTTGAACGTTTTCCATATCCGTTTTCGCTTACTGTAAAGATGCTAGCCTCTTCCTCTGGAATTATTAAGGAAATTACATGCTGTTCTTTTTCCAGCTTGATCCCTCTTACTCCTTTAGCGGTTCTTCCCATAGATCTTACTTCTGTTTCAGAAAAATGGGCTGCCTTCCCAGCATTAGTAACCAACATAACAAATTTGCTACCATCAGTTACAGTAGTTCCAACAAGCTCATCATCATCTTCTAAAGTTATTGCTCTTTTACCGCCTTTTCTCTGATTTTGAAATTCTGTTAATACAGTCTTTTTTACTGTCCCAGCGCGAGTAGCCATTAAAATGAAATGCTGATCATCATATTCCTCCACGGGCACCATGCTTGTTATTCTCTCGCCCTCACTGAGTTGTATAAGATTGACTAGAGGTCGACCTTTCGCAGCACGTCCAGCAGAAGGAATCTCATATACTTTTAACCAGTAAACTTGTCCTAAGTTAGAAAAGCATAGAAGTGTTGTATGTGTATTTGCTACTAATAGCTGTTCAACAAAATCTTCATCTTTAACTGATGCTGCAGTCTTTCCGGTTCCTCCTCTTCTCTGTGCCCTATATTCCTCTAGTGGTTGAGTTTTGGCATAACCTTCATGAGAAATAGTCACCACTCTATCTTCGGGAGTAATCAGATCAGCTTCAGTTAGATCTGCTGCTGAATCTTGTATTTCAGTTCGTCTATCATCCTTATATTTCTCTTGAACTTCCAAAAGTTCCTCTTTAACAACCTCGATTAATCTTTCAGAGTCTCCAAGTATTTCTAGCAAATATGTTATGTGATCTATTATTTCTTCGTATTCTTTAATTAACTTATCTTGCTCAAGGCCAGTAAGCCTCTGCAATCTCATGTCCAATATTGCTTGAGCTTGCTGTTCGGATAATTGATAAGTCCTTCCGATTAGACCAACAGAATTGTCAGTTACATCAATTTTACAAGCATCTGGTCCAGCCTTTTCAAGCATTGCAGTTATTTTTCCTGGTTTCCATTTTTTTGAGAGTAATTTCTTCTTTGCTTCGGATCCCTCTTTTGATTTCTTAATGAGGTCTATCATCTCATCAATATTAGCCAATGCTATGGTGAGACCTTCTAAGATGTGCCCTCTTTCTTTTGCTTTTCTTAAATCGAAAAATGTCCTTCGAGAAACAACTTCTTTTCTATGGTTGAAGAAAACTGAAAGTATTGATTTAAGATTCAGTAACTTTGGTTCTCCATCAATTAACGCAACATTATTAATACCAAAAACAGTTTGCATCTGAGTTTGAGAATATAGATTATTGAGAACTACATCTGGAATTTGACCTGATTTCAGTTCAATGACCACCCTAATTCCATCCTTGTCAGATTCATCTCTTATATCCCTTATGCCCTCTAACTTTTTATCCCTAGAAAGCTCGGCTATTTTTTCAATCAATCTGGCTTTTACTACTTGATAGGGCATCTCAGTAATAATAATTTTCGCCTTATCCTTTTCTTCATCTTCAAATTCAGTTTTAGCTCTTATTTTTACTCGCCCTCTACCTGTTTCGTAAGCACTTACGATTCCAGCCTTACCATTAATGATTGCTCCTGTAGGAAAATCTGGTCCAGGCATGAATTCCATTAGCTCTTGAACTGAAATTTCTGGGTTGTCTATGTAGGCTAAACAAGCAGACAAAGACTCATTCAAATTATGAGGTGCCATATTTGTAGCCATCCCAACAGCGATTCCAGCAGAACCATTCACGAGCATATTTGGAATCTTTGTGGGTAAAACTTCTGGCATCATTTCAGTGCCATCGTAATTTTCTACATAGTTTACTGTTTCCTTTTCAAGATCTGCCAATAACTCCTGAGATATTCTGGCCATTCTTACTTCTGTATACCTTTGTGCGGCTGGTCCATCTCCATCCATAGATCCAAAATTTCCTTGTCCGTCTACTAAGGGATATCTCAGAGACCACCATTGAGCCATTCTTACAATAGTTTCGTAAGCTGCACTATCTCCGTGAGGATGATATTTACCAATGACATCTCCAACTATTCTGGCTGACTTCTTATGCGGTCTACCGAAATCATTATTCAAGACATGCATTGCATAGAGGACTCTGCGATGGACAGGTTTTAATCCATCTCTCGCATCTGGCAAGGCTCTGCCTACAATTACGCTCATGGCGTAATCAAGATAAGATTGTTTGAGCTCTTGTCCTATGTCTACAGGAACAATTTCCTTAGCAGCAATTTCACCCATAATTTAGATCCAAAAATTTAAAAATTTGTTGAAATGACAGGAAAATCCTTCTAAGGAAAGAGAAATATTTTGGCATGATTTTCGCAGTATCAAATTACGCTAATTTTAGCATAATTGACCACAAAAATCGCTTAAAATTAAGCCTAAAAATAGTGACTAGCCCTTAAATTCAGAGACTAATGTGGATACAGTTTCTTTTGCATCTCCAAACAACATTCTTGTGTTGGATTTAAAGAATAGAGGGTTCTGAATACCTGCAAATCCTGATGCCATTGATCTTTTAGATACAAAGACCGTTTTAGCATTATCCACCTCAATAATAGGCATGCCGTAGATAGGGCTGCCCTCATTATCTTTGGCATCTGGGTTAACTACGTCGTTTGCCCCAATTACAATACAAACATCAACAGTTTCCATTACAGGATTAACATCATCAGGTTCAACTAAAACATCGTAAGAGACATTTGCCTCAGCAAGTAATACATTCATATGTCCAGGCATTCTTCCCGCTACTGGGTGAATTGCATACTTAACTTCTGCCCCATTATCCTCTAATAACTCTCCCAATTCCCTCACCGCATGTTGTGCTTGCGCGACTGCCATTCCGTAACCAGGTACTATTAATACAGATGAGGCAGCTTCTAGTATCAAGTAAGCATCCTCAGCAGAAATAGGTTTTACTTCACCTTGTTCTTGGGTTGACTCAGAAGTAGCGTCGGGAGCAGCCCCAAAACCGCTAAATAGAACATTTGCTAATGATCTATTCATTGCCTTACACATTATATTTGTAAGTATCAGTCCGCTTGCACCAACCAGGGCACCTGCCACAATAAGTACATTATTAAGAATGACAAAACCTGCAGCACAAGCTGCTAAACCTGAAAAACTATTGAGCAAGGCAATTACAACCGGCATATCAGCTCCGCCAATAGGTATTACAAACAATACACCAAGAATAAAAGCGAGAACTATTAGCAAGACAAGTGTTTCTTCGGAGGAAATGAAACCTTGAATGAAAAGCATATTTATTCCAACAAACAAAATGGCTATCAATAAAATTCCATTTACAAATTGTTGTCCTTTGTAGAGATATGGCTTCCCTGAGATTACTTCAGATAACTTTCCATATGCAATAATACTGCCACTAAAAGTTAGACCACCTATTAAAACTGTTAAAAATATAGCTCCTAAAAAGGCAGGATTATCGAAAGTCCCAGAAACATATTCAGCCGAACCAACTAAAAGGCTAGCAATACCACCAAATCCATTAAAAATTGCAACCATCTCGGGCATTGAGGTCATTTTTACTTTGGTAGCTGCGAAATACCCCACTATGCTTCCAGCAATTAGTGCCCCAGCTATATATCTATAATCGATTATATTCTGATCCAGTAAGGTTATGGTTACTGCCAAAAGCATTCCAGAAGAAGATAGTAAGTTTCCTCTTCTTGCAGTATCGGGAGATCCCAACATCTTGAGTCCGACAATAAACAAAATTGAAGAAGCTATGTAAAATAAGTTAACTAGTATTGCAGTATCCATTTTTATTTCTTTTTAAACATTCCAAGCATTCTGTTTGTTACAAGATATCCACCTACAACATTGATTGATGCAAAAAAAACTGCAGCAGTTCCAAGGATAATAGTTACAATCTCCGAAGATCCTGAAGATAAGATTGCTCCGACTAAAGTTATCCCAGAAATAGCATTGGCACCTGACATCAAAGGTGTGTGCAAAGTAGAGGGTACTTTTGTAATCAGTTCAACACCTAAAAAGATTGATAGAACTAATACAAATATCAAAAGTATGATTTGTGTTTCCATATTTAACTGTTATTTTACTGATTCGTTTACAATACTACCTTGATGGGTAATTACACATCCTTTGAGTATTTCGTCTTCTAAATCAAAATTTATATTTTTATTTTCTTTATCCCAAAATTCTTCAATCATATTAAATAAATTAGAACCAAACACTTGAGAGGCATCCCTCGCAACTTCTCCAGGTAAGTTGGACATTCCAATAATTGTTACTCCATTATGGAAAACATATTCATCATTCTTGGAGCCTTCAACATTACCACCTGTAGATACGGCCATGTCCACAATTACACTACCGGGTTGCATTGCTTCAACCATGTCTTGAGTTATTATCCTAGGGGCTTGTCGACCGAATACTTGCGCTGTAGTTATAATTACGTCGGATTGAGAGCAGATTTTTTTCATACCATCTTGCTGCATCTTAATTTGTTCAGGAGTTAATTCTTTTGCGTAGCCTTGATCTGTCTCCTCAGTATCACCAATATCAATTTTTACAAATTTTCCTCCTAAAGATTTTACCTGCTCTTCTACGACAGGCCTTGTATCGAATGCCTCTACTCTCGCCCCAAGCCTCTTAGCAGTAGCGATAGCTTGTAATCCAGCTACTCCCACACCGACCACAAATACTCTGGCAGGAGAGATTGTTCCTGCTGCAGTCATCATCATTGGAAAAGACTTAGAAAGTGTTCTTGAGGCTTCAATTACAGCTGCATATCCTGCCAAATTTGCTTGGGAACTAAGTGCATCCATCTTTTGTGCTCTTGTTATTCTTGGAACAAGTTCCATGCTTATGGAGCTCACATTAGCTGCAGCCAAATCAGATACAATTTGTCTTTCGTTAAATGGGTCTAAAAAACTAATGTATATGGAATCCTTTTTTAGAGACTGAATCTCGTCATGATTAGGTTTATTTATTTTACAAACCACATCGGCTGATCCAAACCCTTCCTTTTTTTCATTGCAAACAGTTGAACCTGCCTCAATATATTGTTCATCGGAAACAAAAACTTTTTCTCCCAGCCCAGATTCAATCAAAACTTCAATGCCCAAATCAGTAAACTTCTTGGCTACTTCAGGTAAAATAGTGGCACGTATCTCGTGATCCTCTTCTTTAGGAAAAAATATTTGCATAATTATTTTTGAATTGGAATTTTCGAAGAACAGTTTAATGAAAAAAGTTAACTATGAACATAAAAAATTTAGATCATGATGAAGTAAATAAATTTGATGAACTTGCTGCAAAATGGTGGGACAAGGATGGTGAATTTAAGCCCCTTCATCAAATTAATCCCTTAAGAGTCGGTTTTATTAAAGAAAGATCTTCTATGGAAGGTAAGAAAGTTCTAGATGTAGGTTGTGGGGGTGGTATTCTTGCTGAAGCTCTAAACGAATTGGGTGCTATTGTTACCGGTATAGACGCTTCAGAAAATACTATTGGTGTTGCAAAAACTCACTCTAAATCTATAGGAAGCGATGTTAAATATATACAAACAACAATTGAAGAATTTACTTCCTCATATCCAGACGAAAGATTTGATGTAATTACTTGTTTAGAGATGCTTGAACATGTCCCTTCACCTTATGAAATTATAAAGAGCTGCTCTAATCTCTTGAAAGAAAATGGAAACATATTTTTTTCAACAATAAATAGAAACCCGAGATCCTATCTTTTTGCTGTTATAGGAGCGGAATACATATTAAACCTTCTTCCGAAAGGCACACATGATTACGAAAAATTTATAAAACCTTCAGAGTTAGCAAAATGGATTCGAGATGTAGGCCTAAATTCCAAAGAAACAATAGGATTAAGTTATAACCCCATAACTGATAACTATTGGCTTGGTAAAGATATCCAAGTTAACTATATGGTTCATGCAAAAAAGGAAAGCATTTGAAAATTGAACTCTTCGCATTCGACTTAGATGGAACTCTTCTTGATACTGCACCTGATTTTCTTTATGCGGTAAATTTACTCAGAAAAAAGTATAAATTTGGTGAAGCAGATTATGAGCAAGTACGATCTAGGGTATCACAAGGAGCGGCGAGTCTTGCTGCATATGCGCTCAACCTACAAGGCGAATCAAATCAAATAATTGAATCTCATAGACAAGAGTTACTAGATATATACGAAGACTGCTGCCTGACAAATACCAAAATGTTTGATGGAGTGGAAGAAGTACTAAATGAACTAAATGAGAAAAAAATTAAGTGGGGAATTGTTACTAATAAACCGAGAAGATTTGCCAAAGGTATTGTGCAAGATAAATTGGGTAAGTTCAAACCTCCTTTTTTAGTATGTCCAGATGACGTAGGTGCACGAAAACCTGAACCAGATGGACTTCTTCATGCTCTAACATTATCAGTTTCAAAACCAGAAAATAGTATTTACATTGGTGACCATCAAATAGACATTAAAGCAGGTGAAAGGGCCAATATGCTCACCGGTGCAGCGGCTTATGGATATATTCCTCTAAATGATAATGTGGAGAAATGGAAGGCAGATTATGTATTCGAAGAAGCGAACGAAATGATTGCATTGGTCCAATAATGAAAATGCGATTCGAAAAACATAATTTTCCTTCGAATCTCTTAGAAGGTAAAACAATCGTTATCTCTGGAGCAGGTTCAGGTATAGGAAGACAAATAGCGACGACTTTCGCAGAGTTTGGTGCAGATTTAATTCTTCTAAGTAAGAGTATTGAGAAACTAGAATCCATTTATGAAGAAATAAATCAAATAACTTCTGGTAGTGTGATCATCCAGACTATAAATTTTAAAACTGCTGATGAAAAAAACTATCAGAAAATTGTTGGAGCAATTAAAGAGGAATATTCGCAAATTGATGGACTGGTGAATAATGCAGGGATACTCGGTGAAAAAAAACCTCTTGAACAATACAGTTACTCGGTCTGGAGAGATGTACTTAAGGTCAACCTCGACGCAAGCTTTCTGCTAACAAAAAATTTGATTCCTCTTTTGAAAGAATCTAGCAGTAGCTCGATAATTTTCACGTCATCTGGAGTTGGTAGAAAAGGAAGAGCTTACTGGGGGGCTTACTCGATAAGTAAATTTGCAACTGAAGCAATGATGCAAATCCTATTTGAAGAACTCCAGAACACCTCATCAATCAGAGTCAATTGTATAAACCCTGGAGCAGTCAGAACTAAAATGAGAGAGTCGGCATACCCTGCAGAGAATCCGGAGTCTAATCCATCGGCTAATGAGATTATGAATCCTTATTTATATTTGATAAGTGATTTGAGTAAAGATATTAATGGCCAATCGATTGACGCTCAAGAGCACTGATCTCACTTTTTGTAAGTTCCTTAAAATCGCCTTGCTTTAGAGTCGCAGGTAAAAACAGGTTGCCATAGCGAACTCTTTTCAGGCGCGAAATTTCTAAACCTTGACTCTCCCATAGCCTTCTTACTTCTCTAGAACGACCCTCCATGATGACCATTGCAAACCATTGATTTGTTTTTCCTTTCCTTCCTCCCTGAACATCTGAAAATTTTGCAAAACCATCTTCTAATTTGACTCCTTTAATAAGATTATTCACTATTTTTTCACTCACATGACCATGTACTCTAGCGACATATTCTCTCTCGATGTTAGAGGAAGGATGCATTAAGTTATTTGCGAAAGAACCATCGTTACTAAATAAAATTAATCCAGAAGTATTAATATCTAACCTGCCAACAGAAACCCATCTGCCTGATCTCAATTTAGGAAGAGAATCAAAAATAGTTTTCTTGTGGTCAGGATCACTTCGAGAGGATATTTCTCCTACCTTCTTGTTATACATCAGAACCCTTCTTTTAGAAGGATCTTTCTTTAAAAGCTTTATTGATCTGCCTTCGATCTCAAATGTATCTTTTTCTGATACTAGCTGACCAATGAAGGCCAACTGACCATTAACCAAAACCTTTTTTTGCCTTATTAATGATTCTATTCCTCTCCTAGATCCAATACCATGATCTGCGAGGATCTTATGGATCCTGGTCTTCAATATTTAATTCAAAGATTTTGAGCTATCAATAGACTCATCGGGTTCATCTATCGGTAGTTCATGCTCAATTGATGTTAGGTCAGGCAAAGAAGGGAGTTCTGGAAGCTCTCTAAGATGTTGTAATCCAAAATAATCTAGAAACTCTTTAGTAGTAGAATATAAAGAAGGTCTGCCGGGCACATCTCTTTGACCAACAATCTTTACCCAGCCTCTTTCCATAAGCCCTCTAATTAATTGAGTTCCAACAGCTACTCCTCTTATTTCCTCTATTTCCCCCCTAGTTATAGGTTGCTTATATGCAATAAGAGAAAGAGTCTCCAAAGTGGCCTTAGAAAATTTCTGAGGTTTTTCTTCCCAAAGTTTTGCAATGTATTGAGACAAAGACTGTTTTACCTGCAAACGATATCCACTAGCTATCTTCTTCAATTCAATACCTCGCTTTAGGCAGTCCTGGTCTATTTGATTCAGGGCTTTTCTAATCTCGTCTTTAGAAGGCTTAGGATCCTCAAAAACTTTAACGATATCGTCAATGCTTATTGGTCTTGAAGCTGATAAAAGCAATGCTTCAAGAATTTCACTTAGTTTCCTCTCCATTAATGTACCTCTTCAATTCCTTTAATGTGTATAGGACCAAACTCCTCTGATTGTACAATCTCAATTAATGAGTCTTTCAGAAGTTCTAAAATTGCTAAGAATGTTACCACCACGCCTATCTTGCCCTCTTTGGGATTGAATAAAGAAGTGAATTCTATGAAGGATTCAGTTCTCATTCTTTCTAATATTTGGGTCATTCTTTCTCTAGTTGAGAGTTCTTCGAAATTTATTAAATGAGCATGAGATTGTTCAGCTCTTCTTAGAACTTCAGCAAGTGCAATCGTTAAATCTTCGAGAGGCACATCTATGAGAGGTGCTTGAGTAGTAAATTCTGGTAGTTTTGCATTAGCTGCAAAAATTTCTCTATCTATTCTAGGAATTTTATCTATTCGTTCTGCAGCCTCTTTGTACCTTTGATACTCTTGAAGTCGCTTAATTAATTCGGCTCTTGGATCCTCATCTTCGGTTTGCTCTAAGGGCCTTGGCAGCAACATTCTAGATTTTAATTCAGCCAAATAAGCAGCCATTACTAGGTAATCTCCTGCCAATTCAACCTGCATTGCATCCATCAACTCTATGTAAGATGTATATTGTTCAGTTATCTTAGCTACGTTTATATCTAAAATATCAAGGTTCTGTTTCTTTATGAGGTATAAAAGAAAATCTAGAGGGCCAGCAAAACTGTCTAATAGAATCTCTAGTGCATTGGGGGGGACATATAAATCTTCAGGAAGGCTAGTTTCTTTACCTTTTACAGTCGCTAAGAAAAGTTCCTCTTGACGAGGTTGAGCTCGTTTTTCCTCTTTTTTTTGAGGATTTAAGGCCTTTGTATCAACCATTTTTTCCAATACTTGTGTATTGATCCCATATTATAGACACTTATCCGCATTTGAGGAAATACGCCTTATTTTAAAAACTTATTAGTAATAGGATATCTTCTGTCCTTTCCAAAACCTCTCGAAGTTATCTTTACTCCAAGAGGTGCCTGTCGTCTTTTGTATTCACTAAAATCAATTAATCTTATTACTCTATTTAAAATACTACTTTCAATTCCTGACTCTTCTATTTCTTTTTTACTTTTATCTTGTTCAACGTAAAGCTCTATAATTTTATCTAGAGTGTCATAATCAGGAAGACTATCACTATCTTGTTGATCTGGTGCAAGTTCGGCACTAGGAGGCCTCTCAATAATTCTTTCAGGTATTACATTAGAAATTGTATTTCTATATCTCGCGAGCTCATAAACTAAAGTTTTGGGCACATCTTTCAAAACCCCAAAACCTCCTGCTGTGTCTCCGTAGAGAGTCGAATATCCAACAGCCGTTTCACTTTTGTTGCCTGTAGTTAAGACTATTTCCCCAGATTTGTTTGACAAGGCCATCAAGATGACCCCCCTACACCTTGATTGAAGATTTTCTTCTGTAATATCAGGTTCAAGTCCTATGAATTCACATTCAAGGCTGCTTTGAAAAGAATCATATATTTCACCTATAGGAATAATAGAATGTTTTATGCCTAAGTTTTCTGCTAGCTTATTAGCATCTTCAACACTCATGTCAGAAGTAAACTTGAAAGGCATCATAAAGCTTCTTACATTTTCAGATCCAATTGCATCTGTTGCTATGACAGCAGTTAAAGCGGAATCTATGCCTCCAGAAGAACCTATCAATACTCCAGGAAATTTATTTTTATTAATATAATCCTTCGCCCCTAAAACCAAAGCTCTATAGACCTCATCAAGCTCTGAATCCTCAGGAATAACTTGGTTTTTATGACTCAATAAGTTCCCATCATCTTGGGACAAAAAACTTACTACAGCTTGATCTTCTTCAAATTTGGCAAGTTGCAACACTTGCTTACCTTTACTGTCCATAGCCATCGAAGTACCATCGAAAACCAATTCGTCCTGTCCTCCTACTTGATTCGCATAAACAATAGGCATTGAGAATTTTGATGCATGTCCTGAAATTAAATTCTTTCTTTCTTGTATTTTATTTAGGTGAAACGGAGAAGCATTGATATTTAAGACTAAGTCAGCCCCTTTATCATGTAATTGGGTTATTACTTTTTGATGCCATATATCTT
>CACLEI010000007.1 GCA_902605935.1 uncultured SAR86 cluster bacterium | reverse complement strand
ATTCAGAACTTGAAAATGTATGAGATCTTTTATTGAAATAGCATTTCTCTAAATATTTATCCCTACCAGTAAAATCTTTGTTTTGATACTCATCTCCTAGAATTCTCACATCCCATTCAACAGAATCAAGAATTTCAATTAGATCTGCTTCTGTGTCATAGACCATAACTTCATCCACGTATCTACATGCTGTGATTTGTATTTCTCTCTCCAATAATGACTGAATAGGTGTGTTCTTAGATTTTCTATCAAAACTTGGGTCAGTTTGTATGCATACAATGAGATAGTCACAAACCGTTTTAGCCTCTTGCAACATAAGTACATGCCCAGCATGAAATAAATCAAATGCGCCGAATGTAATGCCTTTTTTCATAGATAGTGTAATTTAATCACGCATGATAATTTGATTGACTGAATAATTGAATCTTTATTTAATATCTGAGGGAGTAATTGATGTTTCAAATAGAGCAAACAGGCTATCAATTAGGAGCCTTTATAAATGATTTAAATCTCACAGAGAAGATAAGTGATGAAGACTTTAAGAGTCTTTACAAGGCTTTATCAGAATACGAGGTTTTATTTTTTAGAGACCAAAAAATTAGCTTTGATAATCATAGAAGATTTGCATCAGCATTTGGATCAATGCAAACCCATCCAGCCTACCCTACTGTAGAAGGTTTTCCTGAAATTACGATCCTTGAAAATGACAAAGAAAATCCATCCAAGATTGAAGAGTGGCATACCGATATGACATTTAAAAAAAATCCTCCTTTAGGAAGTATATTAATTGGCAAAATTATTCCTGAGACTGGAGGAGATACAATGTTCTCAAGCCTATCAAAAGCCTATGATGATCTTTCGCACGAATGGAAGGAAAGGCTTGAAGAGATGAATGCTATTCACAGCTTTGAATTTGGTTTTAAAGAAAGTCTTGAAGAAGAAGGTGGCCGTGAAAGATTAGCTGATGCTCTTAAAGAAAATCCACCCGTATCCCATCCTATAATCAAACGACATCCTGTTACTGGACGAAAGGTAATTTACGTTAATAGACTCTTCACTTCGCACATAGAAGGAGATGATGCTGGTGGTTCAATTTTAAATTTCTTATTTGATCATATTCATCAAGAAAAATATCAATATCGTTTTTCTTGGGAAAATAACTCTATAGCTTTTTGGGATAATAGATCTGTTCTCCATAAGCCCGTTAATGATTATTGGCCTCAGCTTAGAAGAATGGAGAGAATTACTATTGAGTCTTGAACTGATATCTAAAGAAATCGATCCACCAATGAGTCACTTCAAGATAATTGGATTGTTCATTCAATAAACTCTTTTCAGCGGATTGAAAACTTTCTTCTCCTAGAATATCTCTTCTCTTACAAACGACATCATAAGCATATTCGTTTGTGAATTCAGGATGTCCTTGTATAGACATAATATGATCGCCTATGAAATACATCGCATTAGGAACAGAGTCATTAGAGGCTACTAAAGTCGTTCCCCTAGGAAGATTTATAACTTGATCTTGATGTGAATGGATAAGTTTTATATCTTTATTTGGCTTTTCAAGCCAAGGAAAATGATTATGGAATGTGTACTCTTGAAGTCCTAGTACCCACCCAACTTCAGCCTTCTTAACTTCTCCACCGAGAGCTTTTGCTATAAGTTGATGACCAAAGCAAACGCCCAGTAAAGGTTTCTTCTTATCATTAAGGAAACAAATAAAACTTTCTAGGTCTCTAATCCATTTAACATCATCATAAACGCTCAACTTAGAGCCCGTTATCAAATATCCATGGCACTCATGCAAATCCTGAGGATATACATCTTCAGTTACGTCATATATCTTAAGTCCTATATTTGGGTCTGCTTCAGTGAAGATTTTGTTATAAAAGTCATTTTGATCTCCATGTTTAACTTGAAGATCCTCTAAAACATGATCTGTCAAAAGTATTCCTATTGTTAATTCACTCACTACTGTGAATCTTAACTTATAAAACATGACTGATCATTCAATGCCTGATATTCTTTATTAAAAACTTAAGGGAGATATTATGAAAACTGATTACGAATTTCTTACAACGGAAGTAAACGGACATATTCTAGAAGTCACTATAAATAGACCTGATGTAATGAATTCATTACATCCTCCTTCTCATAGAGAGTTCGATGAGGTTTGGAGTGAATTTACAAACGATGAAGATCTTTGGGTGGGTATTATTACAGGTGCTGGTGATAGAGCATTTTCTGCAGGTAATGATTTGAAGTATCAAGCCTCTGGTGGAGATAGGTCTGGAATGCCAGAAACTGGTTTTGCCGGTCTAACCAGTCGTTTTAATTTGAACAAACCAATTATTGCGGCAGTAAATGGTGTTGCTATGGGAGGAGGAATGGAAATTGCTCTTGCATGTGATCTCATTATTGCTTCTTCTAATGCAAGGTTTGCTCTACCGGAACCAAAAGTTGGATTAGCTGCTCTAGCTGGTGGCATGCAAAGATTACCCAGACAGATAGGAATGAAAAATGCTATGGGAATGATGCTTACCGGTAGACATGTAGAAGCTGCGGAAGCAAAGGAGCTTGGTATCGTAAATGAAGTTGTTGAGTCTCAGGCTGATTTGATGGATAGAGCCAGAGACTGGGCAAAACAAATAGAAGCCTGTTCACCAATGTCTATTAGAGCCACAAAACAAGTTGCTTATGAAAGCTTAAATGAAGCAAATTTGGAGAACTCGATGAAAGGACAATATACTGCTGTACACGATTTATTCACGAGCGAAGATTTTATCGAGGGTCCGGTAGCATTTGCTGAAAAACGTGCTCCCAACTGGAAAGGTAAGTAAGTTTAATCCTCATCAATATTTTTTATAATCAACGAATATCGGTGAGGACCAAGCTCTCTCTTGTTCTTCAAAGAGACAGTCATCCTCATATGGGGTAAGCATTGAACTACCACTGCAAATATTCACAGATTTGCATTTGCCAAACTCATCGTATTCGCATCTAAGATTACCGGCATTGATAATTTTAGAAGTTTCTTCAATAGCTTTTACATAATAAACTGCATCTCTTTCTGACCGATCAAACTCTTTATCGACAAATGTAAATTCGCAAGCTTCGCTATCATTACATTTATGAACTTTCCATGGATCTTGAATAAGGTCTGATACCTCTTCATTTTCATTTAATTGAGAAAGAATCCTTACAACTTCTATTCGATCTATCTTCTTTCTTTGATCTGAAGGGTTGTAGCATTCGTTTCTACACAGATCATTAATCCTCTCTTTGCCGAGCGAACTAATTGCATATTCTGGACAACCTGGTTTTTGTTTGAATGATCCAGCTGCTCTAACGATAAACCTTGGATTAGTTTTCATTTTTGTTTCGGAGCCCATAGGAATGATACCCTCACTAGAATTCAATAAATCAAACCACAATAAAATTCGAGTTCCGCTCGTCGCATAAACTTCTTTTGTTTTAAGAGAGTTCCATATTGATTCTCTAGATTTGTCTTGAGAGTGAGTTGCAACTAAGCCACCGGTATAAAAAAAAGATGAAGTTCTCTCCATCTCTATTGGTCCAGGTGGAAGAGTTTGTCTAGTCCAATTTCTTCTAACTGACTCTCCATAGGGACCATCACCTTCTCTGAAACCTAAAAGGTAACCAGTTGGATCAGCAGGACCAGCGGCTTCAGTCATTTCTCGTCGATTTATTTCTTTGTATCCAGTTCCAGGTCTAGCATTATGATTATCTCCAGAGGCAACCAAACCAAACCTAAACTTACTTACTCGGTCGTCTTTATTAAAATTTTGTAATGCCAACAAGTATTGAATTGAACCTTTAGGTTTATGACTAAAAGGTGGCAGAAAACAATCTTGGCATTGATTTGAATCCAACCATTCAGAAGGATCTTCTCCTACTATGACAGACTGACCTGCAAAGCTCTCCAGAGCATAATATAACTTCGCTTCTTCCGAACGTTTTTTACATATTCGTGCTGATTCTCCTTCTGCCTCACATCTCTCTTTTATTATTTGTCCAGCTTGCCAGCAACCCGGAGTAAAACTCTTTGTTGGATCTGGGCAAGAAATATTTCCATCATTATCAAAAATTACGCTTCTCCATGACCTATACTCTTCTGTATTTCCATGACCAGAATAAATTTCAACAAGATTTTGTAAATTTGGGTCATGAAAGTCATCATTTAATTGATCTTTCCAATCCGATTCATCAGGTGTATACGTTCCCCAAGATGTGCCATGGGGAATGACGATGACTTCATGTCCCCAATCATTTAGCTTATCAAATAGGATGCCCGGATCTTCTGCATATTCCTTACAATTCAGAGGTAAGTCTCTGACTGGAACATCACTGGGACATGGTGTCGTTTGACCATCTTCTATAAATCTCATTAGGTCATGTATTCTGGTATCTAAGGACCGCATGCCTGATAGTCCCAATCTTACCGACTGGGGCATATCCATAAAACCACCAGAGGTTGATGCTATCGGTCTAGCAGGAATCTCATCATCAAAAAGACTCTTCAAAATAACATTTCGATGTCCATAATGCGGTATGCCAAAGCCTTCATTTTGTGACCATTCCCATCCTAAAAAAGCTATGGTGTCTGGAGATTCATTGTCGCCAGAAATTAAATTACATTGCCGAACTGCATCTTTAGTTTCCTGCCAGTCTATATGAGTTAAATCTTCAGCATGATCTGTATTCGCATAGAAATCTAAGCTAGAGCAAAACCTTGCAAAATCGCATGCGTCAGATGGAGGCATAGAGCCCTCACCCGACAGCATGGGAAGACTTAAAAGGAAAGCATCAGACGAATAGGTTGTATGAACATGTAAATCACCAAACAAGATAACCTTTCCATTACTAATATTTAGATCACCTTTGGCTTCCAATTGATTTTGAGCCTTTTCAATTAGGAATCCTGGAGATTGGGGAGTAGTGTTAATTGGTCTATTCGTTTCATAGGTTCCAAGAAGACCTTCTGAAATTAGGTATACAAAAAATGCAAATATAAGAAAAAGAAATAAAACGAAGTAAATAGCTTTTCTTATCATTGAAGTATTCTATCAAACGAAATGATTAATTTATCTATAGTAATTTTTATCAATTAATTCTAAAGTATTCCCTTCTTAAATAGGGAGAGTTATGTTTGATTTAACAGGAAAAACAGCAATTATTACTGGTTCATCAAAAGGAATAGGTAAATCGATTGCTATGCAGATGGCACTGCACGGTGCCAAAGTTGTCGTATCAAGTAGAAAAGCAGATGCTTGTCAGGTTGTTGCTGACGAAATTAATGAAGCTTGTTCAGATTCTGAAGGTGGAGCAATAGTTATACCTTGTAACATATCAGACAAAGCCGCATTACAGATGCTTGTTGATGAAACGAGACTGCAACTTGGGAAGATTGATATCTTAGTTTGTAACGCAGCCTCTAATCCTTTTTTTGGTTCGATGATGGATATTCCAGAAGATGCTTTTGATAAAGTAATGAACAATAATATTAAAAGTAATCATTTGCTATGTCAGATGGTCATACCCGAGATGACCGAGAGAAAGGATGGAAGCATAATAATTGTATCTTCTATCGGCGGACTAAAATCTAGTACAGTCATAGGAACTTACAATATTTCAAAAGCAGCAGACATCATGCTAGTCAAAAATCTTGCTGCTGAATTTGGTCCACAAAATGTCAGAACTAATGCCATAGCTCCAGGATTGTTTAAAACAGACTTTGCTAGAGCACTCTGGGAAAATCCAGAAATTCTCAAGCAATCAACTGCAACTTGCCCTCTCAGAAGGATTGGAGAACCAGATGAAATAGGAGGAGCAGCTGTTTTTCTAGCATCAGATGCTGGAACATTTGTTAATGGTCACACCCTTGTTATAGATGGCGGATCGACAGCCTAAAAGGAGAATAATATGAATAATGCAGTTCTTTATGAAGTTAACGATGGTGTAGCGACAGTTACCTTAAACAGACCTGAAAGACTTAACGCTGTGAATGATGAGATTAGAGCAGGATTAAGAGAGAAATTAGATGATGCTGCAAAAGATTCTGATGTAAAAGTGATTATTATCACTGGTGCAGGTAGAGGTTTTTGTGCAGGAGCAGATATGGATGGACTTGCAGCAACAAGTCAAGGTGAGACACAAGCCTCCCAGGTCGAAGCTGAAGAAAGAGAATATGCTACCAATGAAGTAAAGGGTTTTGATGGAGGTTTTAGTTATTTTCCAACAGTTCCAAAGCCAATTATCGCAGCCATTAATGGACCTGCTGCGGGAGTAGGTTTCATTATGGCTCTATATGCAGACATTAGATTTGCTAAAGAAGGTGCCGTTTTTTCCAGTGCCTTCTCTAAGAGAGGACTTATAGCCGAATGGGGTGTTGGATGGATTCTTCCTAGATTAGTGGGTATTGCTAGAGCAAATGATATTTTGTTTTCATCAAGAAAGTTTACTGCTGAAGAGGCTGCACAAATGGGCATAGTAAATAGAACTTTTTCTGAGGACCAATTCGATCGCGAAGTTTTCAATTATGCAGCTGATCTAGCCAAAAATGTTTCACCTCGATCCCTTCGAATTATGAAGCAACAAATTTATAACGCTCAAGGAGAAACAATTAAAGAGAATCTAGACAGTTCAATGCAAGCAATGCTTGATAGTTTTAAATCTGAAGATTTCAAAGAGGGCGTTTCACATTTTGTAGAAAAAAGAGAGGCAAAATTTACGGGGAAATAAAATTATGGATATTAAGGAATTTTTAAAAAAAGAAGGTCGAGAAAGTTTAACCAAAGAATTTACAAAGGAAGGATTGTTCGAACTTAAAGAAGAGACCATAAGAGGTAATAAATACCATGTTTTTGCCAATTTACCTCAAACATTAAGAGACTATTTTCAATTTCCTCTTATACACGGTGAGTGGGATTTTTTGGCATATGAAGATGAAACATATAGCTATCAAGAGGTTCTTAATACTTCTGCCGGACTCGCTCACACCCTTATGGACAAGTACGGTATACAAAAAGGAGATAAGGTTGCTTTTTCAATGAGAAATTATCCGGAATGGATATACAGCTATATTGCTGTTACTTCAATCGGAGCTATAGCAGTTCCCTTAAACTCATGGTGGCAAGGTGAGGAACTTGATTATGGTTTAACTCATAGTGAATCATCAATATTTATAGCTGATGAAGAAAGACTTCAGAGATTAGAAGGTTATGTAGAAGAAATGCCCCGTATAGCCGTGCGATGTGATGCGAGTAAATTTACCAATACAGCTGCTTTCGATGAAGTTGTGACATCAATGGAAGCTTTTCCAGAGGTTGAAATTGATCCTGAAGATGATGCAAGCATTATGTATACGTCCGGTAGTACAGGATACCCAAAAGGGGTTGTTTCTACTCATAGAGCAGTAGTTTCTGCCCCAATTACCTGGGCACTCATGGGTCAACTAGCCACGCAAATTGAAGTTGATGGAGAACCTTTGCCTTCTCCAATTTCAGGCGAAAATCCTTGCACAATTGCTGCGGTACCCTTATTCCATGTAACAGGTTCTCACGCTGTCTTTTTATTGTCTTTAGTGACGGCAAGAAAAATCGTTTTTATGTACAAATGGGATGCAGTAGAAGCTTTACGTCTTATTGAAAAGCATAAAGTAACTGATATGACTGGCGTACCTACGATGTCCGCTGAGGTTCTACAAGCACACAAAGACAATCCAGAAATAGACATCTCCAGTCTAAAAGGATTAGGTTCTGGCGGTGCAGCAAGACCTCCTGAGCAAATTAAGGCTCAAGAGAAAGAGCATCCTGATAAAATTGCAACCGTAGGCTATGGCCTTACAGAGACTAATGCACATGCGACGAATGCAAGTGGAACAACTTTGTATGAACGACCAAGTACTGCTGGTTACCCTACTCCCTTCTTAAATCTCATAAAAATCATGGATGAAGAAGGTAATGAGTTAGGACCCAATGAGCTTGGAGAAGTTGCAATTAAATCGACATGTAATTTCAGATGTTATCTTAAGAACGAAGATGCGACTAATGAAGTGTTAGATAGTGAAGGTTGGTTCAGAAGTGGTGATGTAGGTATTATTGATGAAGATGGATTCCTGTACATCAAAGACAGAATCAAAGACATCGTCATCAGAGGTGGAGAAAACATAGCTTGTTTAGAGATAGAAGCAGCAATTTATGAACATCCCTCAGTTAGAGAAGCATCAGTCTTTGGTGTTCCAGATGAAAGATTAGGTGAAAAACTTGCCACGAGAATATCTCTAAATCCTGGAGCTGAACTTTCAGAGGAAGATCTTTCTTCTTTTTTAGCAGCAAAAATAGCTAAATTTAAAATTCCTGAATACACGTGGTTTCAAGCTGAAGAATTACCAAAAGTAGCAGCTGGAAAAATTGCAAAAAAACAAATGCGAGAAGATGCTATTAAAGAATTGGGGCTAGATTAATGCAAATACAAGATAAAAGAATTGTAGTCACAGGGGCTGCTAGTGGAATAGGTAAAGCCTTATGTGAAGCATTTAATAAAGCTGGCGCAAAATCAATTGTTTGTGTTGATATGAATATGGAAGGTGCTACTGAAACTGCCAATGATATCAATGGCTTAGCGGTCCAAGCTAATGTTGGAAAAGAAGCAGACATTATCAATGTAATAGATAAAGCAAACGAATATTCAGGTGGAATAGATATTTTTTGTTCTAATGCAGGGATTGGTGGAGTACATGGATTTTTTGAAGTAGAGACTAGCGATTGGCAAAATATCTGGGAAGTAAATGTACAATCTCATATCTTTGCAGCCAAGCATGTTCTGCCTCAAATGATAGAGAGAGGCGAAGGATATTTAATGAATACTTCATCGGCTGCAGGTTTACTCACTCAGATAGGTTCTGCAGGATATTCTGTAACTAAAGCAGCTGCAGTGAGTTTTGCTGAGTGGATAAAAATTACTTATGGAAGTAAAGGAATTGGTGTCTCATGTCTTTGTCCTCAAGCTGTAAGAACAGCTATGACAGCACAAGGTGCTGGAGTAGCTGGAGTGGATGGGATGATTGAAGCTGATGAGGCAGCTGCCGATGTACTTGATGCCATTGAAAATGAAAGATTTCTTGTGACTCCACATGCAGAAGTCTTGGAATATGTATCTAGAAAAGGAAATGATAGAGATCGCTGGATAACTGGCATGCAAAGACTTCAAGATAGATTTGAAGACTGGAAACCAGGAGACAGTTAGTTTTGGATATTCATCACTTACCTGCCTATGAATTGGCTGACAAAATAAAAAATAAAGAGATAAGTTCACTAGAGCTCACCCAGCATTTCATAGATAGAATAGAGAAATATGATGACAAGATAAATGCCGTTGTAGTAAGAACTTTTGAAGATGCTATAGACGCTGCTAAAAAAGCAGACGAAGCTATTTCGAAGCAAGATTCTTTAGGTCCACTGCATGGCATACCGATGACTATAAAAGAGTCTTACAATATACAAGGTCAATGTACAAGTTGGGGTATACCTGACTACAAAGGAAATATAGCCAAAGAGGATGGATTGGCTGTTAAGAGATTAAAAAAAGCTGGAGCTCATTTCTTAGGTAAAACTAATGTTCCTATGAATTTAGCTGACTTTCAAAGCTACAACGACATCTATGGAATTACAGGGAATCCTTGGGATCTGAAAAAGACTCCAGGAGGGTCATCAGGAGGAAGTGCTGCTGCACTCGCAGCTGGGTTTTGTTCGTTGGAGGCTGGATCCGATATCGGTGGTTCAATAAGAAATCCTGCGCACTATTGCGGAGTTTTTGGGCATAAGCCAAGTCACGGCATAATACCTTCATCAGGTCATGAATTAATTCCTAATGTTCCTGAACCTGATCTATCGGTCTGTGGTCCTTTAGCTAGAAGTGCAAAAGACTTAGAAATAGCACTAGATGCAATGGCAGGTCCTATGGAAAGAAGATCTAAGGGATGGCAACTCAATCTGGCAGAATGTAATAAAACTTCTCTGAAAGATTTTAAAGTGGCTATTTGGAGTAATGATGAATTGGCTCCAGTTTCAAAGGAAATAGCTCAAAGATGTGAAGAAGTCGGCATTCAACTAAATTCTGTTGGAGCAACAGTATCCTTTGTAGCAAAACCTGAACATGACTTCATGAAAGCTGAAATTAATTATCAATTACTTTTACAATCCGTCATGCAAAGTGGGTTACCTGAAGATGAGTATCAAAAAATAGAAGAATTGGCTTCAAGTTTAGATAAAAATGATTTATCCGTAGACGCAATCTTAGCAAAAGGTACTGTGTTATCCCACAGAAATTGGATAAGACAGAACTATGCCAGAGAACAAATCAAAATATCTTGGTCAAAGTTTTTTGAAGAATGGGATGTATTAATTTGTCCGCAGCTCGCCACAACCGCTATTGAGCACGATCACAGAAAAATCTCTGAGAGAACTGTCATGGTAGATAATCAAGAACAAAGATATTTTCAACAAATCTTCTGGCCAGGTCTTGCGGTAAATGCTCATTTACCAAGTACCGTTTTTCCAACAGGTCTGTCAGAGGATGGTATGCCAATTGGTCTACAAGTTATTGGTGGAGCTTATGAAGACAAGACAACAATTAAATTTGCCCAACTCTACGAAGAAGAATTCAAGGCCTTTGTCGTTCCTAATTTAGATTAACAATATGAAATATACAAAAAAATACAAAGATATAAAGAAAAGTAAGATGGCTTTCATTGATGAAGGTAGTGGTGATACTTTTTTATTTTTGCATGGCAATCCAACATCATCTTTTTTATGGAGAAATATTGCGCCCCATGTAGAAGATATCGGAAGAATAGTTATCCCAGATTTAATTGGTATGGGTGATTCAGATAAACTCGAGGGAGTGGATAATCCTGGCTACAAGTATCATGGTCAGTATAGTTACTTAACAGCTCTGATGGACGAGTTAGATTTAGGAGACAATATCCATCTCATTATTCATGATTGGGGTTCGGCTATGGGTTTCCAATTTGCTAGAGAAAACAAAGATAGAATTAAGTCCATAACATATATGGAGGCTATCGTTATGCCACTAACTTGGGATCAATGGCCCGATCCTGCAACTAAAATTTTTGGATTATTTAGGTCTGAGGCTGGAGAGGAACTTGTGCTAGAAAAAAACTTTTTTGTTGAAAGAATACTTCTAGCAGATTCTTCAACTGGCTACACAGAAGAAGAAAAATCTGAGTACATAAGACCTTTTATTAATCCAGGAGAAGACAGACGCCCTACTCTCACCTGGCCTAGACAAATTCCTCTGGATGGTGAGCCGAGCGAGGTTGTTGAAGAAGTGAGACTTAATGCTGAATTTCATAAAGAATCGGATATACCTAAATTGTTTATCAATGCTGATCCGGGATCAATTCTAATTGGTGATCAGAGAGAATTCGCTAGAAGTTGGACGAATCAGACAGAGATAACTGTGAGTGGAAATCACTTCATACAAGAAGATTCTTCAGAAGAAATAGGCGCTGCTTTGAGAAATTTCGTAGAGAGTCTTTAATTATTTTCCAAGTAAGATTCCAAATCTTCGATAATTGAGTCGGTATATTCCATAGGGAGAAAATGGGAAGCTTCTTTATAATAATTAGATTTCCAATTTGGACCGATTTTAAATAATGCTCTTCTTGCTTGAGATGAAAAAGTCGATCCTATGTTTCCATAGACTACCTTAACATTCATTTTTATTTTTTTGAGGTATCTCCAACTATCCATAGAGGATGATCTAAAGGTTGCTGCTTCCCAACTAGGAGAGCATGATAATTCAATACCTGATTCAGTTTTTTGAGTTCCGCCCTTTAAATAATTTTCTATCCATTCTTGTGACCAAGTGGTAAAAGCGCCTCTTCCAGTATAAGAAGTGACTGCCTCATCAATCGAAGAAAAGTTTCTTCTTCTTTTTGCAGCACCACCAGCTATAGCCAACTCTCGATTGATACGGAGCAGTGACTTTAATCTAAATTTTAAAGACTCCATTGGCCCATATAAAACTGGCTCTATCATAAATAAATGTGAGACTTTACTTGGGTTTAAAGAAGCTATCTTTGCGGCAATGATAGATCCCATAGAATGTCCCGACAGGATTACAGATCCACTTATATTCTCAATAAATTCCTCGCCATCACGGACAAAAACATCCCAGGTCTTTAACTCATCGGGATTCGATTTTGCAGCAGATAATCCATGCCCTCTCTGGTCCAAAGCATAAATATTTATTTCATTGTCATAATGTGGTGACAGTTTGTCGAAAAGAATCTTATAAGTTTCCGAGTTAAAACCTGTTGCGTGAAAGAAAACAAAATTCTTACTATTGCCCTCAGATTGACGAACCAAGTAAGAAAAGTCTTCACCTTCTTTATTTGTAAAAGTTTTCCTTTCCATGAATTTTTATCGGTATATAAAGCTTATAAAATATTAAGAAATGCCTATAATCAATTTATTAAAAAGATAGGAGATCTCATGGCATTTAAATTAGCCAACATATCTGGCAAAGCAGCTCTTGTAAAAGGTGAACATTATTATGATCTGAAAGTAATATCAAATAATACTTTTGATGAAGATACACTCAATGCCTTGAATCGTTTGGACGAACTGCATGAATTGAATGGTACTTTAGATGAAAAAACGCCTACTGGTTTATTAGAAGAAGCTAAGATAGATGCTCCTATTTCTTCACCAAAAAATTGTTATGCAGTAGGTTTAAATTATAGAAATCATGCCGAAGAGGCTGGTATGGAAATACCTAGTGTGCCCATGATATTTACAAAGCATACTAGTTGCCTAGTGGGGCCACATGCAGAGATTGAAATGAGAAGTGATCATGTTGATTATGAAGCTGAATTAGTAGCTGTCATTGGTAAGTCTGGAAAGGATATAAGTGCAGATGATGCTTGGGATCATGTTGCTGGATTATGTATAGGTCAAGATATCTCAGATCGAGTCGTGCAATTTGCTGCCAAACCACCTCAATTTAATCTAGGTAAATCGTTTGATACTTTCGGACCCATGGGTCCTTACCTTGTTTCATTAGATGCGTTGGAAAATAAGGAAAAACTGAATATAAAATGTAAGGTGAATGATGAAATAAGGCAAAATGACAACACGAATGATCTTATATTCGATATTCCTTCCATTATTAAATATCTATCTGAGATAGTTACTCTTAATGTCGGCGATGTTATTTTTACAGGAACACCTGGGGGTGTTGGTGTAATGGAAGGTAAATTCCTAAAAGAAGGCGATGTTCTAACGACAAGTATTGAAGGTCTTGGTTCATTAGAAAATGTATGCAAAAGAATTACAAATCATTCGGGGGTTGAGTAAGACTAGCTTGCTTAGATAGAATAAATAGATAATAAAATTGGTGAAGAGATGAAACTAGGATGGTCACACACAGTACTTAACATTAAAGATAAAGAAAAAATATTAGATTTTTATATAAATACTTTGGGCTTTAAAGTTAGTGACAGTGGCCCAATCTTTGAAAATGGTCCTGAAATAATCTTTATTAGTTATGATCCAGATGAACATCATCAATTAGCATTTGTACTAGGTAGAGAAGATATAGGAACTCCAACTGCTTTGAACCACATTTCATTTAGAGTTGAAACATATTCAGAATTGAAAGAGTTCAAAAAGAAATTTGATGCTATCAATCATGAATACATGCCTTTATGTCATGGAAATGCGCTATCCTTTTATTTTAATGATCCTGAAAATAATGGAATGGAGATATTTTTAGATACTCCCTGGGATGTAGAACAACC
The DNA here is from genome assembly GCA_902605935.1 of uncultured SAR86 cluster bacterium. Lineage (GTDB taxonomy): Bacteria > Pseudomonadota > Gammaproteobacteria > Magnimaribacterales > Magnimaribacteraceae > Magnimaribacter. Next base: position 41,000 of record CACLEI010000007.1, on the reverse strand, counting down.
CCAAGGTGAGCCATGGAATCCAGAGTTAGACGAAAAAGATGCCTTAAAATGGGTAGAAAATACATTCAAAGATAAACCAGGTTTTGTACTTAAAGAAGAAAGTACAAAAGAGTTTGTGAATAGATAATTGATGGGATTTAAATATGGCTAATGCAACATCCAATAAAGTAGCAATAATAACTGGTGGAAGTAGAGGCGTTGGAGCAGCTACAGCAAAATTGTTCGCCTCAAAGGGGTGGAATGTGACAATAACATGTACAAGCTCTATTCAAGATGCAAATGATATAGTCCAAGAATGTGAGGGATTAGGAGTCGAAGCAATAGCCATAACGGCAGATGTTTCTGAGAATGATGATTGCATAGAAACAGTCCATCAAACGATCGAAAAATGGGGAAGAATCGACGCTCTTGTAAATAATGCTGGAACAACAAAATTTGTATTTAATCATGCCGATCTTGATGGTTTAGATGCTGATGATTTTTTACATATTTACAAAGTTAATGTTGTGGGGCCCTTCCAGATGGTAAAGGCTTGTAAAGAAATGTTAATGAAAAGTGAAAATCCAAGTGTTGTGAATATCTCTTCAATTGCAGGGATAAAAGGCATTGGCAGCTCTCTTGCCTATGCATCATCAAAAGGTGCGCTAAATACAATGACGAAATCTATGGCCAGAAATCTCGGTCCTATAAGAGTCAATGCAATTTGCCCTGGTTTTATTCAAGGAGATTGGCTAAGAAAAGGTATGGGTGATGATCTTTATAATGCAGCTAAGGAGAATTTAACTTCTACTACTCCACTAAAACTTACTGTTACTCCAGAACAAGTTGCTGAAGGTATATATAACTTTATTGAAATATCAAAAGTGGTAACGGGTGAGACAATGCTCATGGATGGTGGACATCACCTTATTGTCTAATAGTTTGCTCAAAACAAATGCATAGGATGCAAGTAGGCCTTCAAGATTTTCTAGTCGAGCAAACCTCAGCAGAATGGACCCTTTATCATAATGATTTTTCACTGTGTTCCAGAAAAGTTAGAATTTGTCTTCATGAAGTAGGTTTCAAATATGATTCAAAACATATAGATCTGATTGAAACAGGAAAATATGAAGTGGCCTCAAAATCATTTTTAAAAATAAATCCAGGAGCAACCGTTCCTGTCTTACTCAATAAAGGCAGGCCTATATACGAATCACATGAACAAATTAAATTCATATTCAATAGTAAGGAAAACTTAAATACGCTTGAAGACCGTGATGTTGAATCAATAAATTATTGGACAGATAAAGCGTCGATGGTCGGAAATCCAATAAAAGGTCATGAAAAATATGCAGGTAATACGATTGGACCCCTTACCTTTCCACTTTTTACAACTATGCTAAAAAACGTCTCTATCCTAGAAGTTATGAAAGGGTTAATTTCTCACCCAATGAAACAGAGAGTATTTATTTTTTTGCTGCTAAAAATATTTGGGTTTACTTTCATAAAATTACTACCGATTCAAAATCTCATTAAATCTGCTTTTAAAGAACTGAATAACCATTTATGCGAGTTAGAAACTGAACTGTCATCAAGTAAAAAAGATTGGCTTGCATCTAACAATTTCTCTCTTGCAGATATAAGTTGGTCCGTTATCCTTCATCGCCTTGATGAGTGCGGTTGGAACGGTCTTTTGCTTGAAAAAAAACCATTCATCAATGCTTACTATGAAAAAATCAAACAAAGAGATAGTTTCATAAAAGGAATAGTAGATCAAAACAATCCTAACCTTCAAAAAGGTATAAAAGAGCTAAACTATGCCATTCAAAATAATCCATTTCTTAAATCCTTTCATAAGGAACTAAGTACATTAAATTAGTGAATCATTTTGATGTAGCCATCATAGGTTTGGGTCCTGCCGGAAGTATGGCCGCACTTCTCTTAGAATCATACGGTATGAGAGTCCTGTGCATCGATAAAGAAAAAGATATTTACAATCTTCCAAGAGCAGTAACTGTTAGCGATCAAGGTTTTAGAATGTCTCAATTAGCTGGAATTGAAGACATTTACCTAAAAAATAGCACTATTCTTGGAGGTGCTTACTTTTCTGACAAGAATTTGGAAATTATTGGCGGTTCTATTGACTTAAAAGGTTTTGTATCAGCAAATGGTTGGCCAGCATCAAGCCTATTTCATCAGCCCTATACAGATAGTGATATAAGAAATAAATTAGAAAATTCTAATGTTGAAATTATTCTAGAACATGAATTCATAAGTCTTGATCAAAATAAAGAATCTGTAAGTTTTAAAACTATCAATTTAAATAATCAAGAAGAGAAAGATTTTACTTCTAGATATTTAATAGGTTCTGATGGAGGATCAAGTGTTGTGAGAAAACAGCTAGGTATCTCTCAAGAGGACTTAAATTATAATCGTGATTGGGTTGTTATTGATGTTGAACTTAATGAGCCTGATAAACTTGGTGATAAGTTAATACAAGTTTGTGATAAAGAAAGGCTTGCAACTTTTGTTCCTTCTCACTTACCTTTTCGAAGATGGGAATTCATTATTCATGAGCATGAAGATAAGGAGAGCTTCTTAGATGACAAAACCATTCATGAGCTTATAGATAAATGGTTGAAGCCAGAAGAATATAAAATCATAAGAAAGGCTGTTTACCAGTTCCATTCGGTAATTGCTAGAAATTTTCAGAAAGGTAACTGCTTTTTAATAGGAGATGCCGCGCATCAAGCTCCTCCTTTTATGGGAGAAGGAATGATGTCTGGTTATAGAGATGCAGTGAACTTATCCTGGAAAATGGCAGCATCAATTAAAAATAAATTAAATACAAATTTAGTTGATAGCTTCGAGACAGAGAGAATTCCTCACTCTAGATTTGTTGTGAAAAATTCTGCGGGTATTGGAGAATTAATGGAAGCTTATGCTGAGGCAGAAACTCCGGAAGAGGTATCACAGGATTTAGTTCAAAAGGGTTATGGATCTTTTATATTACCTAATCTTACGAAGGGGCTTTTTTTTGGTGGGAAGGCTGATGAATCAATGAATGCTGGAGAGATTTTTCCCCAACCCGTAGAGTATTACAATAAAGAAGTTGTAAAGAGAATGGATCATATTCTAGGGAAAAACTTTTCTTTGATATCAAAATCTCCTTTGGAAATCTCTGAAGATCATTATGAATTTCTTGATTTAATAGAATGTAAGTTAGTCATTCTTGAAAAAAAATATATTGAGAGAAATCCTTGGATGAAATCTCTTATGGAAAAGGATAGAGTCTTCCTAGTTAGACCTGATAGATATATTTTTGGATCTACAAATTCAAATATTTCTATTGATATGCTTATCAAAGATTTAAAAATGAGAATTATGAATTAATAGGCTAAATTTAGTTGGGGTTAAATCAATTCTTCCAAAATTTAATCATATTTAAAGTTGTTAAATCTTTTGCAATGAAATGATGATACATAGAAGCAAAAATATGAATAACGATAAAGGCTATTATTAAATTTGTAAAAACCTCATGAAAAAATCTAATTACGTTATAAATTTGTAGATCTCCATTGCCCATTGTTAGATTTATCGTATTAAAAGCAAGAATCGGGTCAGTTGCATACCTTGCTGTCAACAAACCAGTAACAATCAATCCACCCATCAAGAAGTAAAGTCCGTAATGACCAACTTTAGCTGAGATTACTTGCCATCTAGGCATGGAGTCGGGATAACCTGGAGATCCATATTTATATCTTAAGAAGACTCTCAATAAAAAAAGAAATGTTATGAATAGTCCGACACTAGTGTGATCAATCCTTGAATCCAGCCTATCCAAAATATCCATCTCTCCTCCAAATTTTTGTGCGATATTGAGATCCAGCATAATAATGATAGCCATTATCCAATGAATTATTTTTTGGGACTTTAAAAAATCAGATTTCATCTATTAGATTGGCTTACAATCTAAAGCGAACAAGTAACTTTGGATTTGGCTTTCATCGATCTTACCCCAAACTCTACAAAAGCTTCTTCCGTCCTCTCTATTTCCGAGCTCTAATTCTTCAACTTTTAAACGGAATAAGACTTTATCAGTATTTTTTTTAGTGACTTCGTAGAAACCATCCAGAAAAACTTTTTGTCCTGTGACATCAACCGAATAAATCATTTCCATTTTTTCTTTTGTAACATGCATGAAATTAAGTGGGCCACTCCATTCAACACCATTTGGTTGAGTTGAATTCGAGCAGGAGTCTAAAATGATACTCACAAAAATAATCAGTATTTTATGTTTTGTTTTTTGTCCTATAGTCACCAAAGTCTTTGTCTCTCTTATCCAATGCTTCTTTTAATCCTGTTGAAAGCTCTTTGAGATGTTCTTTAGTGGAATTACTGTGCATAGCAAGAGCTTGTAATTCTGTACCGGCTCTTATGCCATCTCTCATACCCATAATCTCCATCTGTCTATGTATTGATCTTTTATTGATCGCCTGTATATCCGAAGGCACTTTTGCTACTTTACTTGCAATTTTTTCAACCTCTTTTGACAAAATGTCAGCAGAGAAAGACTTATTTGCAAACCCATTTTCTGCTGCTTGTTTTCCTGTTATTGTTTCTCCAGTAAGCATCATCTCCATTGCGTTTCTCATTCCCAACAACCAAGGAAAGAATTGATTATCTGGAGGGCTCATTGATCGAACGACTGGATACCCTATTTCAGCATCATCTGAGCAATAAACAAGATCACATGAAGCTGCAAGTTCTGTTCCTCCTGCCAAACAATAGCCATGGACTTCTGCGATGACGGGAGTTGAAAGATCCCATATCTTAAAGGCTCCTTCAACAACATGGCGTGGCCAAAAACCATCTGTCTTACTGGCATGGTATGGTAAATCTTTGCTGTTATCATATGAAAGATCATAACCTGCACAGAAACATGATCCCTTGCCAGATATGATGATAACTTTTACTTTAGAGTCATGATCTAAAGCCTCTAAACAATTAAAAAGTTCTTTTCTTAATGGGTTGCAAAGAGCATTTCTTTTATTAGGCCTATTTAAGAAAATACGCCTTATTGAGGGCTCGATTTCAATACAGTCAATAAATTCATAATCCATAAAATTAATATTACTCTGAAATACTTTTTTTAACACTAATAGAAGTACCCTCAATTTGCACTTCAAAAGTTTCTAGATCTTCGAAGGCTGGAGGTGACTGTACAGATCCATCAGTTAGATCAAATACAGCCCCATGAACAGGACAAGTTATGAAATTATCTATAATTTGTCCTCCACAAAGAGGAATATCTGCATGGCTGCATTTATCCTCTACAGCAAATATTCCCTTGGTTGTATGACAAATTAATATAGGTTTTCCGTCTAATTCTACAGATTGAGATTGATTAATTTCTATATCTGTTATGTCTGCAACGTAAATAAATTCATCACTCATCATTAACTGCCTTATTTACTTGGAAACCCATGTATGAGATAAATAACGCAAAAGGTAATGCGGCCCATGTGACGGATAACACCGCTATTCCAGTTCCAACTAAACCTCTTACAAACCATCCTCCAATAACATCGCCAGATCTTGCAAGAAAGGTATCTATGAAAACCGTTGATTTATATCTATCTTGTTGTCTTAGCTTTGTGTAGATTGATTCTCTAGTAGGCTTATTTAGTCCATATTCAAATATTCTCAGACTTATCACAACCATCATCACAGTTGTAATGGTTGGATAAAAAGCATAAGCCATGAAAGCAATGGCAAACAAGACACCGTAAATGGATAGCACAGCTAAGGAACCTACTCTTCGTAAGATATAGGAAGCGAGGAAAAGCTGCATTAAAAGAGTTAAAGGAGTAACAATTTGCTCTATTCTTGCAAAAAAACCAGTCCTTTCGCATGGATCTTTTGACCATTCCTCAACAATTCCTAAAGAAATCATCCAAGAGGTTGTCATTAACATAGTGAATAATATGACATAAAGGCCTATATTCCTTATTGCGGGATCTTTAATAATATTTTGAATTGCTTCAAAGCTAGAACCACCTAATTCTTTTGGAGAATTGTCCACATCTAATGCTCTAGGCTTGAATGTTCTGGAAAAAAATATAGCGAAAAGAAGTGAAAAAATGGAAAAAATTATCAAGCTCATAGGCCCTAAATCAGAAATAGAGGTATTGCCACAAATTTCAGTTGAAAAATATCTTGCAACAGTAGATCCAAAAAAAGCACCTAATGAACCTCCTGCGCTGATAATACCAAAGAATTTTTTTGAGTCTGTATGCGAAAAGAAATTAATCATAGTTACCCAAAAAATGGATACAACAAAAAATGAGTATACATTTGCCCAGATATAGAAAGCTCTGCCTGTCCAGATACGACCGTCTTCTGCTGTAAATGTCCACATTGTTAAAAATAGGATTAAATTCAGAATGAAGAAAGAGTAGATATAGAGAATTAAGCGATTTTGATTTATACGAGAAACCAACCAGGAATAGATAGGATTGATAATGAGCATAGCCAGCATAACTCCCATCAATAACCAAGGAAGATTATAAATTCCTCCTTGAACAGCTAGTTCGTTTCTTACAGGTCTCAATGCATACCAAGAAGCTAAAACGAAAAAGAAAAATAAGAAAGCTCTTAACAGAATTATCTTTTCGTTTTTCTCTATTGTTGGCAAAAAACTAATTAAATTTTTTTCCATCTTGTCATTATATTGTTGAAATTCTTAACTACCATACAAGTAAATTTATTTTTATACTGAATAAATGAATGCGCAACCTTTTGAGATCTTTGGGGAGTCTCACTTAGTTACATTACTATTGATATTAGCTGTAGCGTTCTTGCTTCCTTTTTTTATAAAAAATAGCTATCTAGGTAGTAAAGTATTAATTGCTAAAGTCTTGGGGATCTCTGCTATTACGTTGGAGTTAGTTAAACCATTTATTTGGCACTACGGGTTGGATTTTCCCTGGATCGAACTGATACCTATTCATATGTGTAATTTATCTACATTGTTTATTGGGATATTTTTACTCACGGAAAAAAGAATATTTTTTGAGGTATCTTTTTTTTGGGGGATCGGAGGAGGAATTAACGCATTAATTACCCCTGATATTCCTAAAACTTTTCCTGACCCACAATTTATCTTATTTTTCATAGGCCATGGGCTTTTAATAATTGCAATAGCCTATGCCTGCATAGCTTTAAAAAATCGACCCACTCTTAGCTCTGTTAAAAATGGGATTTATGTGTCTTTATCGATTCTACCGATCATATATGTAGTAAATGTGCTTTTAGGACCTCCAGCAAATTATTGGTATCTAGGCACAAAACCAATTGGTGGGAGTATTCTAGACTTTTTTCCAGAACCACCTTTGCATATACCTTTGTTGATTTTTATTGGAGCAGTTCTATTTTTTATAATTTACTCACCATATTGGATATACGATAAATTTAAGAGGGAAGATGTTGGATAAGTAAGGTTGGAATGTTGTAGACATCTGACTTTACAGTAGCAACAAGTGTATTGGGCTTTCTACCCTCTTTTACGGGGGTTATTTCAAATCCTTCATTACAAAGTCTTGAATGAGTTTTTTTGATATCTTCCACATCCCATGCAAGACCCCATAATTTATCTTCTACTCTATTTTCATCCTTTTTTGCTATGACTTCTATAGTAGTTTTATTGAGTCTAAAAAAGAGCATTCTACCGCCCCATTTTTCTACGGTTTGATCTAATGCAAGTCTTATTCCATATATATCTTGATAGACCTCGATAAATCCATCAGGGTCATTTGTGTTGATAACAACATGATCAAGCTTATTTACAGAAGAATCAGGAAATTTATTAGGTAAGGGTAAATGTCCTTCGGTGTGTTCTATTAAAAAGGCAAACATACCTCGTGTGAGCTCATTTGGAAGAAACAAACTTTTCCATCTTCTTATATCACCTCTATCAGAATCCATTCCTTCTCCAATCGAGATAGGTTGAGATTTAAAATGTTTTTTTGAGATTTGATTTTCGCAATCTTGTATATTATCGCTGCCCAACACTAGACCGGTTAATCCTTCACCCTTTTCTTGTATGGATTGTTTTACGAGTTCTGCGCCAATTCCCTCTCCTTTTGCCGCTAAGATCTCGAAGTAAGTGTTACTAAAATTATAGATAGCATTTATAGTTCCTAGTTCAGAGTGTTCGCCCCTCCAAACAGGTTCTATGCCAAAAAACTTAGTAAAATTTTCTTCAGCAGCAGAAATGTCTTTAACAGAGACAATTAAGTGGTCGAGTCTATCTATCATTTTTTTTCCTCAAGAATTTATTTTTAATGTATATAAAAAACTCTTTGATCTTCGCAACAAGCTCAGGTCCAGCCAAATAAATACCAAGAATGACAAATATCCAGCTAATTAAATATACTAGAGATGGATAGATTATTCTTTCAAATGCTGACAAGCTAGAGTCTGATGCAAGTTTTACCATTAACCCGTAGCAAAGATAATTAAGAATTAAAAATATTATTCCTACAAAACGTTTCAATAAAGAAAAGATCAATGCAGGATTTTTCATAATTCTCATACCCTAAAATATTTATTCACAATAGAAGATATTTAAGTAATATTACCTCATGTTAAAGAAGCACGTTCCTTTTCTTTTGCTTTTAATTTTTAGTTGTACATATGAGGATAATTCTATGAACCCCTTTCTAAACGAATACGAGACCCCTTTTCAAATTCCTCCTTTTGAGGCTATTAAATTTTCTCACTACGAACCCGCCTTTATTCAAGGTATGAAAGAGCACCTAGAGGAAGTAGATGTAATTGCAAATAATACTGAGGCACCTACCTTTGAAAATACCATAGAAGCTTTAGAGCGCTCAGGTAAAACATTAGACAAAGTGAGTAGTGTCTTTTTTAACCTTCAGGGATCTAATACGGATGACGATATGGATTCTCTTCAGATGACAGTAAGTCCAAAACTATCTTCACATAACGATTCAATTCTACTAAATAAAAAACTTTTCATGAGGATTAAGGAAATTTACGAAAACAAGCAATCGCTTAGTTTGTCAGTAGAGCAAGATAGATTAGTTGCAGAGACTTATAAAAGATTCATTAGATCGGGGGCAAATCTTGATCAAAATTCAATGGATAGGTTAACTGAAATTAATAGTTCTTTATCTTCTTTATCTGTTCAATTCGATCAAAATGTTCTTAAAGAAACAAATTCTTATAGCATGGTTATTGATAATGAAGATGATCTAGATGGTCTACCTGAAGAAGAAATAAGACAGGCTGCTCTTTTAGCTGAATCTGAAGGAGAAATAGGTAAATGGGTATTCAAACCAACTCGAGTCAGCATGTACCCTTTCCTTACATACTCTACCCAAAGAGACCTTAGAGAAGAGCTTTACAATTCCTATATACAACGCGGAGATAATGACAACGAATTTGATAACAAAAAAATTATTGCTGAAATGATTGCGCTTAGGCAAGAGAAAGCTTCAATGCTTGGTTTTGACAGTCATTCTGACTATGTCTTAGACAATAGCATGGCAATGACTCCCGAAAATGTTAACAAACTTCTTCAAACAGTTTGGGAACCTGGTATCGAAAAAGCTAAGGGGGAAGTTCAGGCAATGCAGGAGTTAATTTCCGAAGAAGGTGCTAACTTTCAGTTGGCAGCATGGGATTGGTGGCACTACTCAGAAAAATTAAGACAAGAGCAATTTGATTTTAAAGAAGAGGAGGTCAAGCCATACTTTAGTGAAGAAAAGGTCTTAGAGGGGGCTTTTGATGTTGCGCATAAATTGTTTGGTATAACTTTTAGTGAAAGAAATGACTTGCCAAAATACCGTGAAAATATTCGTTCTTTTGTTGTGGAGGACTCTGATAATGAAGTGATAGGTATTTTTTATACAGACTTTACATTAAGGCCGAACAAAGGAGGTGGTGCATGGATGAGTACTTTTAGAAGTCAAAGTAAGTTTGACGGAGATGTAATACCTATTGTTATTAATGTATGCAATTTTCCTCCAGAAAATGCTGATGGCGTCTCCCTTCTATCCTTTGAACAAGTCGAGACCTTGTTTCATGAATTTGGTCATGGGCTACATGGTCTTCTATCAAATGCTCAATATCCAAGTCTATCCGGAACTTCCGTAACCAGAGACTATGTCGAATTTCCATCACAAATGATGGAAAACTGGGCAAGAGAACCAGAAGTAATCAAAACTTTTGCAAAACATTATCAAACAGGCGAGGTCATTTCTGATGAATTGTTAGACAAGATATCCGATGCCGGAACATTCAATGAAGGTTTTGCAACAACAGAATATGTAGCTGCAGCTCATTTGGACATGGCTTACCACACAGATAAAAATAAAATCACAGATATAGATAAATTTGAAGATCAGGTTTTAGAGGATCTGGGTTTAATTGATGAAATTGAAGCGAGATATAGAAGTACTTATTTTGGTCATATATTCGCAGGCGGATATTCATCAGGATATTACAGTTACTTATGGACAGAGGTGCTCGAAGCTGATGCTTTTGAAGCTTTTAAAGACAAAGGACTATTTGATAAAGAAACTGCTGATAAACTTAAAAAATATGTCTATTCAGCGGGTAACACAGATGATCTAATGACTCAGTATGTTAGATTCAGAGGTAAGGAGCCCGAAATAGAACCACTTCTGAAAAAAAGAGGATTGAATTAATCTTGAATAATCCAGTCCACCTGCCCTTCAAGGATGGAAAAGGTGGGGTTGATATTGGTTTAAGGCCGATCGAAGATAGTTCTTGGTTAGAAATAGATCATCTTTTTTCGGATGAAATTGCTCTAAAACAAAAATTATACTCAGAAAAAAAAGACGAAGTTTTAGTAACTTCTCAAAATTCGCAAGATACTCAAAAAGAAGCTTTAGATCTAGTGTTAGAGCATCTTAAGAATCATCATAATGATTCATATGAACTAAAGACGGACTCCATCGAATCCAAAAGGAATAATCGTCTTTATTATTATGATGATTTTCAAGACCCTTTAGAATTGGCATCACTTCTTATTCAAGAAGATCTGATCATCATGAAACCAAAAGAAAATATCTTTTATCTTGATTCAGCTTCACTTTGCGCGCCGACTAGATGGTCACTAAGAGAAAAATTTCAACAATCTCTTTCAGAACTTCACCGATCTGTTCCTGGTTACAAAGATAAAATAGATTCAAGAGTAAATACTATATTTACTAACTTGCCAGATCAGAAAATCTTTGAAAGGTACAATTGGTCAATATTTGATAGTCCTGAGCTTTTTCAACCGGTAGGTAATAAGAGTTTAGTAGAAATCAAAAACACTCAACCAGACAAACTTTTTATAAGAGTTGAAAGGCAAACTATTAGAAGGTTAGATTATTCAAGAGCAGTTTTATTCGCGGTAAGAGTTCACGTTAACCCTATAACTGACATAATAAATAATAAAAAAGCTATTTCTGATCTAATTCAAGCAATTCAAAATCTTGAGCAAGATATGAAAACATATAAAGTTATCGAACCATTTGAAGAGAATATTATAAACTGGTTGAAATCAAAAAATGAATGAATGGTGGAAAAACGCAACTATCTATCAAATTTATCCCAGGTCATATTTAGACACTTCTAATAATGGGGTCGGTGACCTCAAAGGCATAACAAAAAAAATTAATTATATTTCGAGTCTAGGTATCGATGCTATCTGGCTATCGCCTTTTTTTTTGTCGCCTATGAAGGATATGGGATATGACGTTAGTAACTATGTTCAAGTAGACCCTTTGTTTGGTAATTTGGATGACTTTGATGAATTACTTGAAGAGGCACATAAAAAAAATATAAGAGTCATCATTGATCAAGTTCTTTCACATAGCTCAGACAAGCATGAAGCTTTTATAGATAGTAAAAGCAGTAAATCTTCAAGAAAATCAGACTGGTATGTATGGGCTGATGCTAATGAGGATGGATCTCCGCCTAATAATTGGTTATCTGTCTTTGGTGGCTCTGCATGGGAATGGGAACCTCTTAGAGGACAATACTATCTTCATAACTTCCTGCCTAGCCAACCTGACTTTAATTTTCACAATGAAGAGGTTCAAGATTTCTTATTAGGAGAAGTTGAATTTTGGCTAAAAAAAGGTGTAGATGGCTTTAGGCTTGATACAGTTAATTATTACTTTCATGATCAGAAATTGAGGAATAATCCGAAAAGTCCTCTATCTTTCAAGAGTCCTCCAGTTAATCCTTACTATATGCAAAATCAAATGTTTGCTATCAATCAAGATGAGAACTTAGTATTTTTAAATAAATTTAGAAATTTATTAAATTGTTATCCTGAGAAAACATCTATTGGTGAGATTGGCGATTCACACAGAGCGATCAAATTAATGAAGCAATATACCAAAAAGTCAAGGATTCATATGGCTTACAGTTTTAAACTTCTTGGTAAAGAGTTTTCAGCTCCATTCTTTAGAGACACCATCAAAGAATTTTATAATGAGGGTTCTGACAGTTGGCCTTGTTGGAGTTTTTCAAATCATGACGTCATAAGACATCTTTCTAGATGGGATAGAAATGAAAGTGATAGTTTTGCAAAGTTAAGTTGTGCCCTGCTCCTTTCACTGCCAGGAACTCCATGTTTGTATCAGGGTGAGGAACTCGGTCAAGTAGAGACAGAATTAGAATTTGATGAATTAACTGATCCTCCAGGAATCAGATTTTGGCCAAAAAATAAAGGGAGGGATGGGTGCAGAACACCAATGACTTGGGATCACCAAAAGATCAATGCAGGTTTTAGTAATGAGTCTCCATGGTTACCAGTAAAAGAAAAACAGAAAAAAAGATCGGTAAGTCTTCAAGAAAATGAATCTAATTCAATCTTAAACTTTTATAAACAATTTATTTTTTTCAGAAAATCCGACCCAGCTTTGTTAGCAGGAAAGCATAATTTCTGGAATGAACACGAGGACTTACTTATATTCAATAGAGAGAATCAAGATACAAAAACACTTTGTATATTTAATTTGAGTGAGAATGCTTACCTAATTGAGAAAGGTGACCTAAGTGTTGATAGTAATATTTCATCGAATATAAATATCAAAAATGATCAAATAGAGTTTAGTAGATATGGTTTTATTGTAATTTCAAATATACAGAATGATATAAAGGATTTAGATAAAATTTTAAAATTTAAGAAAATTCTGTAAATTATTGTTTTTAAATAGTAAAAAAGGAAAAAAATGAACGTAAAGGGAACATGTGAAGGTAAATTTTTAAAAGTAAAAGAATTGTTTGATGAGTTACACAGTACAGATAGAGAGATAGGATCTTCTTTTGCAGTTTATAAAGATGGGGAGCCAATAATTGATATATGGGGAGGTTTCTCAAGCAAAGAGAAAATAAAGGAGTGGGAACGAAATACCTTAGCTAACGTATGGTCAACCACTAAAGGTGTAGCTGCTATAACTCTAGCTCATGCCTACGAAAATGACTTGATAGATTACGATGAGAAAGTTTGTGAATACTGGCCTGAGTTTGGCTGCAACGGAAAGGAAGAAATTACTGTAGGTATGCTTTTGTCTCATCAAGGTGGTATTTGTGGTTCCATGGCAACAAAAGCTGAAGACTATTACGATCAAAAAATAATGGCTAATGAACTTGCTCTAATGAAACCACTTTGGGAGCCAGGAACAGCTTCAGGATATCATTCCATGACTTACGGATGGCTAACGTCTGAGTTAATGTTAAGAGTCTCTGGAAAATCTTTAGGCAATTATTTTAGAAGTGAGATAGGTGATCCGAACAATATTGATTTTTATATCGGTCTTCCTGAAGTAGAGGAATATAGAGTCGCCGAAATGGTTCCATTCGCAAAGGAAAGTAATGAATCAAATAATCATCCGAATGAAGCTCAAATTGCAACTGGAAGAGGTCCTAATTTGCTTAAACATCAAAATACAAGAGCATGGAGATCAGCAGAAATACCATCGGCCAATGGTCAAGGTTGCGCTTCGGGTATTGCTAAGCTTTATAGCCTAGTTGTTACTGATGAAGAATCAAAAAAAATTCTTAAAGATTCAACAATCGATACCATGACAAAGGAAAGAATTACCAATAGGGATTTAGTTTTAGATGTTGTTACAAGATGGGGTTCAGGATTTATTATGAATATGCATAAAGTAATATATGGTCCAGAGGAAAGCTCTTTTGGCCATTCTGGATGGGGAGGTTCGTGTGGATTTGGAGATCCTATCAATAAAATTGGTATTTCTTATGTCATGAATAATATGAAAAATAATTTTGCAGCCGATGGAAGATCGCTAGAACTCATAAACGAAACATATAGATGTTTAAAAGGAGAAAATTAATATGGCTCGACTAGAAAATAAAGTAGCACTTATTACAGGTGGAACTAGTGGTATTGGAGCAGAAACAGCTAGATTGTTTATTAAAGAAGGTGCAAAAGTTATTATTTCGGGAAGGTCTGAGGAAAAAGGATCTCAATTAGCAGAAGAATTAGGTAAAAATGCCTCTTATTGCTCATCAGATATAACAAAAGAAGAAGATATAAAAAAAGCAATTTCTTTTACAACTGATAGTTTAGGTAAGTTAGACATTCTTTTTAATAATGCCGGTGGACCTGTTGGGGCTGGCCTTGAGAACGTCACTCAAAAGGATATTGATTATGGGGTTCATTTACTTCTGGCTAGTGTCATTCTTGGTACCAAATATGCCATTGGTCCCATGAGAGAAAACGGTGGAGGTTGCATTATCAATAATTCGAGTATAGCAGGAATTAGATATAGACAGGGGGATCCACTTTATTCTGCTTTAAAGGCAGGTGTTACTCATTTCACAAAAATGTCTGGAGTTGAACTTGGGAAAGACAATATAAGAGTAAATGCGATATCACCTGGAGCTATTGCGACTCCAATATTCTGGGGTGGCTCAGGAGTGTCTAACACGCTCAGTGCTGAAGAGAATGAAAGAAAATTAAAAAAACTGGAAGGTAACCTTGCTCAAGCTGTACCATTGAAAAGATCAGGTCTAGCATCAGACATAGCGGAAGCTGCACTATATCTGGCTAGTGATGCAGGAAGTTTTGTTAGTTGCCAAGATATCGTAGTTGATGGCGGCAGAACAGCTATGTTCAATGAGAATTCTTAATTTAAAAAAAGTGGACCCAAAATAAAGACTATATCCTGGGAAGGGATGGGTGAAATCTAGAAAATGAGCCCACTCAAGTTACATCCATGTAACAAAGCTAATTTATAGAAAATTTGCACATCTACAAGATTAATAAAGACTAAAAGTTACAGTTAATTTCTTAGCTTTTATTTTTATTTTTATCCATAGCAATTACATTCGGAAGCTGTTCCTGACCGAAAACAGCTTTCGCTGTTCCAGCTAAAAGAGAAATGAAGCTGTTTATTGAATCAAACCACTCTTTCTTCATTCCTGCATTAGCAAGTTCTTTATTGATAGTTGCTGTAGATCCTTGGCTGATAAATGATGCTGACTCCCACATACGATTTCGTCTCATCATAAAACAATAATCTGTTACTTCTTGTAAGATGGAATCGTCGAAAGAATACATAGTTACCCTTCTGTCCTTTTCAGATTTAAATGCTTGTATATAACCCAGATTCAAGCCCTCTCTAATTGTAGCTTTGATAGAGTCTATTTTTAATCTTTGAGATCCAATCTTTTCTGTTCTTGTTAAATCTGTATAACTTACCATTTCGCCATTTCCGTACTTCCAAAGAAAGGTATGAAAAATAGAATATCTTGTTGAGTTGCCCAGAAACCAGACATACCAATCTTTTGAAACATAATAATGTTGGCCACCTGAAAAATAATGCATAGCCTCTCCTCGCATTACTGACCTCATATCTGAATTTGACCAATCTCTTTTTATTTTCATTTAAGTGCCCCGAGTGTGTTACTTAACTATAACACTTAGATTTAGATCTTTTCAAATATTATTAAATGTAGTCTCTGTGTTATGATCTTTAGCAAAAGAGGTTCCTATGAACGCATATAGGCTTTTATTCTTCCTAACACTTCTCAATCTTCTTAATTTTGTAGATCGTCAACTTATTGCCAGCTTTGCTAATTTTATTGTCCCTGACTTAGGCCTCACAGATACTCAATACGGATTCTTAACAACTGTTCCTTTTATTGTTTTTTATTCTATTGCAGGTCTGTTTATGGGTGTTCTTGCAGATATGGTGAATAGACCAAAACTCATAGCATTTGGTGTAGTTTTATGGAGTATTTTTACTGCCCTCACAGGTGCAGCTAAAGGTTTTATATCAATGGCACTCCCAAGAATGTTCATTGGTGTGGGTGAATCAATTCTAACTCCAACATCAATGTCTCTTTTATCAGACTCATTTCCATCAAAAAAAATGGGTTTCGCTGCAGGATTTTATTATATGGGTGTCCCAATTGGTGTAGGGGTAAGTCTTTTAATTGCCGGTTATCTAGGTGAATCCTTAGGTTGGAGAAATTGTTTTTATCTGTTAGGCGGCATTGGGCTCATATTAGGTCTCTGTGCACTTCTCTTTAAAGATAGAAAAAGACAAAGTAATACACCGGATAATAAGGGCCCCACTTTGTCTAAGGAAAGTACTGCAAATATAGTAAAGACACTAATAAAAGCTCTTAAAACTTCATCTGCTTTAAGGTTCACTATAGTAGCAGGTGTTTTTTACCACATAGTGCTTGGAGCTTCCGGTTTTGAACAACTTTGGTTAGTTCAGGAAAGAGGATATGAAAGATCTGAGATAGCTCAGCTAGTTGGCTGGATAGGTGTATTTGCAGGTCTATCAGGAAATTTAATAGGTGGAATATTGAGTGATTGGTGGCAAGAAAATACCAACCAAGGACGACCTATGTTTTTATTCTGGCTAGCACTAGTAACTTTACCAATTGGAATATTCTACAGATTTGTGGAACCAGGAACCTCAGTATTTTGGATTGGAATCATCATAGGATATTTTCAATTAGGATGTTTCTTCGGGCCTACTTTTTCTACCGTACAAGAACTAGTTCCTGATAATATTAAAGCAACAGTCGTATCATTTTATATCCTTACACTAAATCTAATTGGATTAACCATTGGCTCGCTAGGTGGTGGATTATGTGCAGATATTCTCAGATCTTCTGGCTACTCTGAGCCCTATACTTTAATGCTGGTAATTTTTTCAATCATCAGTATTGTATCCATTCCTTGTTATTATCTAGCAGGAATAAAGTACAAAGAGGATAAAATAGTCCTTGAAGAAACTTTTAAATAGGAAAGTTAATATGATTAATGATGATTTATATATTGAGCAAATACTTATAGGTCCAATGGAAAACTTTATTTATTTGTTAGGTTCCAAAAAAACTCGAGAAGTGGCTTTAATTGATCCTGCATGGGATGTTGAAGGTTTACTCAACCATATTCAAGCAAGAGATCTAAAACTTTCGTGTGTTTTAGTAACGCATTGTCACCCTGATCATGTAGGTGGAAGTATGGGAGGACACTCAATTGAGGGTCTTGCTGAAGTATTAGAAAAAGAACCTGTAAAAACTTTTGTCAATAAACACGAGGTTGATGGTCTCAAAAAAGTTACTGGTATATCTAACATAGATATGAATATAGTAGATTCAGGAGATCATTTTAAGATTGGAGATAATGATATAGAGTTTATTCATACTCCAGGACATACTCCTGGTTCTCAGTGCTTAAAAGTAAATAATAGTCTTATCTCAGGAGATACCCTATTTGTTCAAGGATGTGGGAGGGTTGATTTACCTGGTGCAAACTCTGAAGATATGTTTCATAGTCTCCGTAAACTTTCTAAACTTCCTGATGAAACAATCATCTACCCTGGACATAATTATGGTCCCAAAGAATCTGCAACTCTAGAAGAAGTAAAGAAGATTAATAGTTACCTAAGAATTGAGGAATTGGAACTTTGGAATCAAATCATGTAAAAAAGTTAAAGTAGGTAGTGATATTTTTTTAATTCTTGTTAGAGTTATATTAATTAGATTAATAGTAAACAATAAACAAATAAGGGATAAATTTTGAATAGGTTCTTAATAGAAGTCAGCAGGATTAACTCACTAATCCATTCTCTAAGTAGCTTCGGTCTTTCAATTTTGTACACTGTCGGACATGTCTTCATTGCTTGGGTTTGCGCTACTTTAATATTTAATGCGAGCTTTCTAGTTGCGTCTGCTGATGCTATCTTAGAACCGATCATCAATGGATTTTGGTTCTATCTTCTCCACAAATATGCTCATAAAAGACTTAAGACAAGCACATTAGCTGTTATTTATACGATTGGACATTTTACTATCGCCACATCTTGGAGCTTCTTATTACTTGGTTTCGCTCTAGATAAAGCTGTTGTGGATGCCATTGTAGAACCTTTACTCAATGGATTTTGGTTCTACTCATTAGTTTATATTTGGAATACTCAGCCTAAACAAATTACTAACTAGAACGTAAAGCAAAGAAATTCTATAAGGCTTCGTACCCGGGTATTATTTTCATTACGTAAACGGCTTTGTCATATTTGACATGAGCCTCAGATATCGCATCCTGTGCAGCTTTCATTGTGTAGGCATATTCTCCTTGGATGACAGTACTGGTTGGAAAAGTCTTTATCTTTATTTCTGGGAAAGTATTAATAATTTCAATAAATCCTTTTATTGGTTCAACAAATTCCTCCCTATTTGGATACATACTTATATCTATTGTTACATTCATCTAATAAAACCTTTAGTTGGAGCGGGTAGTCGGAATCGAACCGACATCATCAGCTTGGAAGGCTGAGGTAATAAGCCATTATACGATACCCGCAAAAGGGCTTGCATTATACATAAAATCTATAAATGTATTCTACATATGAACCTGCTAATCTCTGTAATGTCTTGCATGATTAACTTTGTTCAGCATCGTACATTTTACCTGCGGTACACTTAGAAACTGCATCAAATTGTTCGTCAATATCTTGGATAGAGCCATTTTTAATTTCATATCTAATTTGTCCCCAATGTACGGAATCTTCGTAAGTATCTATATACATGAAACCTTCCATATTTTCTGACAACACTGCCTCCAAAACTTGACTACTTACCTGTTTATCATTCAGTTCATTTACGCTCTTAACCCATGCTGAATTAATTCTTTTCACGTCTTCCATTGTTCCATTCTCAATTAATTCACATTCAAGAATAACTAATGTAGATGAAAAGATTGTGAGAGGTAATGATAAAACTAGAATTGTTAATATTTTTTTCATAAATTTTCTCCTCGAGTTACCTTACTCTTTTGTTCCTATGTGTAAAGAAGACTTTTAAAAAACTACATTAAGGCACTTTTGTCTGTTATCTTATAATCGTAAATAAATTGGAGTTTTTATGAAATCACTAAAATATTATCTTGCAGTTTTATGCATTGGTTTTATTTCAACAACATATTCTGCTGGTTATGCTGATGCTTATTTCTATAAAGCCAAACCAGGTAAATTAGCTGAAGCTGCAGAATTGATGAGAGAAGGAAGAGATATTGGTCTTGCAAATGACCAACTGGTAATTGTTCATCAACAAAATATCGGTAGAGGAGCAGAAAAAATGTTCTTATGGGTTGACTTCTTCAACACATATGAAGATAGGGCTAAAGCATATACTGCGGAAGCTTGGACACCTTATCTCGAAAAATTTAATAGCCAAGAAATCCTCGAACCAGTAAGAAGTTACCAAATGACTTCCTTAGATGATATAGATCCAGGAGATTACATAGTTCAGGTATGGATATGGGATCCAAAGAAAGGTAAAGCAGCTGAAACATTGGAGGCTCTAGAAGAGGCAAAAACTATATTTGAAAAACATGGCTTTCTTATTGATCTATGGCAGCATGGATTGGGTAGTAAAAATTACTATCAATTTGTTATGTTATCAACTTCAGAAGAAGCTCAAGCAAAGTCTCTTTCATCTTTAGAGAGTGATACCGAATGGCAAGAGAAACAAATGGAATGGTTTGATGAAGAGAAATATGGAAAATTGGTTGAAAGCTATCAAGTTACTAGCCTTAATTAAATAAATCATGACAGTATCCAAACAAATCAAGTCTAAAATCTCCAAGGAAGGTTTGCTTACTATATCTTTAGATGAAGTAAATGTTCCTGAGCCTGGTGATGGTGAGGTACTGATTAAAGTTCTAGCAACACCAATAAATCCATCGGATCTTGGTCTCTTGGTTGGACCAGCAGATATATCTTCACTAAAAGAAGTAGAAAAAGGTTCAGTGATAGAAATGAAAGTTCCAGATGGATTAATTAGATCTGTTGCAGCAAGATTTAATCAAAACTTGCCTGTTGGTAATGAAGGCGCTGGAATAGTTGAATCTGCAGGTAAAGGGGCAGAACATTTGATAGGAAAAACTGTAGGTCTAGCTGGAGGCGCAATGTATTCTGAATATAGATGTGTTCCAGCAGCAAGTTGCTTGGAGATGAATGACGGGACTACTCCAGAACAAGCTGCATCTTGTTTTGTTAATCCATTAACTGCTCTGGGGATGGTAGAGACTATGAGAATGGAAAATCATACCGGCCTTGTTCATACAGCAGCAGCATCTAATTTAGGACAAATGTTAATCAAAATTTGCTTATCGGAAGATATTCCTTTGGTGAATGTAGTTAGAAAAGAAGAACATGTGGATATGCTTAAATCCCTTGGAGCAAATTATATCTGCAATTCAAGTTTGGACAGCTTTATGGATGATCTTGTGGAAGCTCTTGTTCAGTCAGGATCTACTTTAGGTTTTGACGCGACCGGAGGTGGAAAACTATCTAGTCAAATATTAACTGCGATGGAAGTTGCTGCAAATAAAACTGCAACTGAATATAGCAGATATGGATCAGATAAATTTAAACAGGTGTATATATATGGTGGACTTGATAGAAATCCGACTACACTTACGCGTTCTTTTGGGTTTTCTTGGGGATTAGGCGGTTGGTTACTCACACCTTTTATAGGCAGAATTGGGCCCGAAAAGTTTGGAGAATTACGCAAAAAAGTAGCTGATGAAATTCACACTACTTTTGAAAGTAAATACTCTAATATTATTTCCCTAGAAGGAGCACTGAGTAGAGAAAGTATTATTTCTTATACAAAACAAGCTACCGGAGAAAAATATCTTATAAAGCCTAATCTATAGTTAATGCAGAAAGACTTAACGCAAGAGAAATTAGACTGGATATTTGAAAATATCAAAAAAGATAATAATGAAAATGAGCTATTAGAGACTCTACTAAGCGAAGGTTTTGACATTTCTCAATGTAAAATGGCTCTAGGTTTAGAGCTTGGCATTGATGATTTAGTTCAGGTAAAGGAAGCTCCTGTAATTCAACAAAAATATTACCCAAACAAAATAATACCAGTAGATAATATCCAACATGTACCTGCAGAGATTTATGAGGTTGAAAACTTTCTTTCAAAAGAGGATTGCCAGAGATTAATTTTTGAAATTACAAGTAAACTTAGACCTTCAACAATTGCAAGTTCTGGTGAATATGATCCTACCTTTAGAACAAGTAGTACCTGTGATTTAGGCTACAGAGATTCTTCCTTTATTAATGATATTGATAAAAAAATATGCAATTTTATTGGCATAGATATTTCTCATGGTGAAATACTTCAAGGTCAACATTACCTTGAGGGTCAAGAATTCAAAGAACATACCGATTACTTCGATGCAGATCAACTTCTATTGCATGATAAAGGCAGAGGTCAAAGAACATATACCTTTATGATCTATTTAAATAGTGTTCTTGAAGGTGGTGAGACAGAATTCCCTAAATTAAATAGAATGTTTTCACCCGAAGTCGGAAAGGCACTTATATGGAATAATCTTAATGAGGATAAGACGCTTAACGGCAATACCACGCATCAAGCACATCCTGTTCTCAAAGGTAATAAAACCATTATTACAAAATGGTTTCGAGAAAAATAAAAAATTAAATTTTTTCTTTTTAAAAAACAACTAGCTCTTTAAGCTTCTTAAAATTGTTAAAAAGATAAAATATACATTTGTTAATGACCAAATTAAAAAAGATATTTTTAAAAGCGTTTCTTCTAAATGATCAAAATACAACAAGAGCACCGTTGTTATCATCCATATCATCAAAACAGATAAAGTTGATTTTCTAAACTCTTTTACCCTAAATGGATGACTGTACTTAAAAGGAATAAAAGTAAGAAAGGACAAGGCAAAGATAACCAAAAGATTGGTAAAAGGATCAGTGTCTAATATATAAAAGTAGAGGATTACAACATTCCAAAGTGCAGGAAAGCCGGAGAAATAGAAATCAGAAGTTTTTATATTATTATTCGCAAATGTGTAACAAGACACCATGAGAATACTTGCTACTGATATTAAAGCCATTCCTTCAGGAACTAAATCAAGCCAATAAATTACAAAAGCAGGTAGAAAAACATAATTTAGATAGTCGATGATATTATCTAAATTTTCACCATTTATGTTTGGTGTATATTTTTTTACATCGACCCTTCTAGCTAGAGACCCATCTACTCCATCTATAAAGAGTGCTATTGCTAGATAGAAAAAAACTAAAGGTAAATTTCTTTCAATTGATGCAATAAGAGCTAAAAAGCTAAAGAAAACACCAGATACAGTAAAAAGATGTACACCATATGAAAGAAAGACTCTCAAAATTACTCTGACTTTAGTTTATCTAGCATTTTACCCATCATTGCATGTAGCGTATTGACTGCCTGAAGAGGTCTAACTATTACTTTAAATTCAATAATTTTGTTGTCTTGATCCCAAGTAATAAGATCAATTCCATTAACGTAGATTCCATTCATTTCAGTTTCAAATTCTAAACACGCAGAATTACCGCTAATAATCTCCTTCACATACTTAAACTTAGAGTTCTTTTTATTTGGATCTTTATTTGTTTTTTCAGAACTAAATACGCCAGAGGCAGCTGACAAATATAATTTCGTAATTTCTTTTCCTCTTTGGGGTGTAAATACTACTGGTGAATAAAATATAACATCTTCGTGAAGAAGCTCATCTAGTTTATCTTCTGCTCCTGAGCCGCCGCTTTTCATTACATCATGCCATTTATCTACTGCATTCATTTTTATATCCTTATTCAGTGTTTTTTGTGGCGGGGCTGGCAGGATTCGAACCTGCTACCTTCTAGTTCGTAGCCAGACACTCTATCCAAATGAGCTACAGCCCCTAGAATAGATTATAACTCCTATTTAGATAACTTCATTCGCTATCTAATTTTCACTCGAGATACGATTGTATACTTCCTCTCGATGAATTTTAACATCATCAGGAGCAGTAATACCTATCCTTACCTGCCCTCCTCTGATATCTAAAACCGTAATTTTGATATTATCCCCGATGTACATTGACTCTTCAGCCTTCCTGCTTAGTACTAACATAAACCCTCCCCAGTAATCTATGTATCTACAAGAACCTTATCAGTTATCAATGATAAGAAAAAGGTTTTTTAAGCGTTTTTTAGTACTTTTTCGAGTTGATCAAGAGATGAAAGCATTCCTTGTCTGATAGCTTCAGAAAATTCAGGAGGATCAATCTCAGTAGTCCATTCAAAAAGTGTATTACCTTCCATTTTTGATAATTTAATTTTTGCTATGTGATGTTTAATGGGAATGACAGTCTCTATTGCAGAGTACGTGAGCTCCATATTTTCATCATTACATTCTATTATTTCTTCAACCAGCCTGCCCATACCTGTCATTTTAAAGATCCTCTTATTGCCATCAAGTTCAATACTCTCGACTCCTGGCACCCAGTCACTTCTAGAGATATTACTTACAATATTCCAAATACTTTCTGGAGAAGCTTCAAACTCCCTCTTTTCTTTTATCTTATTCATGGATTTCTTACTTTTTTTATTCGAATTTTATTTTTTTCACCTTTTATTTTTAAAAACATAGATCCAAACAAACCAGTTTCAAGAATGACTTTATCACCCGGTCTAGGAATATCCTTTTTTCTAAGAGTTTCTATATTTTTCCAAACAGACTTATCATTCAACTCAAATAAATAGTCTCTTCCAGACAGTCTCACTCCTACTAGGACGAGATTATCATTTATAACAGATCTTGGTGCTTTAACTATTACCTTATCATCTTCTCCATCAGCATCTTCGATCTTCTCTTGAAAGAGAACTATGTCTTCCTGATCGACAAGTATTAATTTCTTATCAGTTTCAAAGAAGCTATCAAAACAGGATAGTCTTTCTCTATCGTTTGCTATCAAAGTACAGTCTTCAATTTTTTTTTCATCTGAAACTAAGAAATTAGATAGATAGAAAACAAAAACTGTAAGAAAGAATCTTTTCATTAACTATTTTTTGCAGCTTCGGGTGGTTCAATATCATCAGGAACAAAAAAGTCTGGTGCCAATTCTGAAAAAGGAACTTCGGCATACTGGGAGAAATCAGTCACTCCATGATCAGCAAGCAGATTATCATCAATACAGAAATTCCCTGTAAATTCCTTAGAATCTTTAGTTAATATTACATAAGCTGCATCAGCCATTATCTCTGGAGATCTTGATATATTCATAATACTGTCTCCTCCTAACGCATTCTTTATAGCTGCAGTCGCAACAGCAGTCCTGGGCCACAGGGCATTTACAGCAACCCCATCTTCTTTAAATTCTTCTGCCATTCCAAGAACGCAAAGACTCATTCCAAATTTAGCCATCGTATACGCAACATGCGGACCGAACCATTTTGGATCCATATCCAGAGGGGGTGACAAATTTAGAATATGAGGATTATCAGACTTTAGCAGATGAGGAAGGCAGACTTTACTGACCAAAAAAGTTCCTCTAGCATTGATTTGATTCATTAAATCATACCTTTTCATATCAGTTTGAAGAGTACCAGTCAGTTGAATTGCTGATGCATTGTTTACGCAAATATCAATGCCACCGAAATGATCTAAACCTTTATTTACTGCATCTCTTACGTTTTCTTCGTATCGTATATCGCAAATTACAGGTAATGCTTGACCCCCCTCTTCAATAATTTCATCTGCAGCGGTATAAATAGTACCTGGAAGTTTAGGATGAGGCTCAGCTGTTTTTGCCGCTAAAATAATATTTGCTCCATCCTTGGCAGCTCTCTTAGCAATTGCGAGGCCTATACCCCTGCTCGCCCCTGAAACAAATAAAGTTTTATTTTTAAGATCGTTCATATTTTTCTCCTTTAACTTGGTGATATTCCTAATTTTTTTTCGCAAAATGAGATGATTTGACCTGCAATATCAATCTCTAAAGTCTTTTCTATACCTTGAATACCTGGCGAACTATTTACCTCAAGGACCAATGGACCTCTATTGCTTCTTAGTATATCAACTCCAGCAACGGAAAGCCCTATTGCCTTGGCGGCTCTAACAGCTATTCCTCTTTCTTTTGGTGATATAGATGTACCGTGAGCCACGCCTCCTTGGTGAAGATTAGATCTAAAGTCATTTTCTTTATTAGATCTTAAAACAGATCCAACAACCTTACCGTCTATGACCAAACATCTTAAATCTTCTCCTTTTGACTCTTCTATAAACTCTTGTACTAAAAAGTTAGCTTGTAATCCTCTAAATGCATTTATGACCGTCTCAGCAGCTTTCTTAGTTTCAGCCAAAATTACACCTTTTCCTTGAGAAGATTCTAGTAATTTAATAACAAGAGGCATTGTTCCAACAGTGTTAATTACTCCCATAGTATCCTTAGGAGAAGAAGCAAATCCTGTGACAGGCATATTAATATTGGCTGAAGCAAGTAATTGATGCGCTAAAAGCTTGTCTCTTGAGTTAGCGATTGCTTGAGGATCGTTAAGCGGTAATGCGCCTGTTAATTGAAACTGTCTTGTTACAGCAAGACCATAAGACGTTATTGATGCTCCAATTCTTGGAATTACCACATCATATTTAGGAAGAGGATTTGAGTCATAAAATATTTCAGGATTTCCAGTATCTACATCCAAGAAACATCTGGTGGAATTAATAGGTTCTACTTGATGACCTCTTTGCTGACCGGCAATTACTATCCTCTTAGAAGTATAATTATTTGGTTCCCTTGTTAAGAGAGCGATTCTTAATGCTCTACGAGATTTCAAAACCCTTTTCTTTCTAATTGAGTAAGGATTTTTAGATTGAGGCTGCCCATTTAAGAAACTTTCGTTAGGAAAAACTGTCATATCTTCGCCTATTGAGCTTCTGCCTAATAACATTCTATATTGCATGCTGTGCCTATCTGTTAAAGATATTTCAACAGGCCAAGTTTGTCCCGAGATTTCAATATCAGTTTTAATGAAGTATCTTTTTTCAGATTCTCCATTAGAGCTTGTGACTTTTCTTCGCCCAATCAATGGTGCCGAACAAGAAATAGTAAAATTTGGTTTTTCTGGTAAAGGAGATATTTCAAATCTAACAAACTTTTTCTTCTTAACTCTAAATACTTCAATATGTTTAGCATGAAGAACAGAGGTCTGTGCTCCAGTATCAACTTTAGCCTTTATGTATGGAAGATTTATTGCAGGCAGGCTCACCCATTCTTCCCATCCTAGATCTATACTTGCATTCATATAATTTTATGATGGCGGAGAGAGAGGGATTCGAACCCTCGAAGGCTTTGACACCTTACACGCTTTCCAAGCGTGCGCATTCGACCACTCTGCCATCTCTCCTTTTTTTCTTGCGGCATTATAGTATTTTTTTTAAAAATATCTGGATAACAAGTTGTTTATCAGTAATGAGGAGGTCTTTCACCTTTATCTTCAATGATATTCTTTTCGTGAGATTCTTTTAAGGACTTTAATTCTTCTTTTAATAAAATAATCTCTTTCTGTTGAATACTCAATTCTCTACTGAGCTTTTCTATTGTATCTTCCTGAAAGGTTGCTCTTACTTCCAATTCTTTTAATCTTTTACTCTCTGAATCTATCATTTACTAAAATTATTATTGTCTAATATCTCTTGTGATTTCGATATCATAATTTTGTGTAGTTCTGATTGGATTGATTTCAATTCCACCCCTTCTAAGGAAATTTGCTCTTACTGAAAGTTCTTTTAATCTACACCTTTTCAATAAGTCTGTAAAAATTCTTTCTACACATTCCTCATGGAATCCCTGATGATTTCGGTAAGAAAGAAGATAACGAAGAAGTCCATCATGTTGAATAGAGTTTCCATTATAGGAAATATGTATCGTCGCCCAGTCAGGCTGCGAGGTAACAGGACATAAACTTCTGAAAAGACTACAAGACAGATGTTCGCTAGTGTATTCCTTTTCACCTGGTTGGATTACTTGAGAATTTGGATAAGAATCTATCTTGTCTAGATATTCTTCATCTATTGAAGTTGAGCTGTCTTTAATTGATCTTGGTAACATGTCCAAATCAACATTAACATCAGTCTTCAATGCATTCTCTAAATCATCTTTAATTAGATCTTTTAGAGAATCTATAGATTTAAATTTTTTGTTATTAAGAGAATATAAATATAACTTAAAAGATTTTGACTCCACAAAAAATTTTGAGTTGCAATCATAAGAGATATTGAGAATCTTATTTTGAGGAATCCCTAAATCATTCAACCATGAAGTTTCATAGGAAGTCCAAAAATCTCTACCGTGAAAATCAGAAAATTCATTTAAGCCATTTTTTATTCTTGAATCCAATCTGTTTATTGGTGACAGGATTGCAGGATCATACTGCAAAGGAATAATTGAATCTTGACCAAGGATTGTATTTTCCATGCTCTAAGACCTAATACCACGTCCTTTGTGAAGGAACCACAAACAAATAGAAGCGAAAAGAACTATAAATCCAATAATCATGAAAATTGCATAGTTAATTGAAAATCCGAGAGCCTCCAAATCTGAGGCGCCTAAAATAGAATATCTAAAAGCATTAATCATATAAAGAATTGGATTAGCTAGTGAAACTGTCTGCCAAAAGGAGGGTAATAATTGAATGGAGTAGAAAACTCCGCCAAGATAGATCAGAGGTTGCATTATAAAGGTTGGAATAATTGATATGTCATCAAACGATTCTGCAAAAAGAGCATTCAAAAAACCCCCTAATGAAAATAGAATAGATGTGGAAATCACTACAAATATACTCAAACTCCAGTTATTTACTGATAAATCGTAAAACCAAAGAGATACGATCGTTACTATTGCTCCAACTAGAAGTCCTCTAGCAACTCCTCCAAGAACCCATCCAAGTAAAATTAAATAGTGAGGTAATGGAGTAATTAATAACTCCTCGATACTTCTTGCAAACTTTTGACCAAAAAAAGAAGAAACCACATTGGAATAAGAATTGCTTATGACCGACATCATAATTAAGCCTGGGATCATAAATTGCATATAGTCGAAGCCTCCCATTTGTCCAATTCTTTTGCCAATGAGCGTTCCGAAAATAACGAAATAAAGCATAATCATGATTGCTGGTGGAATAAGAGTTTGTGTCCAAATCCTCATAAACCTATGGATCTCTTTGTATAAAATTGTCAGTAGTGCTCTATACTGCTCTAGTGGAGTCATCTTTCACCTCCATTTAAGTTTGAATCAACTAACCCCATGAATAATTCTTCCAAACGACCTGTATCATTCCTCATACTTGATATTTGAATTCCAGAATTAGATAAAACTTCAAAAATAGTATTAAGACCCTGGCCTTTTCCAATAGTTACTTTAAGTTTTTGTGGGTTTTCTAAAACAGCTTGGTATCCAAGATTATCAGGTAATGTTTGTAGTGGGTTTTTAAGATCAAAGACAAATGTTTCTTCTTCCAAGCGCGTTAAAAGTTCTTGCATGCTTGTATTTTCAACAATTTCTCCTGAATCTATTATCGCTATGTTCCTGCATAATCTCTCAGCTTCTTCAAGATAATGTGTGGTTAAAATTATGGTAGTTCCTTCGTTATTGATTTCAGTTAGAAAATCCCAAAGAGATCGACGAAGCTCAATATCCACTCCAGCAGTTGGTTCATCTAATATTAAAAGTTCAGGGTTGTTTACTAAGGCTTTCGCAACCATCACCCTTCTTTTCATACCTCCAGAGAGTTTTCTGGCTTGCTCATTACGTTTATCCCATATATCGAGCTTCTGCATGTAGTACTTGGCATTTTCTCTGGCTTCTTTAAAACTTAACCCATGATAACCGGCTTGATTCCTGATTATATCGCCGACTTTTTCGAATTGATTAAAATTAACTTCTTGGCCTACTACACCGAGTTTCTTTTTTGCTAAGGAGTGGTTTTCATCAATATCTATATCTAGAATTTTTACTTGGCCTGAGGTTTTGGTAACTAGTGAGCTTATAACTCCTATTGTTGTTGATTTTCCTGCACCATTTGGTCCGAGTAATGCAAAGAAATCACCTTGACTGACTTCCAAATCAATACCTTTCAAGGCTTGTAAGCCTCCAGCATATTCCTTCTTTAAATTAGAGATGGAAAGGGCTTTCATGAGTTACTTACTCAAATAAGCCATACTCTCTTCAAGCCCCCTTATAGTTAAAGGAAACATATTATCTTCAACAAGGCTTCTAGTTAGTTCAACAGATGCACTATATTCCCAATGTTCCTTAGGTACAGGATTTAGCCAAACTAATTTGTCATATATACCTACCATTCTTTTCATCCACAGAGCTCCTGCCTCTTCATTCCAGTGCTCAATGCTTCCACCAGGATTAGTGATTTCATATGGAGCCATAGTTGCATCTCCAACGAAAATAATTTTATAGTCTGCTGAATACTTATGAATTATGTCTTCTGTGTAAACTCTTTCATTTTGTCTTCTTCTGTTATCTTTCCATACAGTCTCATATATAAAGTTATGGAAATAGAAATATTCTAAATTTTTAAATTCTGTTTTGGCAGCAGAGAATAATTCTTCACAAACTCTGATATGAGGATCCATCGAACCACCCACATCAAATAAAACAAGCACTTTTACAGCATTTCTTTTTTCAGGACGAAATTTAACATCTAATAAGCCAGCCTTTTTAGCAGTTGAGCTGATGGTATTATCTAAATCAAACTCTTCATCAGCACTGTCTCTGATTAGCTTTCTGAGTCTTCTGAGAGCAACTTTCATATTTCTAGTACCGAGCTCAACATCATCATCAAGATTCTTAAAATCTCTGGCTTCCCATACTTTAGCTGCTTTTCCTTTTCCTCCCTCACCACCGACTCTAATACCCTCTGGATTATCACCAGAATTTCCAAATGGAGATGTGCCACCGGTTCCTATTTGTTTATTTCCACCCTCATGCCTTTCTTCTTGTTCTTGGAGTTTTTTCTTGAACTCTTCTAGCAGTTTCTCCAGACCACCTAAGGACTGAATTTCCTTTAACTCCTCTTCAGTCAGGTGCTTTTCAAATTCAGCTTTCAACCATTCATCTGGAATTAACATTTCTAAAATATCATCTATACTTTCAATTCCTTTAAAGTAAATATCAAAAGCCCGATCGAATTTGTCGTAGTGCTTTTCATCTTTCACCAGAATAGCTCTACTTAAGAAGTAAAATTCATTCATGTTTGCAAAAGCAAGTCTCTTATCTACAGCAGCAATTAAGTCCAAGAGTTCTCTTAAAGAACAGGGTACTCCAGTAGCTTTTAAAGTATTAAAAAGAGATATAAACATCAAGAACTAGAATTACCTTCCCTTCTAGCCATAAATGCTAATCTTTCAAGTAATTGAACATCTTGTTCATTTTTCACGAGTGCACCATATAAAGGTGGTATTGCTTTAGAGGGATCTCTATTTTTAAAAATCTCATCAGGGATATCATCAGCCATCAAAAGCTTTAGCCAATCGATTAACTCAGAAGTAGAAGGTTTTTTCTTCATTCCTGGAACTTTTCTTATATCAAAGAAAATTTCTAAGGCATCTTTTACTAAATTTTTCTTAACCTTAGGATGATGGACTTTTACAATTTTTTCCATTGTCGGTCTATCAGGGAAGTTAATATAGTGGAAGAAACATCTTCTCAGGAAAGCATCAGGAAGTTCTTTCTCATTATTACTAGTAATGATTACTAAAGGTCTTTGAACAGCTTTAATTGTCTCTTTAGTCTCATAAACATAAAATTCCATACGATCTATCTCTTGTAACAAGTCATTTGGAAACTCAATATCTGCCTTATCAATTTCATCAACAAGCAAAACTGCTCTTTCATCGGAGGTAAAAGCCTCCCACATTTTTCCTTTTTGAATATAGTTAGAGATGTCTTTTACTCGTTCATCCCCAAGTTGTGAATCCCTTAGTCTAGTTACAGCATCATATTCATAAAGGCCTTGTCGAGCTTTCGTCGTAGATTTTATATGCCACTCGATTAATGGCATATTGAGTGATTCGGCAACTTGCTCAGCTAGCATAGTTTTACCAGTTCCTGGTTCACCTTTAATTAGTAATGGCTTTTCAAGCTCTATTGCAGCATTGACTGCCATACTAAGATCTTCAGTTGAAATGTAAGAATCAGTCCCTTTAAATTTCATAGTTATTCCTTTTAAAATTTATCGTGACTTTATCACAAACTAAAAGAATCACTAACCAACTTTTTAGAGTTAGATCTTCCAACATCCTAGTATTGTTATTTATAAACTTACGAGCTTATTGATTTGCTGATTTAATCTTTTTTAAACTGATTATTAATAATATTGAAGTCAAGATTTCGAAAAAAATTGCTGACATTAAGAATTCAGTTCCGTGCATAAGACCTGCATAAATTCTAAATATAGCCGCTGAACCCAGAAGACATACAGTGGCATATATCCATATATGCTCATTTCTATAAGCACCTATGATGGCCATGATGCCAGCAGTAAAAAAGAAAGAGGTGAAATCACCTATTTGAGTATTACCACCTTCTCCTTGTAATAAAGACATAGATAAGCCTGCAGCAGCCGAGGATGGATCTATTATCCAATTAAAAGCCGTTAAGATCATAATTGAACCTATGATTCCTGGAATTATCCTTGCCCACATATTCTTTCCTTAATTTGGTTGTACACTTATTATCTCTCCTCCACTTCCATCAGTTGCTAGAAGTATTGAGCCATTTGGAAGAAACGCGATATCACGAATCCTACTTAAATCATCGAAAATTATATGATCCTTAATAATCTTATTCTCTTTAAGCTCCAATCTTCTAACGCTTCCAGGTTTCATTGATGAGACAAATATACTTCCTTTCCATTCAGGAAATAAGTCTTTGTCATAAAGCATCATTCCTGAGGGTGCTATAGATGGTACCCAATATTTAATAGGTTGTTCCATACCTTGCATCTCAGTAAATGGAGAAATAACTGAACCGTTATAATCCTTACCATAAGTTATGGCAGGCCAACCATAATTATTTCCTGGTTTAATTACATTTATTTCATCTCCACCCATTGGACCATGCTCCAAACCATAAATCTCTCCTTTGTAATTTATTATGCCCTGTGGGTTTCTATGTCCATAAGACCAGATCTCAGGAAGAGCATTTGGATCATCTGAAAAAGGATTACCTTCTGGCAAAGAGCCATCTGAATTAATCCTAACAATTTTTCCAAAATGGTTATCCAATGTTTGAGCCTTCTCACGGTAGTTAAAACCATCACCATTAGTAACTAGTAAAGTACCATCATCCATAAATACCATTTTAGCTCCATAATGTAGAGCGGTATTTCGAGAAGGAAAGGCGCTATAGATTTCATTTACATCTTTAAGCTCATTACCAGAAAGGACTGCTCTGATTACTTTTAATGTATTAGTCCTAGCACCTTCATCACGCGCAGAAAATGCCAAATACAAAACTTTATTCTTTTGAAAATCTGGATCCAAAACAACACCAGACATACCACCTTGACCCTTGAAAAGCACTTCAGGCGTGCCAGCTACTGGAGCAGAGAGTAACTTACCATCTTTTATTTGCCTTAAATTTCCAGATAACTCTGTAAAAATAATATTTTTATCATCGATAACAGCAAGACTCCAAGGCCTATCAAGTCCTTCAGCAATTATTGTGTAATTGTAATCAACATCTTCAGACCGAAGAAAGACAGATAATATTGATATGAGTATAACTAACGCAAGTTGCTTATATTTCATTATCAACATTCCTAATTTGTCTAAAACCATATAAGTACCCACCGAGGCAACCGCATATTGTCATACACAACTTACCGATATTTGTTCTAGATCCAGAGATAGGTTCCAAGTTATCAAGGGCGAATGGCAAGAGAACCATTAATAAGAGCATAGATATTCCTCCGGAGAGAACATAAGGAAATATCCTATTTGTTAAAAATCTTTTTGATATTATTTTTGTGCAAAATAAAAACAGAATTAAGGGTATCGAAATGAGCAGATAGAGTGGTATCTGAGAGTTAAAATTCATACCGACTATATCTTTTAAGAAAGTAGAAGTTACTAAATTAAAATCAATCGGCATATTCATAGAATTAAGCCACAGAAGATTACTAGATGTAGATACAACTACAACTAGTATTGTTACAACTAAAACGGTCAATAGTAAATCAAAGAATGATTTAATCATTTTAGGATTGATTTTGAGCGTCCATCATTGCTTTAATCAACATCCTGTTTTGATTCTCTCTTTCTTCCATTCTCTCTATTATATCATTACCAACCTTAAGCTCTTCAAGGATTTGCCTGTTATCAAAGCCTAGAATAGGCGCTAGAGTTCTTGGGAACTCTTTTTGGCCTTTTAAGTTTGCCGGAGGTTTTGGCATTCTCATTTTGCCTAACTCAGGATGATCTATTTCAACAATCGAACCTTGTTCAATAACCTGAGGGTCAAGATGAACTTTGTTTAAATCATTGCAAAGTGAAGCTGAGATTCCTTCATTGTCCATTTTATCTTCGAGTTCTTTGCTAGATAGATTTCTGGTGATTTTATTTATTTCCTCTGTTAATTCTTCTTTATTGATAATTCTGGAGACAAGATTATTGTACTTCTCATCTAAGTGTAATGAGAGGCTAAAAACTTCACAAAATTTTGTGAATACTTCATCATTTGCAATAATTATCAAAACCACTCCTCCATCTTTAGTTTCATAAACCTCAAATAGATCTGCCAGTTCACCTAAATTTAGACCGCCCTCGTCAAATGTATAATTCATCATGAGATCGGGCCAATTATAGTAGAGAGCAGATTCCATCATAGATATTGGAAGATATTGACCGCCTTCTCCATTAGCTTTCTGGTATAGAGCAGCTGAAATTGCTTGGGCGCTTGTTAATCCAGTGACCTTGTCATAAATGATTGTTCTTATCAATTCAGGAAATTCACTATTTTGAGCATGAGGAATTCCAACTGTTCCCTGGATTAATGGATCATATACTTTCTTTTCTTTATAGGGCCCTGATTGACCGTAACCTGATATAGAACAATATATCAAATCAGGCTTAATCTTTTTTAAAGTCTCATAATCAATTCCAAGTTTTTTAACTATACCTGGCCTATAATTTTCGATTAACACATCAGCAGTTGAAACTAGCTCCATTAAAATTGATAGGTCTTCCTCATTTTTGAAATCCAAACAAATACATTTCTTGTTTCTGTTTAAAGTAGAAAACATGGCCCCCATGCCATCTTTAATGGTTCCCATGAATCTAGCAAGGTCTCCTATACCAGGTGGCTCAATCTTTATAACCTCGGCACCTTGGTCAGCAAGCATCATTCCAGCAAAAGGTCCGGATACTGTAGATGTCAATTCAAGTACTCTAACTCCTTTAAATGGTCCGCTCATATCTCCCCCTAAAAAATATTGTGTTTTATAATAGTGCTCATAATGCCACTTATTCAAGAACAATTTTTTGATATCGGAGCCAATTTGACACACAAGTCTTTTAAGGAAGACTTAGATTTAGTACTAGCTGAAGCAAATAAACTGGGTGTTAGAAGACTCTCAGTCACCGGAAGTTCTTTGAAAGAGAGCATAGAGGCTTTTGAAATTAGTCAACGATATCCCAAATCTTGTATTTCTACCGCTGGAATTCATCCGCATAATTCAAAGGAATATTCCCCAGAATCCTTTAGTGAAATAAAAGATCTATTAAAAAATGATTTAGTTAAATCAATAGGAGAAACTGGTTTGGATTTTAATAGAAATTTTTCATCTCCAGAAGATCAACAAAAGAGCTTTGAAGCACACCTTGAATTATCCATTGAATTGAGTAAACCTTTATTTCTTCATGAGAGGGATGCCCATGAAAAATTTGTTGAAATTACTTCACCGTATTTGAAAGATTTACCTAAGAGTGTCGTGCACTGTTTCACAGGAACAGAAGACGCATTACTAAAGTATCTGGACATGGGATTCTACATAGGAATAACGGGCTGGTTATGTGATGAAAGAAGAGGAAAACATTTGGAAAAGCTCATATCTTTAATACCATTAGAAAAATTAATGATTGAAACCGATGCGCCTTATCTTCTGCCTAGGGATATGGGAATAGATAATTCTTCTAGAAATGAGCCAAAATATTTAAGTCATATTGCAAGAAAAGTTGCAGAGTTTAGACAAGAAAGTGAAGAATTAGTTTTTACTGCTATTTATATGAATTCATTAGACTTTTTTGATATATCAGTCTAAAAGTTTAATTACTTTCTCTTTATCGAATGGCCAAAGTAACTCTTGCTCGCCATAGAGAATGACTGGAATTTTATCCCAATATTTATCGACATATGTTCTCTTTGAATATATATCTACAGTGGTTAATATGCAGTCTTTGAGATTTATCTGAGAAATTAATAATTGAGCTTCTATGCATAAATTACAGTCTTTTCCAGAGATTAGGATAAGCTCCTTCAAACTATAGAACCCGAAGAAATTAATCTGTCATATTCATCACCATCTATACCTAGTGATTCTAATATTTCTTTTGAATGTTCACCTGCAATGGCGGGTGGTAGTGTAATTTCATTTTGAGTTCTATCGAATCTGGGAGCAGGTGCGGGTTGGGTTACACCCTCAATTTCAATAAATGTTTGTCTAGCAATATTATGCGGATGCATAGGTGCCTCACTCATATCTAATACGGGCGCAAAACATACATCACTTCCCTCCATAAGATCACACCATTCTTCTCTTGTCTTTGTTAAAAAAACATTCTTAATCATTTGTTTTTTATGTTGCCAAGTATCTCTTTTCATTTGATCTCCAAAGTTATCTTGAGATAACTCAGCCTTTTCACAAAGCAAGGCATAAAATTGAGGTTCAATCGATCCAATTGATATGTATTTACCATCTTTACACTCGTAAGTATCATAAAAATGTGCCGCTCCATCTAAAAGATTAGTTTGACGTTCCAAGTTCCAGAATCCTGATTGATGCATTGAATACATCATTGTCATTAGTAGAGAAGATCCGTCAGTCATGGCTGCATCAATGACCTGCCCTTTACCAGAATTTTTAGTCTCTAAGAGAGCAGCCACAATACCTAAAGCCAATAACATACCACCACCTCCAAAATCTCCAATTAGATTTAAAGGTGGAACAGGAGGAGAATCGTCTCTTCCTATGGCAGCTAAAGCTCCTGACAAAGCAATATAGTTAATATCATGTCCAGCTGCATTCGCTAATGGTCCAGTTTGACCCCATCCAGTCATTCTTCCGAAAACTATTTTCTCATTCCTTTTTTGGCATATATCAGGTCCCAGTCCTAATCTTTCCATTACACCGGGTCTAAAACCTTCAAAAATAGCGTCTGCACTTTCTACTAATTTCAATACTACCTCCACTCCATCTTCGCTCTTTAAGTCTACAGCGATTGATTTCTTCCCGCGGTTTGCTGGCTCTTCTCTTGAACCTGTCCCTGCAGCAGAAGCCCTATCAACTCTTATAATCTCTGCTCCTAGATCAGCCAAAATCATTCCACAGAATGGTCCTGGGCCAATTCCAGCCATTTCAATTATCTTGAATCCCTTTAGTGGTCCCATACTAGTCTCCTATTAATTTTTCTTTTCCCAACGGCTTAAAATAAAGAATCAATTGGGGCAATAACGTTAATGCCCCTAATAATGCCATAATCATCGCTAATGATACAAAGAACCCAAAATAGACACTTGGATTGAAGTTAGAAGTTGAAAATACCAAAAACCCAAGAATTATTGTTAATGAAGTATAGAACATTGCCCTGCCAATGGTTCTGTGACTATCTTTCATAGCTTGGGTATAGATTCCAGAAACTTTAAATTCTTTTTTAAATCTATGAATATAGTGGATCGTGTTATCTACAGCCATACCAACGCTGATAGCAGCAACAGTAATAGTCATAATATCTAGTGGTATCGAAAAAATACCCATAGTTCCCAATACAACTCCTGCTGCCAATAGATTAGGAATAATCCCTATAATGGATAAATACAAAGAACGAAAAAGAATCAAAAACATTAAAAAAATAATGCTAAAGACAATAACAATAGTTCCGATCTGAGAATCAAATAAGCTTTGTAACATATTGTTATAAAGCACTGCTAAGCCAGTCAGTCTAAATTGTTCTTCTTCCAAATTGTAATCTGTTTTTAAAGTCTCAGAAATTTCATACAAGAGTTCATTTCGATTAAGACCCTCGGCAGACTCAATCACCCTGGCTGATATCCGAACTTGATTTTCATCATTGCTTATATAAGAACTCAATAAATTCTCTTTAATATCCTCTGGAAGCATGTTCTTAACCAGAGCTAAATCTAGCTCCGACAAAGGTTCACCATCTTTTAGTTCAGTAGCTACTTTTATACCACTAGCAACAGAAAGAACTTTTCCTATTTCTGGTAAAGAATCTAAGTAGTCGTGAATCTGCTCAAGCTTTTCTAAAGAAATAGTATTCCACCAGTAGCCATTAACAGATGATTCTTCATCTTCAAAACCAAAGTCATCATCGAAAGATTCTTCTTCTATATCACTTATCCAATTTTTGGGTGCATTGATAACAACATCTAAAGGTGCTGTACCACCAAGCTTGTTATCGAGTAAGTCCATACCTTTATAGATTTCTGTAGATGGTTTGAAATAGTCTATAAATCTATTCTCAACTGTAAGTTGGTTAATGCCATATATCGATATGCAAAATAAAATAATCCCTATCAGACTAACGTAATTCCCTAATTTTTCAGTTAGCTTAGAAAAACCTACGGTTACCCCTTTACTGAAATCTTTCGATTCTTGATCAAGACTAGAGGTAAAGAGTAGACTGAATATTGGAAAAAGAAAAAAAGAAAAAATAAAAGCAAAAAATATTCCTGCAACCATCATCTTACCAAAATCCATTACGGGTTTAATTTCACTCACTCCCAAAGAAGCAAAAGCAATGATTGTAGTTAGAGCAGTATAAAAACAAGGTTTCAACATTTGTTCTACTGTTAAAGCCACTAAATCCTTTTTTTTGAGTGAAGGATTAATCTCGTACAGTTCTTGATATCGAACAATTAAATGTATTGTTAATGAGATTGATATTATTAATAGAAGGGAGATGAAATTTGAAGAAACCACTGTAACCCTCCAATCCATCCAGCCCAGAAACCCGATAACGAAAACAGCAATTAAGGCACTTGAAACCAAGGGCATTGCAACCCAACGTAATTTTTTAAAAATAATACTTAAAGTTATTACAAACATAATCAGCACACCAAGAGCGAAATATTGAAGGTCGCTTTTGATAAAACTAATCATGTCAGAAGCAATCATTGCGGTGCCGCCAAGATAGATATCACCGTTATCTTTAAAACTTTTTATGACATTTCTTGTCGATTCAATTAGCACATCTCTATCTATAGATGCTTGTGAATTGAGTGTTTTTATTTCCTCATTTATATTTTTTAGTTGTAGATCATGAATACTAGGGGAATATTGTTCAGAATTTATTAGGTCAAGAATTTGATAACGTTGATCAATAGCCGCTTCATAAGAATCATTGCTTTTTAGCAATAATTGCATTGCGGTATAAGTTGCATCTTTGTCAGTGAGCAGCTCTGTGTATAAGGGGCTATTTTTAAATTCTAGCCTTGCTAAATCTTTATCAGTGCCTTCGTCTTCAATAGTCCGAAGATTATCAGCTAGTTCGCTCATACTCATTTTAGGACTAAAAAGTAATGGTGCATCTAAATAACTTAGAACAGAATCAACTCCTTCAATTTGTTCAAAAACATTTACCATTTCTCTAACTTGAGAAATAGTCTCATCAGAAAATAGGTCTTCCTTTGGTTTAAAGATTACTATTAAAAAGTCAGACGAAGCATAATCAGAATTTACCTCTCTATAATATTTGAGATCATCATCACTCTCTAATACTAGAGAATCAGATGAGGCGTCTAGCTTAAAGTTATTAAGATTTAATATAGAGAAAGATAAAGCGACAAGAAAAGAAATAAAAAGCATCTTTGGGTAAGATGTAACGAATTTAGAAAAGACCTTAGACATCTTTATATCTTATCTTGTTTTGCGTTAGCACCCATATGAACGTGTCCTCTTTCTTCAGCTAATTCAATCTGCAATTGTCTTTGGGAGAATCTTTCCTTATCTTTTTTTGAAGAGACGTTGTAGCACTTATGACAAGATACGCCCTTTTCATAATATTTTGATTCAAGATCAGTTTTTGATAGAGGTCTTCTGCACCCAAAACATTGAAGAAAATTTCCTGGTTTTAAGTTCTTATCTACAGTTACTCTTTCATCAAAAACAAAACATTCCCCTTCCCATAGGTTTTCATCTTGAACATCTTTGAGATATCTTAAAATACCACCATCAAGTTGATAAACATCTTCAAAACCTTCGTTCATCATGAAAGAGGAGGCTATTTCGCACCTAATACCTCCCGTACAGAACATAGC
The DNA here is from genome assembly GCA_902605935.1 of uncultured SAR86 cluster bacterium. Taxonomy (GTDB): domain Bacteria; phylum Pseudomonadota; class Gammaproteobacteria; order Magnimaribacterales; family Magnimaribacteraceae; genus Magnimaribacter. Next base: position 1,060 of record CACLEI010000007.1, on the reverse strand, counting down.
TATCTTTTTCTTTTTGATTTCAGATAACTCTTTATCCACGAAATGGGGGAATTCAGTTAGATTATCCATTTTAGGAATGATTGAGTTCTTGAAGGTACCTATTTCCGTTTCGTAATTATTCCTGACATCTAGAATAATTGTATTGGGATCTGTAATTAATTTGTTCCAATCCTGGTAATTCAAATGTTTACCTCTTGAAGAAACTGGATCAAAATCACCCTTTAGTGGCAACAATCTATTTCTGCACTTTATTTTTAATCTCTTAAAAGGCAAAGAATAAGAAGAAGACCAAGTTTCATCTTTTATAGTTAATTTAAATTTCTTTTCCAATAAGGAAACTAGCTCAATCAAGGCCTTTTTCTTTCCAGACAAAGTAGTGTTGACACCCTGCGGCGTCGAAAAAAAAGTTCCAACTATACTGTTTTTAATACAGTGTCGCTCAACAGTCCTACCAACTTTTTTATGGTCACCTATTTTTTCGATGGAATAGAAGGTAACGACATGATTATCTGCCATTTTAATTTTCTAGTTTTCGTTTTTGCTGCCGCCCAGACAATTAGGAGAAGACTCTGCTTTCTCATTCTTTTCTATCCACTCGTTTTCGGTGAAAGTATGAATAGATAAGGCATGTATTGGTCCATCAATTTCTTCTTGTATCTCAGAGTAAATAAGCTGATGTCTTTTAACTAAATTGAGTCCGTCAAAAAGATTAGAGATGGCCACTATCCTTACATGGGATTCTCTTCCTGGTTCTACGTTATGAAGATAACTTTCGTCTATTACCTCTAGATGACTAGGGTCTAACGCTTTTTTTAATTTAACTTCTATAGATGTAATTGCACTCATTATTGAATTTTAATTGCTTTCAAGCTCTAAGAGAAATTTTTTAATATCTAATCCTCCAGTGAAGCCCCCTAAACCTGATTTTGACACAACTCTGTGACAAGGCACGACTAATGGAATTGGATTCTTTCCACAACTAGTACCAACAGCTCTATAAGCTTTCGGATTACCGACTTTCTCAGCAATATAAGAATATGTAACGCATTCTCCATAAGGT
>CACLEI010000006.1 GCA_902605935.1 uncultured SAR86 cluster bacterium | reverse complement strand
ACCCTGAAGATTGAGAGTTATTTCTCTGTAACCTATACCTTTAAGATGTGCATGTGCGTCAATGAATCCTGGGAATACAAAGGAATCTTTTAAATCTAAAACTCTATTAGATCCGCACGCGTAAGAAGAGGAATCGTCATTACTACCAATAAAGATAAATTTATCACCTAAAATAGCCAGGGCTGCTGCTTCCCATTGATCTGCATTGGCAGTATAGATTTTACTATTTACTAAAACCAAATCTGCTTCATAACATACCTCTTCTTTTGAGCAAGAAATAATGAGTGATATAAAGAAAAGAGCTGATATTTGTTTTATGTAAGTTTTCATTCTTTAAAGCTCATTAGGCCAATAAATGGAGGATCCATTTTTTAAATCTTCTAATTCACTATCTGAATATCCTATATTCTCCAGAACTTCTTTAGTATGTTCGCCTACATTGGGAGCCCTAGAAAAATCTATCTTATCCTCATCTTGAATTGTAAAAGGACTATTGATTGTTAATAGATTCTCAAAAGATTCATGGTTTAGAGGAACCAAAGTTTTTGTTTCTAAAAATTGCTTATCATCTCTATGATCAGTAGTTTTGCCGAGTACACCATAAGTAACACCAGAGTTCCGTAAAAGTTGATTTATTTCATCAAGTGATCTCTTCTTAAATTCTTCTGATAATTCTGATCTAAGTATATCTGCATTTTGGAAAGCATCATCAAAATCAAATAGTTCTCTTTGCAACCAATCAGCTCTATCTAGTACTTCAGTGAGTTTTGGCCATTCAATTCTTGAATTAATCATACCAAGTGCAAATTCTCTATTATCTTTTGTTTGGTAAAAATCATAAAAAGGGTGTCTCGGCAGAGGCTCAGTTCTTTCTGGAAATTCAATATCCATTAAAGCTGCTTGGATAAAAACTCCGTTTGCCCAGGCTCCATTTGCCATTAATGAAGTAGATACTTCTCCCCCCTTTCCTGTTTTTTCTCTATTAAATAAAGCAGTCATTATCGCTCCGTATAAAGCCATACCAGTAGGATGGTCTCCCATGCCTGGTGTTGACCATGCAACAGGAGAGTTATTAGAAGGTCTGACAAAATCCATTAATCCACTTCTAGCCCACCAGGCAACTGAGTCATAAGCAGTCCTATCTGCATCGGGACCAACTTCACCATATCCAGTTAGAGAGGCATAAATTAGTTTGGCGTTATGTGGCCTTATGTCATCAGATGTTATTTTTAATTTTTTTCTTATTGGAAATGGCATATTAGTTATAAAGACGTCAGCTTCTTTTATAAGATCAATTAGGATGTTATGAGCTTTTTCATCTTTTAAATTGAGAGAAACACTTTTTTTATTCCGAGAAGTTAATTCCCAGCAGTAATTTTCAGGTCCTTCAGGCATTCTTCCGTTAGTGATCAAATTCCTCAAGCTATCTCCGTTTTGCGGTTCAATCTTTATTACTTCTGCTCCATAATCAGACATTATTGTTGCAGCTGAAGGTCCAGCTATAAAACTTGCAGCATCTATAACTTTTACACCACTTAATAAGTAATCTTTTTTTAAAGTTCCCAAAGTCTTCTCCCTTTCATTAATAAATATAATAACGAATTTACAAAAAAAATTTTAATTAATCTTATTACGAGGTATCTTGTAAGAATTATGGGGAGAAATTTTTAATGCATCAAAGATTTAAAGTAATTGCATTAACTGTTGCAGCAGTTTTTATTTGTTACATAGATAGAGTGGTAATTTCCTTAGCTATTATTCCTATGAGTGAAGAGGCTGGATGGTCAGAAACACAAAAAGGAATTATTTTAGGTAGTTTTTACATTGGTTACATGGTGACGCAAATCTATGGAGGAGTTCTTTCTGACAGAATAGGTGCGAAAATAGTTCTTGGAGTTGGGTTACTTGTTTGGTCTTTATTTACCTTTATAACTCCTTGGGCTTTCTTTGGAGGCTTTATATCCCTAATCATCGCGAGAATAGGCATGGGTCTAGGTGAAGGTATTACTTTTCCTGCATGGCATAGCTTATATGCAAGATGGATCCCTTTTAGCGAGAGAGCCAGATCTGTCGCGATAACCAACAGTGCTATTCCAATAGGAACTATATTTGGGTTAGTGGTAACTCCAGTAATTATCTTAAACTTGAGTTGGCAATGGGCTTTTTATCTTTATGGAGGATTAGGCTTTATTTGGTATATTTTTTGGAAAAATATTGTTCAATCAACACCGAAGGAAGACGTAAATATTTCTGCTGAGGAATTAGATTATATTCTCAATAATGCTCCAGCAAGTGAAAAAGCTGAGACACTTCCTTTTTCTAAATTAAGAACAAACCTTCCTTTATGGGCAATAACAGTTGCACATTTTTGCAGTAACTACAGTTTATTCGTATTTCTTTCATGGCTACCAATTTTTATAAAAGACGGCCTTGGGATTCCAATGGCTGCAGTAGGAGTTCTTGCTATGCTGCCGCACATTGCCTCTTTTTTGTTTATAAATATTGGAGGTTATTTTGCAGATTACTTAACCAATAAAGGTATGAACCTTTTAACTGTGAGAAAACTTTGTAATTCAATAGCCTTTGGAGGAAGCGGTATCTGTCTATGTATTGTCCCCGAACTTGAGAGTGTTGCAGGTATTATTGCAATCATGTGTTTAGGAAATGTTTTTGGTGGTTTTAGTGCGGGAGGTTTTATAGTAAACCATGCAGATATAGGACCGAAACATACAGGAAGATTAATGGGAATCACAAATATGGTGGCTGCCTTACCTGGTTTAGTTGGAGGTATTTTGACAGGCATAATTCTTGATACAACTAATTCATGGGATATGGTATTTTACGTAGTTGCTGGAGTTACTTTTTTTGGAGGAATCTTTTACTTTCTCTTTGCCAGTACAGAGAAGCAATTTGATTAGATAAATTATGAATGATGCGATACAAAAAGAATTAAATAATGATGGAGTACTAAAACTCAGTCTTAATAGACCTGAAGTCCTTAATGCGATGAATGCAGACCTTATAATGGGTCTTTTAGATGCCTTATATGAAGCTAAATCGGATAAAAAAGTAAGATCTATTATTATCACAGGTAATGGAAGAGGTTTCTGCTCCGGAGCAGATTTAATTGAAGGTGGCTGGCCTAAAACAGAGGGCTTGTCAGCAGGAGAAGCTGGTTCTATGAATATGGAAAATGCATTTAATCCTCTTGTAAAAGCTATAACGCAATCTACAAAACCTGTTGTGAATGCGATCAATGGAATTGCTGCTGGAGGTGGTGTTGGGTTAGCTCTTACAGGAGATATTGTTATAGCCTCAGAATCTGCAAAATTTAAATTAGTTTTTGGACCGAATCTAGGTATCATTTCTGATGTGGGAGCATCCTGGCTTGTGCCTAATTTAATTGGAAGAGCCAGAGCTAATGGTATGGGACTTCTGGGCGAAGACATTTCAGCAAAGCAAGCGAAAGAATGGGGGCTTATCTGGGACTGTGTTCCAGATGAGGAATTAATTCCAAAAGCTGAAGAGATAGCCAAGAAGTTAGCTAATGGACCAATTACTGGACTTAAAGAAATAGTGAAAGCTCATGATAAAGCTTTGTCTGGTTCTTTGAGCGAACAATTGGATTATGAAAAAGAAACCCAAAGAATTAGACTCGATTCAAAAGATTTCAAAGAAGGTGTAAAGGCTTTTGCTGAAAAAAGAAAACCAAATTTCAAAGATCTAGATTAGTAAAGCTCAATACTAGCTAAATCAATATCCGCATAAAAATCTTTACCAAAAGCCACGATTCCAATCGATTTAATATCAGATGCTTTAAACTTTCGTGGCAATATGAGTCCTGATTTTTTAAATGAATCAAAGGGTATCTCAATATATTGCCAGTCATTAGTTGTATTGAAAGATGCGGCGTAATAATTCCAAGGTAGAAGGGTTTTTGGAGTTCTAACATGAATAAAATACTCTTCTCCATTTCCTCTGGTCATTATTCTTAAACCTTCATAGGGAATTTCATCTATAACAACTCCAGCTCTAAATTGGATAAAACCACCGTTATTTTCTGTGCTCACCTTTCCTTCCATATGGTAAAAAGACATTTCTTCTTCTTTTCTTTCAGAAAAGTTAATTTCAGAAATGCCCCCCATAACTTGATCTGAGAAAGGTAACCATTCAACTCTTTCATTATCTAAATTATCTATAACTTTTGTCATGGTCATCAAGGGAAAAAATAAAATAAGAATTGCTACTAATCTTTTCATATTAATACAATAACATAGTAAAAATTATTACGTTCTTATATTCCAATAGATAAAAAAAAGAGTTAGAGTAAATAAAAAATTGAGGTAATCAATGAAAAATAAAATCTTCTACATGGGACTGTTACTAATGTTAGTTACTACAGGATGTAGTAATTCAAATGAGAAAGAATTAATAGAAAGTTCTGAAGTATCAGGTTCATCTTCAATAGGTTTGATTGATGATGAGAGAATATTGACTGCTGAATCGGAACCTGGAAATTGGCTAGCTTTCGGAAGAACTTATGATGAACGAAGATTCTCTCCACTCAAGCAGATCAATAAGGATAGTGTCTCTAATCTTGGTCTAGTGTGGTCAAAAGACATGGGTACGAACAGAGCATTGGAAGCAACACCTATTGTTGTCGATGGAATAATGTTTTTTACAAGTACATGGAGCAGAGTTTATGCTGTAGAAGCTTTGACTGGAGAGACTGTTTGGAGTTTCGATCCAAAAGTACCCGGTGAATGGGCGAGAAAAGCTTGTTGTGATGTTGTAAACAGAGGCGTTGCTGTGTACAACGGAAAAGTTTACTCAGCCAGTTTAGATGGTCGATTATTTGCTTTGAATGCAGAGACTGGGGAGAAGATTTGGGAAGTAGATACAATTATTGATCGGGAAAGGTCCTATACGATAACTGGAGCGCCTAGAGTTGCTAAAGGAAAAGTATATATAGGTAATGGTGGAGCCGAATATGGAGTCAGAGGTTATGTGACTGCCTATGATTCAGAGACTGGAGATCAGGAATGGAGATTTTTTACAGTCCCTGGAAATCCTGCTTTAGGTTTTGAAGATCCTGCTATGGAGATGGCTGCTAAGACATGGAAAGGTACAGATTGGTGGGAATTTGGAGGCGGAGGAACTGTTTGGAATTCAATAGTCTATGATTCTGAATTTAATAATATATATCTTGGTGTCGGTAATGGTTCACCATGGACAAGAGAAATAAGATCTCCAGGTGGAGGCGATAATTTATTCCTATCATCTATCGTAGCTGTGGATGCCGACACGGGTGTTTATAAATGGCACTACCAAACTACTCCTGAAGATAATTGGGATTATACAGCCGTTCAGGATATGGCTCTGGCCGATATGGAAATTGATGGAGAAATGAAAAAGGTTTTGCTTCAAGCTCCAAAAAATGGTTTCTTTTATGTAATTGATCGATCAAATGGTAAGGTGCTTAGAGCCCATCCTTTTGCAGCAGTTACATGGGCAACACATGTTGATTTAGAAACTGGAAGACCAGTTGAAAATCCTGAAGTTGATTATTCTGATAATGGTGCGTGGGTACTTCCTGGACCCTTAGGCGCTCATAACTGGCAAGCTATGTCTGTTGATATTGATTCGGGTCTCGCTTACATACCAACTCAAGAAAATCCATTCTTCTATGCTGTACAGGAAGACTACAAAAAGACCGGTATATTTAAATGGACTCCAGGTAAGTGGAATATGGGAATTGAAATGAGTTCATTAGCTCAAAACATCCTCAATAATCTTGATTCACAACCAAAACCTGGTGGATTTTTAAAGGCATTTGATCCACTAACAGGAGAAACAAAATGGTCTGTGCCTATTCCACATTATTGGAATGGGGGTGTTCTTGCAACTGCTGGAGGTCTAGTTTTCCAGGGCGATGCTCTTGGCATGTTTTCTGCCTATGATAAAGACACTGGCGAAAGACTTTGGGAGTTCAATACTTATACTTCTATGCTTGCTCCACCAATAACATTTGAAATAGATGGAGAGCAGTATGTCTCAATTCTCACCGGCTCAGGTGGAGGTGACTTATTTGGCGGAGAACCATTACCTCCGATAGAAATACAAGCATCTTTAACTTACAACAATTTCGGAAGGTTGTTGGTTTTTAAATTAGGAGGACAAGAAACTTTACCAATACCAGATGTAAGAGATACTACTATTCCAGAACAAAAACTAGTTCAAGTAAGTATCGATCAACTTCAAGATGGCGAAAGTAAATATAATGAAAATTGTGCTGTGTGCCATGGTTTTGTAGTCAAATCAGGAGGTGCGATACCTGATTTAAGAAAAATGTCTGCAGGAGTCCATGATGCTTTTAATCAGATAGTATTAGAAGGTCTCTTGGCAGGAGGTGGCATGGCATCTTTTTCAGATGTACTTACAGAACAGGAAGTAGAAAATATTCATCATTATGTAAAAGCAAGAGCTCATGAAGATAGAGAGGTAGCCCTAGGAAATATGGAAGCTCCTCAATACACTTGGTTTGGACAAGAGTAATTAGTTATCAAGAATCAGCGTCTTTGGGGGAAGGCTGGGAGGGGGAACCTCAAAAAATTCAAATGAAGGTCCTCCCTCTTCAGGTTCTCCAGACGTTTGATCATACTGTGTAGACTCCTTTCCTTCATTGTCTTTGTTAACTACACCATAAGTTTTTTTTCCATTTAATTGTTCTCCTTCTTGGAGCTTATGCAATGCAGATTGAACTAGCTTTTGATTATCTTCATTCCAATACAGGTTATAAGATCTAGGTTTTCCAAATTTTTTTCCAAATTCATCTAACTCAATAATCCATAAATAGAGACTGCCCTCTTTTTTTAATCTTTTGTTTGGCTCTTCTATGATAGCCCAATTAATCTGGAAGTTTTCGGGTAGCTCTTCAAATGTTGGCCATCCCAAAATAGACTCATAACCTTTCCAAGTAGTAATATAAAATCCAGTTGAAATAATTATAGTTAAAAGCTTGGTTTTTTTTGAAAAACTAGTGTGTAAACATATAGAAAGCAACAGTATCGCTATGAATAAGTAGGCAAGAATTAAAATTAATCTTTCTTCAAGCATATATTACTTATTTCCAAGTGCTTTAGTTATAAGCCTCTTAGGAATTTGATTCAAATCTGAGATATTTTTTTGACTATCTACGTAGAATCTCAACGCCGTCATCTCATCTCCTACGCCATTTAAGAAATGTTCTCCATAATAAACTAATTCTACTGAGGGGTTTAATTTCTCCACTTTTACAGTTACTGGAAGAGGTTCTTTAAAGTTTGACTTATAGTGTAAGAGATTAATTATATATTCTCCAGACTGTAGACCTCTTACAGTGATAGTTTCTTGATTTATAGGATTAGAAACGACCTCGCCATTAATATTCAGATTATCTGCTAAATTTCCTCTATCATCCCTATCTAGGTGCATTAGTCCTGAATCTCTATTGTGATACCAAACTAAACTTCCTTGTGGATCTTCAACAATTGCATCTACATCGTCTGGATGATCATCTGGCCACTGAACTGAGATAAGTATTTCTGCTTTCGATCTAATATTTCCTGTTTCTTCCGAGCTATTTATCAACATAAAAGCTATAGCAAACATAAAAGCAAATCCAAGTAATGCATTAAAAAGTAAGTCCGTAAAAACATCCTGTTCTTCAGACTTACTAAAAATTTTATGTTTCATTAAAAGATTTTGATGATAAATAATTTAGACTATTGCTAAGACTTGAATCAAGAATAAAATATTGAAATTTCAATAGAATACTCGTCACAAGACCAGTCAAGGTTGTGTAAAGCGCAACAGCCATTCCTCCACTCATAGTTGAAAGAAGCTTTTGGAGAATTTGAGGATCAAAGTCTTGAATTTGTCCAATTGGAAGAAGCATCAGTATGAAACCAATAACAGTACCAGTTAGACCAAGCTTCAGAAGAATATCAACTGACAAATAACCAAGTGCATGTCTATTTGATAGTTCATCCTCCAAAAGAGATAGTTGAATATTTCGATCAGCAGACCCTAGATGTTCATTGTTTTCTAAAAAAGAACTCATCAATGTTCCATTTTTAGGTTCATCTAGATCAGATATCTCCTTATCTAATCTAAAGGCATTATAAAACCAATGAAAAGTGGCCAGAATATAGATAAAGATAATTATGATGGATATTTTGCTCTTATCTGAATCAATTATTAATGACAAAAGGCCAAGATCTACAATCAAAAAGGCGGCAAAAAATATCAGTGACATCAATATTGACGACCTCAATAACAAATAATTATTCTTTTTTGAAATTATCATTATTTAATCATGGCTTGCGCCATCTACTTGGTTAATTTTAATATCTCTTGGAATCAATATATCATCAACACACATTATATTTACACTTATCTGGTTAGGATCCCTTCTTCTAATATGGTGCGTATAAACTCCACAAGTTCTACAGAAGAAATGTTTTGCTATATTTTTATTCCACTGATATTCGCTTATATTCTCTTTACCGGATAAAAGAGTGAATTCTTCTTTAGGTATAGGCTTCATAAGGATTGACTTTTTTAAACACAAAGAACAATTACACTTGTATAAGTCATGTAATATTTCGTCAGTATAAAATTTAAATTGTACTGAGCCACAGTGGCAAGATCCAAAGAAATCTTTCACTTATATATGACCTGCTTGACCACCATCGACTTCTATTGAAGTACCACTTATATAAGATGCAGCCTCTGAACAAAGAAAAGTGACAAGAGATGCAACTTCTTCAGAAGTTCCATATCTCCCTACTGGAACTGAGGCACCATTACTTTTTATTACCTCTTCCATTTTTCCTCCAGTTGCCTCTGCTATTTCAGTAGCTGCCCTCTCCCACATTGCGGTATGGATAAGTCCCGGTAGGACAGAATTAATTAAAACTCCATCTGATCCATATTTTTTAGCTAAAGATTTAGAAATAGAAATCATCGCTGCTTTTGTTGCTCCATAGTCGATAAGAGCAGCATTTGGATATTTACCTGCAGAACTAGAAATCATCACTACCCTTCCCCATTTATTCTCTCTCATTGCTGGCAGAAAAGATCTAGTGCATCTTACAGCTGAAAGAAGGTTTAGTTCATGAAGTTCCTGCCATTCTTCATCTGTCATATATAGAAAATTTCTTGATGGCGATGCACCAACATTATTAACCAGAATATCGACAGCTCCCTCAGCTAGAACGCTATCAATAAAATTTTCAGTTGAATCTTTCTGTCCCATGTCTGTTACAAAACCTTTAATAGAACCATTTGTTGTTTCATAAGCTGATAATTTTTCAACTGACTCGGCAGTCCTGGCACAAAAAGAGACATCTGCTCCGTGTTCAGCCAACATTTTCACAGTTGCTTCTCCAATACCAAGGCTAGCTCCTGTTACAACAGCTCTTTTTCCTTTTAAATCAAGATTAATCATATTTTATTCTCCAAGAATTAAATTCATTTTCGTGTTTCCTCTCTCGTATCTATTATCATCATTTTGTTCATTTAAAACAAAACCGCATGAGAGGTATAGACTCAAAGCAGGTTTCAAGGAATCATTGGTAATTAAGAAAATTTCAGTAGCTTCTCTTTCTTTTGAATAATTAATACAGCGTTCTAACAATTTTTTTCCTATACCGAGTCCCTGCAAGTTTTTTGCAACCGCCATTTTTGCCAACTCGTAAACACCCTTACTTTTTTTAATCAGAGCAGCAGTACCTACTACATCTCCGTCTAATACAGCAAAAAAAATCTCGCCTCCTTTTTCCATTACATAAGATTCAGGATTTTGAAGAGTTTTTAGATCCTCTTCTTCCATTATGAAATATTCCTCAATCCACTCCCTGTTCAGTTTCTCAAATGCTGATTTGTAGTCAGTATTGAATGGAACTATTTTCAGTTTATCCACTTAAAGATTCCAAATAATTTTGGAAAGCTTCGCCTCCACTTGATACATTTTCATTCCAATCTGATGATGCATTTTCATTTGCTTCATCACTAATATATTTGAAACAAAAAAATTTGATTTTTTCGATTAAGCAAAGTTTTGCAAGTGCGTAAGCCTCCATATCATATAAGTCAGTTTTTATTTCTAGATTTGTTGTCACAAAACTATCTCCAGTGCCACAACTTAATCCAGGCCTATCCAGAAAAATATCATTAATATGATCATTAAGAGTGACGCCAAGCGGAAGACCTAAGCTTCGCAGATCCATATCTCTTTGTTTGAAGGTAGTTACTTCATGTAGACCCTTTAGATCACTTCTTGAAGAACCAGCAGTTCCGAAGTTAATAAGATTGTCTGGCTTAAATTCTGTTAGAGCTTTATAGACTGATATTAGTGCGTTTACTTTACCAATTCCTGTATAGATGACATTCCATCCATCTGCTTGTTCAAGGCTCAGTTCCTCTTTCATTGCAACTGCAATGAGTGTATTTTTTTTTGTTAAATCAGTCAGCATAGCTAATGAGACTTATAATTGGCATATTGAGTTGAGAAGATCCTTTCAGGGATGTGAGCTCAATAACTACAGCTCCTCCTACCACATTAGCACCCAAAGACTCTAATAACTCCTTTGAACATTGCATAGACCCTCCGGTAGCCAATAGATCATCTATGATAACTATAGATTTATTCTCTAGATTTAACTTTTGAATGCTCAATGAATTAGTACCATATTCTAGCTCATAACTTTTCTCTATGAGCTCTCCAGGGAGCTTATTTGGCTTTCTAATCATCAATGCTCCAAGCCCTAATTGTTCTGCTACCAAAGTACAGAATAAAAAACCTCTGGCATCTATACCTGCAATGTAATCGGGCGAAAGAGGTCTAATGGTTTCAACAAATTTATCTTTCAAAAGACTCAATGCTGAAGGTTCAGCCAATAGGGGGCTTATATCCCTGAAAAGAATTCCTTTTGAAGGAAAATCTGGGTAACTCTTAATCCATTTCTGAAGATCTTCCATAAATTCACTACCTATCTAAAAAAGGTAAGAAAGCAATATTTAGTAGTAAGTAAAAAAGCAAAACATTAATCAGAAAAATCCCTGGACTAAACGAATAAAGATAGCACAGACAAACAAAGATCATCGCCGACTTGAAATACTCTAATTTGATTATCTTTTCAGCATCTAGCCATTTCGCAGTACAGAACATTGAAAAGATAACTATAGAAATCAACATAACACCCTGGTCATATTCCATATTCTTGTCTGCAAACAGGACTACAGCTGCATAAGACATGCATAAAAACTGCATGAAAGCATAAAATTTTGTTAGGGGCTTTATATGCGGATCATGCTTCTCAAAACTATTGGGATCAAAGCCATCATCGGACGATCCTTCAGGCGACCACCCTGTTCTGGCAGTTATTACAGAATAGAAATTTTTGAAGGAGAGAGAGTAAGATAAATCCTTAAAAATCTTTTGATAAATATGGATATTTGCTTTCACTGGATCGAAGGTCTTAAGTGCGCTTCTTATTCCGTAAACACACTTTTCATCATCTTTCTCCTCCTGATAAGTTGAGAAAAGTCTGTCCCAAACAATAAAAACACCGCCATAATTCCTATCTACATATAAATCATTCTGGGCATGATGAACCCGATGATTTGAGGGAGTTACGAAGAATAACTCATACCACCCAAGTTTAGGGATATGCCTAGAATGCACCCAGAACTGGTAAACCAAATTAAGAGTGCCAACTGAAACCATCACGTAAGAAGGAACTCCAACTAAGAATAAGGGGATATAGAAAATCCAAGATATAAAAAATCCTGTACCAGTCTGTCTCAAAGCAGTCGATAAATTATATTCTTCGCTTTGATGATGGGCTACGTGCGATGCCCAAAATATCTGTCTCTCATGACTTATACGGTGAAACCAATAATAAAAGAAATCGTATGCAATAAATGCAAATATCCAAGTAATCCAAAGACTGCTATCCATTCTCCAGAGGGAAAAATGTGTTTCAATTTGATAGTACACATATCCACTAAAACCTATCTTAAGAATCCCGCTCGTACCTCTTATAGAACCCATGAATAGACTACTGATCGTGTCATTTAATCTATAGGTATTCTGGCCAATAATTTTCCCATAAGCTAATTCAAGGACAAGAGCCAGTAAAAAAAATGGTATAGCTATTTCAACATAGTCCATAATTTACATCTCGTACCAGTCTAAATAAGATCCCATAACATCTGAAAACTCCTTTTTATTGCTTAAAGCCTTAAAGTGCTTAAATGTTAAAGGATAGTCTGTTGGAAAATTTTTACTTATCAAAGTTAAATTCTTTTTCTTCAATTGCTCTAAATAATGCCCTTCTCTTAAAAACTGAGCAAATTCACAGACAAATGAGATATCAGCAATGGTTAGATGATCTCCAGCAATAAAGCCTGAAAGAGATAGAGCTTTTTCTAGACCATCAAGATAAAACTCATAAGAGGCTTTAGTTCTTTCATAGGTATATTTGGTTATATCTTCAAGTTCTAACAGATAGACTTGAAATTCCCTTGAGAACACGAGATTTGCATCCAAAAAACTATCTATTCTGGATGTTAAATTTAGATCATCACCTCCATAAAGAGATTTATCTTTACACTCTCTGGCAACCGCTCTCAAGATACTATTAGATTCAAAAACTCCCAATCGACCCTCGCCAACGAATCCTGCTGGTACAGTACCAAAAGGATGTTGACCTATAAATTCGTCTGTCTTGTAAAGGGAGCCTTTAAAACCTCTTTTGCTTTTGATTTCGAATGACTTAAGTTTAGACTTATCTTCGTCTGTTATTGGCTTTGCATCAAAATCCCATAACCAATTTGGCATGTTATTTGGTTTATCTCCAATGACCTCTAAGTCAATACCGCCAATTTTGGCAGTAATAATAGACTTCCATACCCTGGGATTAGGAAGATAAGAGAATATCCTAATCTTGTTCAAGTTTATTGAGTCTCTATAGCCTTTTTAAAAGCCGGTCTGTTTTCTAATCTCTCTACATAAGCCTTTATATTGCTCATTTCATCTGAGACACAGCCCAATCTATTACTCATAAAACAAGAATGTCCAAGCATTATGTCAGCCCCCGAGAAATCACCTATCAAATAGTCTTTGCCTTCTAAATTTTCATTAACAGGCTTCAAGGCATTTGAAAGAAGTCTTTGAGCTTGACCTAAAACTGTTTCGTCTCTCCTCTCCGGAGGGAGTAGGACTGTATGAACTACGATTGTATTCATTGGGGGCATTACCATACCTTCACAGTAGTGAAACCACTGTAAATATTTAGCAAAGTGTTCTGAATCAACAGGGGGTTTTAATCCGCCATTCTTATGTTTCTCTAAGATATAATCCGTTATTGCTCCTGATTCCCATATTTGAGTATCTCCGTCCTCAAGAACAGGAACTCTGCCTAATGGATGTCTTGCTCTATGCTCATCAGACTTTAAATCTGTTGGGCTAAACGCCATTTTATTTAGTTCATAAGGTAGCTCCAATTCTTCAAGAAGCCAAAGAATCCTTCCAGCTCTTGAATTTGGTGCAAAATGTAACTTCAACATAAATCTCTCCTTTTAGTAAGCCTTATTATAAGGGTAAACATAGTCATAAGAAATCTTAGGAATTCTCCAGTGATGATATTATTTTCAATGCCTCTGCAGCCAAATTATCTTGAACAAAAATATGGTCATGAAAATATCCAGAGAAAATATTTGAAGATATTTTGTGCTTAGTTAACTCTCTTGTAATTGTTGAAATAAGACCATGACTTTCCAGGCTTGAGTGCACTCCCAAGGATATACACTTAAAAATAGCATCATATTGTAAAGAGTGCGCATCCGCGTCCTTTTGATTAATCACTAAAGTAATGCCTTCATCTTCTAAAAAAGTTGCTTTTGGTTTAAGTGAGTTAATTAAGTCCTCAAGAGGTTCGCTTGAAGTAATGAAAACAAAAGTCTCATCAAGCAAGCGAGGATTAATATTGTGCAATATCTCTTTTAAATTAGTCTTACCTGGCATTCTTAGTGACAGGCAATATTATATTTTTTTAGTCTGTAGTAGTTATAAGGTAAGGGAGTTATAAAACCCGCTAATAGCATAAAAGGTATGATCCACCAGACTAGAACTCCTCCAGCGAATACTACATCAACAGTATTCATGGCTATCTCCATTGACAACATAGAAATGAGAGACATTCCAGTAGCTGTACTGAATGCTTCTTTTAATCTCATCTGTCTGGAAAGAATTATAGTTTCTAGGATGATGGAAGTAATCAAACCATTAATAATTGCCAAGGTCATTATTCCCAACATTGGAAATGGAATTTCATTTATTTGGAAAAAAAGAATAGTCCCAAAATCTCCAATAGAGCACCCTAATAGGCACCAGAGAGTATTAATAGATGAACGCTTCCATGTATGCCTGCAAGTCCAAGAAATAGAATTATCTTGTTGATTCTGAATATTTAATTCACTCATTTACTTCTTTTTTAGTTGTAGCAAAAGCTTCCAGGGCAAGTTCTCTAGAGATCTTCAAGTCTACGATAGGCTCTGGATAATCTACTCCTAATTCTATACCAGAAGATTCTAAGATTTCCTTAGGAGCTTCCCAAGGGCTAAAAAGGTACTTATTTGGTAAATTCTTCAACTCAGGCACATATTTTTTTGTGTATTCTCCGTCTGGATCAAACTTCAATCCCTGTGTAATAGGATTAAAGATTCTAAAGTATGGAGCAGCATCAGCACCAGATCCTGCCACCCATTGCCAACCCGCGCTATTACTAGCTAAATCAGCATCCACAAGACAATCCCAAAACCATTTTTCACCTTCAAGCCAGTGTATTAGAAGATTTTTAACTAAAAAAGAACCGACAATCATTCTCAGTCTATTGTGCATATAGCCTGTCTGCCATAGCTCTCTCATACCTGCATCAACAATGGGGTATCCAGTTTTTCCTGACTGCCAAAGTTTTAAAAGATCTTTATTTTCTTTCCAAGGAAATGAATCGAATTTCTTTTGAAAATTAACACTAGGAAAATCAGGAAAATGATAAAGAAGGTAATATGAGAACTCTCTCCAGCCTAACTCGCTATGAAAATGAGCAAGGCTCTTATCTATCCCTGGAATAGTTTCTTTTGTTTTAGCTCGATACCAAACTTCATTAGGTGATATTTCACCAAAATGTAAATGTGGAGATAATCTTGATACAAATTTTTGTGAAGGGAAGTTTCTACCTTCTTTGTAGTTCAATAAACCATGTTCAAGAAACTCTTCTAAATTCTGTTCTGCACCCTTTTCTCCTGGATTCCATTCCTCCTCGAAACCTGCATACCAATTAGACTTTGGCAGTAGATCCAAACTTTCCAAGTTATCTGAAACATTATCTTTCTTAGAGATATTCTCAAAGCTAGGTTCGCTTATTGGGAGTCTTGGCTCACTAGCATTTAGGCATCCTTTTTTATAATAAGGGGTAAAAACTCTATATGGAGTCCCATCGTCTTTAGAAATATTCCAGGGTTCCCATAACAAAGAACCACAAAAACTTTCTACAATTATATTATTTGTCTCTAGTTCGTTTTTTATTTTCTTGTCTCTATCGATCCTCCAGGGCTCATAACATCTATTCCAAAAAACATTAGAAACAGAATAATCCTCAATAAGTTTGGGCAATATTTCGCATGGGTCTCCTTTAAATAATCTCAAACTTCCACCTAAACTTTCATTAAGCTTATTTAAAGAGTGATATAACCACCATCTACTAGCGGAACCCATTTTGAATTCTCCAGAATTCGTATCATCCAAAATATAGATGGGAATAAATGAGTCGCACTTGCTGGCTGCCTCAAGCGAAGGATTATCTTTAATTCTTAGATCTTGTCTAAACCAATGTACTGCAATTTTTTCTGACATTTATGCTGTGAAACCTCCATCAATTGTGTGCACAGAACCGGTGATAAACTCACTCTCATCACTAGAAAGAAATAACATCAACTTAGCTATCTCATCGGCTTCAGCATATCGACCTAAAGGTATCTGTTCTGCCAAAGAACCTTTACTAGTTTCTTCTCCAGTAATCTCGGAGAAACCGTCTTCTAAAACTCTCATCATTTGTGTCTCTACAGGAGAAGGATTTACCGAATTAACCCTTATCTTCATCTCAGCACATTCTTTAGCAGCTGATTTAGTCAAACCTACAACGGCATGTTTGCTCATCACGTATGGGGATAATAGAGATGCTCCTGTAACGCCTGCTACACTTGAGGTTATAACCACGCTTCCTCCCCCTCTTTCATTTAAAGCTGGTATAACTGCCTTTAAGCCCAGAAAAGGGCCCTTTGCATTCACTGCCATTACACTATCAAATACCTCTTCATCATAATCAACTATTGACTGAATTTCTCCAGCCACACCTGCATTAGCAATGAAAATATCAACACCTCCATATCTTTCAATTGCCAAATCTACTGCTTTTTGATTGTCTGAAAGTAGTGATACATCTCCTTTAAAATAACTGACCTTATTAGAATCAATCTCTTTAATTGCATCAACAAGATCATCTTCACTTAAATCAACCATCAAAACACTTGCACCTTCTTTAAGAAAAAGTTCTGTAGTAGCTCTTCCTATGCCCCCAGTTGCACCTGTGACTATAGCTACTTTGTCTTCTAATCTATTCATAAAACTACTCAATTGATTTTTTTAGTGCGTGTTTATTGTGAAAGTAAAAAAATACCTCTACCAATAAAAACTGCTCCTACAGAAAGGACAATTCGTTGAGTCCATCTAAAAAAAATTTCATCATCTATTATATCTAAAACCTTCTTACCAAGAGTAGTTCCTACTACAGATAAAAATATTGCAAAGAGCAAGAATATAGGCTCAGGCCAATTTTTTAGACTATATGTCAACAATCCTCCAAAAAAAATAATTTTGGAAATATGCCCAATAGTTTGTGCTACTGCCTTTGTAGCAACGACTTGATGTCTTGTCATATCTACTCTTTGAAAGAAAACATCTAACAACGGACCGCCAACACCAGCTACTAAGTTTGTTAGAACCACTACGCAACCTGCTAAAACTCCCGTACCTGCTTTTGTGATATCCAGAGCAAGTTCTTTTGGGACTATCCATGCAATATAAGGCAATAATCCTAATGCAAATATTATTAAGATTTGACTAGGTTCGAAAGCTATAAAAAATAGAAAGATTAAAGCTATAGTACTGCCCAATAGCAGCATTGAAATGATCTTCCAATTGATATCTGTTCTATTGAGCCATGCTCTATATCCATTTGATGTTGCTTGAATTAGACCATGAAGCACCATCGCAGGTCCTACGGAAAGGAAACTAATCAATATACCCATGAGAATAAGGCCACCGAGCATACCAAAAATAGAGGATAAAAAAGCTGTTGCCAAGGTTGCAAATAGTATAAAAATGAGAATTAAATCTAATTCCATTTATTGATCTAAAAGAAAATCTTCGATTGATCTACCTTTCAAACGCAAGATCAAAGAATGAACATACAATACAAACTGCATTATCAAAGGTCTTCTTACTTCTTTTCTAAAGAGAACATTTGCATATAGTCTTTCATACCAACCAGACACATTAGGGTGTAATCTTTGGAGCGGATAATTTGCATGTTGTATTCTCGTTGCGTAAATGAACCAGGCAATATCGACTAAAGATAGCTCAGCACCTAAAATATATGGACTATCCTCTAATTGATCATTGAGATCTTCCAAAGCAGTCCTAAAACGAATCAAAGACCTGCTTGCATCTTCGTCTGTTATCCCATACTTTTCGTAATGCTCCCAAAAATTTCTATTTACTTCGTCCATAGAGTCTAATTCTCCATTTAAAGTAGCTTTATTTTTTGCTTTAGGCTGAACAGACTTTCCTTTATTTAAAAATCTTGGAACCAAAAACTTAAAGGTAATATTTCTTATATCAACATGCAGATTATCTTCAAATTTTAATAATTCTTTAACCTTCTCTTCCATGTTCTCTGGAATTAAAGGGGATTCTTTGAAGCATCCCTCGAGATACTCAAGAATATCATTGCTCTCTATATGAACCTCTCCATCATGTATTAGAACTGGCACTAGAGATCTTGGGTTGATGCCCTGAAACCATTCAGAGAAGTTCTCGCCAGCAGAAAGATTTATTTGATGTGATGTAAATGGTATTTTTTTTAAATTTAGATAAATTCTAGTTTTCATCGAACAAGCTGAAAACTGGTAATTTAAAAGGTGAACGCCCTGCCAATCCAAGATTTCCTTTGTTTTGATGTCAGAACTCAATAATTTCATATGTAAATCTTTACACTGGAAATCACCTCTCCAGTTTCCAAATTATCTGGATTGTGACCACCACAAGAATTGATCTCAGCAACTGCTTGTTCATTTTCTATAGTAAAGAAAGTAAAGCCATTTTCTTCTTTGGTTCTATACATAGATTCACAGATAAGTTGATTAGGATTATCAGCTGTAATACCTCGGGCAAAAGAGGGCCAAGTTCCTGTTGAGCTACTTATGGGCCCAACCAAAAATGTTTTAACCTCTCTTTGTAATTTTATTGTATCTGATTGAAGGATCGATGTTGCACCCAATGCATGTATATCGCCTGAGAAGATAAATCTTGAACCAGCTCTTTCTGAAATACTTTGAAGTAAACGTTGATGTTGCAAAAACCATCCCTTTTGCCAAAGGTATTTATTTGCATCGATTGTTAAAGATCCTTTTCTACCTGATAGCAATTCATTTATTACCGTGCCAGATGTCCCTTCCTCGGCGACAACATCAGGATACCACTCCCTCCATTTTCCTGCGGTATATCCTAGTGGATGTGATGGGATAAAGGCTAGATGCTTTGCTTTTGAGTCGGTTATTCTGGATATAAGCCATTTTTCATCTTCACTAGAGATTAAAACTGCTTTTTCTTCGCCAAGAGTCATATTTCCAGCGCAATCTGCTATGAGTCCTTCAAAAGCATTTCCATACCTTATTCTGCCAGTCCTTCTTCCGGGCTTATTATCTGGAGTATCGATAAAAGGAGGATAAAAAAGATCAGCCATTTTTTGAAAAGCACCTTTACTGAATGCGTCAGCCGGAAAGGTTACCAAATCTTCTTCTGCATCATCATTCTCAAAATAGTCATGATCATCAGGAATAAAGAAAATTGGAGTACTTTTAAATTTAGTACCATAAAGAGCTGCTATTTGTTCATTACCGATTTTTTTTAAGATTGTTTCATTATTTTCACTGTCTGCGCTTTCAGATCTATTAAAAACACCGTACCTAAATTTTAAATATCCTCCCACAAAAAACTTTATCAACTTACTGTTTCGTCCAACTGGAGGAAAATTTTCACCTCTAAGATCGAAATAGATATGATCTCCTATCGAGATGGCGAAATCAGGATTTTTGGATAGGCCTTCATCAAAAATCTTTTGTCTAAACTTAAAAGACTTAAAAAACTCTTTACCAGACGCTTTAAAACCATCTCCGCCACCAGCACATGTAAATGTCATCATAGAGATATTTTTTATTTCTGATTCAGGATCAGGAAAAGTCTTCAACTGCCAAGGCTTAAAAATTGATTCTTTCTCAGAAAATAACTCAAGTTCATAAGATGTATCTGAAAGAAGTTTATCTGAAATAAATTGCCAATGTTTGCCTTCACGATCAATAGGTCTTCCAGTAACAAGAATTTGATTATTAAGGATAAGATCAAGATTTTCGACACCTTTTGATAATGATAATGAAACAGCAAGTTTTTCATGACTTGCTGAAGATAAAATATGCTTTACTTCAGTAAAACTTGAATTGCGAAAGATATAACCACCTGCTAAAAGCGTAGCAAGCACTCCGGAAATCTTCAGAAAAGTTCTTCTTGAGTACACCCTCTTTATAAGCTTTGAAAGGCCTGTTTTGCAGTATTCTCTATGAAATCAATGTCTTCATTGCGATGAGCTAGAGAAATAAAATGATTATGGTATCCAAGCATGTAAACACCTCTCCTCACACATTCATCAATCCATCTGAAATGGGTTTCAAAGTCTACATCCTCCAATCGATAATAAGGCATAGAAGGTATTCCTGAGGCAATTAAGTTAAAACCTTCTTTCTCAGCAACTTTAACGAGTCTTCTATTAAGATTCTCACCATACTCAATCAGTTTATTTGGAGCATTTACCTTTTGTAATTGATCGAGAGTTGCAAGTGCTGCAGCCATGGGGGGTGCACTAAAAAACTGAGTACCAGTAAAATAAACTTTCTCAGCAGAATGCTTCAGCTTTTCTGTACCGACCAATGATGCCAGGGGGTGGCCATTGGCAATAGCCTTGCCAAAACAAATCATATCCGGTGAAAAATCAAAAGCTACATTAGAGCCGGCTAGATTTATTCTAAATCCAGCCCTCACATCATCAACAATAGTCAAAACTTCATATTGTTTGCATAATGATGTAATTTTCTTCCAGTAGCCCTCTTCTGGCAGAGTGTTATCTCGAGAGACGGGATGATCGTATGGTGAAGAAATAAAACAAGCAATATCATTTCCGTGCATGTTGAGCAATTCTTCTAAACCTTCAATATCATTCCATTTAATTTTCAACACATGTTCATTATCAGAGTCAATAATACCTGGCCTACTTTTATCTTGCATCCAAGGGGCAACGCCGTGATAACCGTCATCAATTTTTACAATCTTCTTCTTTGAAGTGTATTCACGAGCTATCATTACAGCTAAGCTTGTTGCATCTCCTCCATTCTTTCCAAACAAGGCCCAATCTGCAATATCTACCATTTCAACTAACTTAGTTGCAAGGTCAACCATAATTGGTGAAGCTAAACTGACAGTATTTCCTTTTTCAGAAGAGGTCTTGAATGCTTCTTCTACTTCGGGATGGTTATAGCCTAAAATTGAAGGACCATATCCACACATTAAATCTATGTATCGGTTATCATCAAGATCCCAAAAATAGGCTCCTTCGGATCTAGAAAAAAATTTAGGTCCAGTATCTCTTACCGCATATTTATAATGCCCAAAAATGCCTCCAGGAATTACTTCCTTAGCCTTCTTGAAGTATTCATTAGATTTGGTTACTTCGTAAGTAGTATTTTTCATCTGAAAGCTAATCGAAGAAACAAACTGCTCTGACTTCTATGCTTTCTCTTGGTGAAACTCCCTCTGGAGTATCTGGATAATCAAATGCACTATGTAATGTTGGTATAAAAGGCTTCTCTTCGGAGTCATAAGTCTTGAACATAAGAACTTCATCTCTATTCATTTCTGGATAGAAATACCACTTATGAGAATCGCTGTGGGAAGACTGACAAATTTCAACTGTCAAGGCATTCGGTTGATCTGGAAGATAGTTAAATAAGTCAGTAGGTATCAATTCTTTATCAGAAACGGATCTTTTATCGCAAACAGCAAACGGTGTATCTACACCGTCCTTATCAAACCTTCTCCAAAGATTATAAACAACAATCCTTTTTGGATTTATTCCTGTCTCTTTTAAAAATGGATCTAGTGTTGCTCCGAAACTAGTTGTGAAATCATTATGGACCAACCTATGCCCCCCTTTCCTCTCACCAGTTTCAGCTTGAGCTTCATTTCGGGTTATGTGAGAAAAAATTTGTACAGTATCAGCACCTACTTTTTCTTTCACATGAGTAGCCATCTCTTGGTAATAAATATTTACTACCTCCTCATCATTATAAAAATCTTCAACCGAAGATATATGATTAATTAATTCAAATCCGCCCATTGTTATATCAAAGTTGGATTCTCTGGCATTATGAACTGTTTTCTTAAATGCTTTTAAGTAGTCTGGTAAAGTGTTTTTATCTTCAGAATCATTCTCTAGGCCATAAGCTGGCTTAGCTTCATTCTCTTTTAAAGGTTTTCTGTAATTAAATTCAGCTTCAATATTCATAGGTCAAAAATAAAGTTTATATAAAACATATTACAACATTTTTTATTGAAAGATTATTAATATAAGAAAGATAGACTTATCTCGATTAATTCAAAGATTGGGTGCTCTCCCAATATTCTTTATACTTAATTGCAGTGTTCTTTTCATTTTTCTGATACTGAAAGAATGCTTTCAGAACACCTAGATTTAGATCTGGATCTAAATCTTCTCCCATCCTGATAAGATTCAGGCACCAAAATGCTTGTTGACCCCATCCATTTATACCTTTTACAACAGAAAAAGGAGAATTAAGACCTAACCAGCCTGGGCCTACTTGCATAGTTTTTTCCAAGATAGGAGTCCTGGATAAATCGCTTTCAATTAACTTATTAGCTATATTTGGATCAATACAAAATGGTCTTGCTATGCCAATAACATCACATGCATCTTTATTTAACGCATTATTCATTCCTTCTGTACTTCTAAATCCTCCGGTTACCATCAGAGGGCCCTTGAACACTGATCTGATATCATTTGCATAATCTAAAAAATAAGCTTCACGAGCAATTGTACTCTCCCTTCTTTTTTCAGCTCTTTCTGGATTTAGGCCCATATCAATTCCAACCAAATGAGGTTGTTCATAAGTTCCTCCAGAGACTTCTAAAAGATCTAATCCTTCCTCGTTTAACCAAGTTGCAACTTGAATAGCGTCCTCATGCGTAAATCCACCTTTTTGAAAGTCTGCAGAGTTTAATTTAAGCGATACTGGAAAATCTGTTCCTACTGATACTCTGACTGCCCTTACTATTTCAAGAAGAAATTTCGCCCTATGTTCTAAGCTACCTCCCCATTCATCTTCTCTTAGGTTGATATCAGGTGATAGGAACTCAGATATTAAATATCCATGTGCTCCATGTATTTGTACACCTGTAAAACCAGTATCTTTTGCAATGCTAGCGCAATGAGAAAATCTCTGAATGATATCTAAAATTTCTTCATGTGTTAAAGGTCTAGGTTTACCAAATTGTGCGCCAGGCATTTGAAGCTGTACGTCCGAAGGCGCCACTGGAGTCTCTGAAACTGATGCCGGAGTTTGCCTTCCTGCATGAGAAATCTGCATCCATAAATGAGTATTATTTTTTGTACCAGCTTCAGCATACGAAGTTAATCTAGATAATTGTTCATTCGTTTGTTTTCCCTCTATAACAACATTACCTGGCCTCTCGAGATAACGATGATCAACTTGAACATTACCAGTTAATAGGATCCCAGCTCCTCCAGAAGACCATCTATCATACAAATTAACGTGCTTAAAGGTGGCTCTATTTTGTTCATCCGCTAAGCCTTCAGTCATTGCACCTTTACAAATACGATTTTTTATTTGCACTCCGCAAGGTAGTACGAGCTTATCTGATATGTCTACCATAGGTCTAATATTTCTCTCCATCCTCTCTAGGAGAAAAGAATTTTGCCATTTCCTCTTCCGAATTCGGAACTATCTCTTTTCTTGATAATATATTGTCAAAGTGAGACCTGAGGGAATCATCCCATGCAGGATGAGATAAAATATAAAAAATGTTCTTTTTTATAGCTTCAAGAACAATTTCTGCTATTTCGTCAGGTTTCTTTCCCTGTCGAAGCATCGCTGACATAATTTCGGCACCTATTTCATTAGTCGTTTCTCGTGCATCGCCCAAATAACTTGGTCGATTTCTTTCTGACTTATCTATGTTTGTATCAACAAAACCTGGACATAAAACAGATGAATTAATTTTGGTTTGTCGAGAAATTAAATCTCTGCGAAGAGCCTCTGTTAGAGCCATGACAGAATGTTTGCTAACTCCATAGGTTCCTGCTCCAGGTAGTAATCCTGCCATTGAAACGGTTGTCAGCACATGTCCCTCTTCACCATGTTCCACCATATGCGGAAGGAAAGTTTGAATGCCCGTTAAAACACCCTGATAATTTACACCCATAACCCACTCCCAATCTTCCTTATCAATCTCCCAGATTGGTTTATTTCCTGAATTAGCTCCGATGCCAGCGTTATTGCATAAAATATGAACGTTCCCGTATTCTTCTATTGCCTTCGCATATAACTCTTTAATAGATTCTTCGACTAAAACATCAGTTTTTACACCTATAACCCTATGTTGATATTGTCTTAGACTCTCAACAGTTTTTTCTAAAGCATCTTCTTCTATATCGGCAAGTACAACTTGCATTTTTTCTTGTGCGAATCTTTCAGCAAGTGCTTTTCCGATTCCGCTTGCGGCTCCAGTTATGACAGCTGTTTTTCCTTCGAATTGGTCCATGATAATTATTAGATATTGATTAACTTTTCCTGAATAACCTTAAAGGCCTTTTTGTTAGCATTAATTATTACCTCCATAGGTGGAGCCTCATTACTTATATCACCCAACTCAAATAAGGCGACATGTATATCATCATGATAATCTACATTTTGCATCTCCTTTAACCACTTTCTAATATTAGGATATGGCTCAAAATTGTAGATATTAGTGAACATGCTTTGCAGTTGGCCTATCTCAACATATGCAGAGATATCGGCAATTGTCATGGTATTTCCAATTAAAAATCTTGAGTCTCTTAGCCAGCCCATTTCAATTGCCTCAAAAGCTTTTTCTACATTAGATTTAGATGCGACTAAAAAATCTTCTGAAAAGTTTAGGTCTTTTCTAACTTTTGGTGCAACAAGACCTATTGAAGCTTCTCTTACATTTCTGTGATGTAGATGTAAATAAGAATCTACTTTTGCTCTTTTTTCTGGATTAACTGGATATAAATCGTCCCAATTATATTTATTACACAAGTAGCACATAATGGCATGCGATTCTGATATGACAAATCCTGTATCTAGATCCTCTAAACTCGGAATGGTTCCGGTGGGAAACTTTTTTAAGAAGTCAGGATGACGACTTCCACCTTCTGATGAAGAGCCTGGGTTTGTTAACTTCAATTTAAAAGGAAATTTCTTTATTAACATCAACCACATTACAGCACGCACTGGTTGTGAAAAAGGGACACCATAAATTAGTATGTTTTTAGAAGTTTGATCCATTTTTTCTCCCTTTGAACATATTAGCATCCAGGAAGAAAAAATTTAAAGTTTTGGGATGATTTTATCTAATAAATCTTTTAATTCCGGTTTATTTTCCTTAATCTCTTGGGCAGACAAGCCTTCAAGCTCGTGCGGAAAAACTAACCATTTTTCTGTTTCATGAATGAAGTAGTCGGGATCTCTGTCGGTTATATTTTGCGTTGGTTTGAAATAGGGAGTAGCTACCCTTATTTCAGGGGTATTTTTTTTGCATGCTTTTTCGAGGTCAATAATAATTTGACTGATCGATTTTCCCGTATCGTAAACATCATCAACTATAAGCAAGGAATCTTCCGATTCGAGTTTCTCTATTAAGTAACTCAATCCATAAACTTGAACATTATCTTTTCGTTTGCCCATACTGGAATAGTAAGAAGTTCGAATTGAAATATGATCTGAAGGAACACTTAAAATATCCAACAACTCTTGAACCGCGATTCCTACTGGGGCACCACCTCTCCAAACTCCTACTATGTAGTTAGGACGATAACCACTCTCGAAAACTTTCCAAGCAAGTTTAAAGGAGTCTTCTAGAAGTTCATCGGCTCCGATGTAAAGCTTTTCCATAATAGATAGTAAAGGGAAATAAGATAAGAGCCTCCTAAATTTAGAAGGCTCTTATTTCTAATTAAAAGCTATAACTTACTCTACCCATGTATTGACGGGGTGGTATGTACTCAATACCTGTTCCGGCAACACCAAAAACGTCAGTCATACTGGAATTCATTCCATCTTTATCTCCAGCATTCAGAACCATAAAGTCTATACCCCATTGATCTCCAATTAAATCTAGGCTAGCGGTAAAATTAACTATAGAGTAAGAGTCTACCTGATCAATAAAAGGATTATTGAAGACTCTCTGTTGGAAATCTCCACGGTAAATAAATTCAGCAGTAGTTGTTAATAAGCCATATTGAGTTTCAGTATTATATTCAATACCAAAGTTAGCGGTAAGCTCAGGGCTTTTTGCTAACTCATTTCCTCTTATATCTTCTCTCAAAGAATAACGTATTGGCTCTTCCCCGAAGAAATACAATTCTGCATTAAGATTATCTAGAGCTTCGTAAGATGATGTAACCTCAGTATCGAGATAAGCTACTCTTAGATCAAAAGTAAGATTTTCAGATACTAATCCGATGAGCTCTAACTCAAGTCCCTGCATTTCTGATTCGGGAATATTAGCAACCCCCCCTCTGTAAATATCAGGATCTGTTGACTGAAACTGTAGATTCTCATAGTCATATGTAAAAGCAGATATATTTGCTCTCATACGACCTTCGAGGAAATCAGATTTTAATCCTATTTCATAAGCATCTATCATTTCACTTTCAAAGAAAGGAAAAATAAGCTGTGGTGCAGGCGCCGCACCAAAACCTTCATTTTCTGGAGGATATCCGAAGGTCAAATTACTACCGCCTGGCTTGAATCCTTTCGTATATGAAAGGTAAATCATAGTGCTGTCAGAAAGATCTAGCTCATAAGCGAGTCTACCTGTAGTTTCATCTAATTCGTCCTGAATCAGGTATTGTTGCAATCCAAAAAAGTTTGTTACGTCACTTTCAAATTCGTCTTCGGTATATCTTAAACCGAACACTAATCTATTACTCTCATCAATATTTACAGTTGCCTGCCCGTAAAGAGATTGAGATTCTCTTGTTGGATATGCTTCTGAAACAAATCCTAGTTCAGCATCATAGGCAGCAAAACATATACCTTCAAAAGGGTTGGTTGCACAGATTGGTGCATGGGTGTAAGGAGTAAACTGTCCATCCATAAGTGCAGCTTGTTTATTATTATTAACATCTTTAACTTCATAAATATTATTTTCTATTTCATGATCAAAATAGAAGGCTCCTAATATCCAATCTGTATTACCGAAGAGTGGTTCATTCGATATAAGATTTATTTCAAAAGTTGTCGTCTCAACTAAAGAAGTTTCTGGTCTAAACTCTGATCTATTATAAGGAAAGCCTTTCATGGGACCGTCTTGGTGTACATCCCCATAATTGTGCCTATCATTATCTCTAACGACATAGATATCATCTTCTTGCATACTAGCTAGAATTTTCAAATTCGCGAACCCTAAATCAGATGTAAGGATCCCAGCAAAGACCTCAGAGGTAAGTTCATAGTCAGAAATGGAGTCCTGTCTGAGTTGTCTGGGGTCTGGAGTGGGATCATCAAGCCCTTTCATAGCTGCACCATTATTGTCAGCTTCAAAATATTGAGCAAATACTCTCAGACTAGTTGAATCACTGATATCAAAAAGCCAATCAGATCTTAAACTTGAATGAGTAGCATCATCTAAATCCTGACCAGTCACTAAATTTTCTGAAAAACCATCATGATCTGTTGAAACCCAAGAAAATCTTGTAGCTACACTATCTGATAGCGGTATGTTTACAGCTCCTCTGGCCTTAGTAAGATCATAATCGCCTAGAGCAAGATCGACTTTACCAGAGACTTCGTCAAAGGTTGGTGCCGTGCTAATAACATTTACTGTGCCCCCTGTTGAATTCTGCCCAAATAGAGTTCCTTGTGGACCCCTTAGAACTTCAATCCTTTCCAGATCAATAAAATCTGTTCTTAATGAAAACTTAGAAGCAATGAAAATGCCATCCATATGCAAAGCCACCGAAGGTGCAGCAATTGCATTTTGGTTAGTTTCATCACCTACACCTCTAATAGAGATAATAGTCTTATAGCCCTCATTCTTTGCTACTGTAACACCCGGAGCTATTGCACTGAGACCCACGAAATCAACTAAATTTTTTCTTTCTATTTCTTCGCTACTTAAAGCAGTAACCGCTTTCGAAACATCTTGTAAGCTTTCGGCTCTCTTTTCAGCAGTAACAATAACTTCATCAATAACTAACTCATTACCGAATAGATTTGACGTGGTGAAGATTATTGGAAGCGCAAGCGAAGTTGAGAGGAAAGACCTAAAGAGAAGTTTTAATATTTTCATTTAAAATCCTTGTCTTGCAACCAAAAATACATCATACCTTTGATCGTTTCACTTGCAAGGATTGATGATAAGAATCTAAAAAAAAACTCATATTGGACCCTAGAAGACACTTTTTCACACTTTTATTTACTTTTTTTATGACATTTTTACAACAACCAATGCAAAATTCTTTAAAGTACATAAAAAGATGTCTTAAGATTTATAAATTCATGCTAGAGAAATATTTTTCAATTGATTCACATCAAACAACGGTTCAAAAGGAAGTGCTTGCTGGAGTTACTACTTTTATAACCATGGCCTATATTATCTTTGTTAACCCACAAATGATGGCTCAATCAGGCATGGATCATGGAGCAATTTTCGTGGGAACTTGCCTGGCTGCTGCCATAGCATGTTTTATTATGGGTCTGTTTGCAAACTGGCCTGTTGGACTTGCTCCAGGTATGGGGCTTAATGCTTTTTTTACTTATACAGTTGTTGGCGAGTTGGGATACTCGTGGGAAGTTGCCTTAGGATCAGTTTTTATTGCAGGTGTTCTATTTTTTATCATGAGCATTACACCCTTACGGAGATGGATGCTAGATAGCATACCTATGAATCTGAGAATTGCTATGGGTGCTGGTGTAGGTTTATTCATAGGTTTTATAGGACTCAAAAATGGAGGCATCATTGAAGCTAATGGTGCCACATTTTTAAGTTTAGGTGACTTTACAAATCCAACTACATTACTGGCTGGTCTTGGCTTTTTATTGATATCAATCCTTTCCATTAGAAAAACACCAGGGGCAATAATAATTGGAATAATGGCTGTGACTTTAATGAGTATCTTTTTAGGCCTTGTGAAATTTGAGGGAGTGTTTGCTTTACCTCCTAATATTTCTCCAGTTTTCCTTAAGTTAGATATTATTGGTGCTTTAGACATAACAATGCTAAGCATTATTATGTCTTTTCTTTTTGTTAATCTTTTTGACACAGCAGGAACACTTTTCGGAGTAGCTTCAAGAGCAGGTCTCATATCAGATTCAGGAAAAATAAAAAATTTGGATAAAGCACTTAAGGCAGACAGTAGTTCAAGTATTTTTGGATCTTTTCTAGGTTGTGCACCTGTGACAAGTTATGTTGAAAGTTCTGCTGGTATAGAGGCAGGAGGGAGAACTGGTATAACAGCAATTGTGGTAGGACTCCTTTTTCTTCTAGCTACTTTCTTGTCTCCTCTTGCTGCAGCTGTACCAGCATATGCCACTGCAGGTGCATTGATTTATGTTGCAATATTAATGTTAAGTGGAATGAAAACACTTGATTGGAATGATCAATCAGAACTACTGCCTGCCTTAGTGATGATTGTTATGATTCCTCTTACTTTCTCTATAGCGAATGGAATAGCTTTAGGATTTCTTGTTTATGTAGCAATTAAAACCTTTATTGGTGAAATAAAACAAATATCATCAGGAGCATGGTTCCTAACATTGATTTTTGTTGCTAAATTTATCTTTTTGTAAAGTCAAAGCTTTATATCGCTAGCATCGTGTCGCTCTAAGATTGATTTGTCATCCGGTCCATTGGGTTTTTTATTAACCAAAGAACCTCTTTTGTAAGCCGGCCTTTCTATGATTTGCTTTGCCCATCGTCCTACATGTTTATAAGATTCTACTTCTAAGAATTCAGAAGCATTGTAAGCATTATTCAGAACTAATGTGCCATACCAAGAATGAACGGCTATATCTGAAATATTATATTCACTTCCACATAGATATTCTCTGGATTCTAAATTTCTATCTAAAACATCTAGTTGTCTTTTTACTTCCATTGCAAATCTATTTATAGGATATTCATACTTCTCTGGTGCATATGCATAAAAATGACCAAAACCACCTCCTAGATAAGGGGCGCTTCCCATTTGCCAAAAGAGCCAAGACATACATTCAGCTCTATCTGAAGGATCTGTAGGTAAAAATTCTCCAAATTTCTCCGCTAAATATACCAATATTGCTCCCGATTCAAAGACACGAGTGGAAGGATCTGTGCTTGTATCTAATAACGCAGGAATTTTTGAATTTGGATTAATTTCAACAAAACCGCTTCCAAATTGAGAGCCATCACCTATATTAATTAAAAAAGCATCATATTCAGCTCCTTCATAACCAAGGGCTAATAGCTCCTCAAGCAAAATTGTCACTTTAATTCCATTTGGAGTACCTAGAGAATAGAGCTGTAATGGATGTTTCCCAGTAGGCAATTCCTTTTCATGAGTTGCTCCTGATACTGGCCTATTAATATTCGCGAACCTTCCTCCACTTTCAACGTCCCATGTCCAAACCTTTGGAGGTACATATTTAGTATCACTCATAACATCTCCTTTATAATCTAAGCATAATAGATATTTTACTTACCTTCTGAATTAAGTATAAATTAAAGTTTAAGCAAATAAAAAACATACAGATATGGGGAAACAAATAATTAAAGAATTTTTAAATTCGTGGAGACAAGGAGTAATTGAGATTGGTAAGGCATATCAAGAAGGTGCTGATTTTAAAACACTTGCAGAAGTCTTTATTGAAAAACACTATGCATTCTCTGAGGAAGATATTTTATTTAAGCCTACCTTTACTGCAGAGAAAGTTTTCAGGAATACTAAAACTGATGCCATATCTTATTTTGTTAGGGGTGATATTTCAGAAGATAAAGGGTTTGCACTTAAACCTTGGGAGACTATTGAGGTCGATGAACTTAACTTTCTTTTAGAGGACAACTTTTTAGCATCAATGGGAACACTTTTGTTCAAACCTTTTAATGAAGATGAGGTTACTAAGGTCGCATTTACATTTATTTTTACTGAGATTAATGATTCTATAAAAATTAAAATTCATCACTCTTCTCCGGTCTTTTAGATCACAGAAATTAGAAATCTACTTAATAGATTATTTATAGATTTACTTATTAAATTGAGGTTTTCTCTTTTCTAAAAAAGCCATCATTCCTTCCTTCGAGTCTTTCGTATCATTATTTTCATGCACTCCTTTTCTTTCAGCTATTAAAAGCTCATCTAAATTTTTTTCTGAACTGTTAACCAAGACTTTCATCATACTAGCTACAGCTGCCGCCGGCTGAGCAGCAAGTTCATGGCCCAAAGCAATGGCTGCTTCTTTCAATTCATCAATTGGATAAATTTCATGAACAAGACCAATTTCTAGAGCTCTTCTACCAGAAATCTTCTTAGATCTGAGTATCATATCTATAGCATGGTTCTCACCTACACACTTGGCTAAACGAGCACTCCCACCCCATGCTGGAACTGCTCCAAGATCGAGTTCTGGCAATCCTATTTGTGCATCCTCAGCAGCTGCAAAGCGAAAATGACATCCCAAAGGAACTTCTAGTCCTCCACCAAGACAGTAACCAAACAAAGTTGCTATCCAAGGTTTGTGCATTCTTTCAATTGCGTCTATGACTTTTAGCCTTTGATCAAAAAGAGCATCTGAACTGCCCTTTCTGTTAATACCTTCTTGGAATTGCTTAAGATTCATTCCTACTGAAAAATTATCTAATCCAGCTGCTGTTAAAACCACTGCTCTAATCGCATTATCTTTTGAAATCTTATCAACAGTTTCTTCTAACGCGTCCATAAAGTCTAAAGACATACGATTATAAGGTGCGTCATCTATAGTCAGTATCGCTACTGCACCATCGATTTCAAATAAAAGATTTGTATTCATCCTATCCTCCTAATTGAAAATTTTCCTAAAATTTTTCATTATCTTGATCACTTTCTTTAGTTATGTCCCCAGTATTTTTATTTTTAAAGTATCCTCTTAAAGCTATATAAGTCTGAATTAAATTAGCTATGACAAAGGCAAATAAATCAACAAATAAAAATATTACAGCGCCTGAAAATCTACTTAGGGCAGTAACTAAGTAGCCTTTCAATCTTGTTTCATGATTAACCGAACTTACCTGATATAAGGCCAAAATGCTTATAACCAATATAAGCCATTGACCGTACTGAAGCACAAAAAAATAATCTATCATGGTTATAACCTCATAAATTTAAATATAATTTTTAGACGGATTGAAAGCCGGCCTTGTCAAAGAGTAGGCCCAGAAAAAGAAGAGAAATTGTAAGGCGAGACGAAAGTAAAGCGCAAAAATTGAAATTTCAGGAAAGGCCTCTGGCGTCATAGCCATATAAATATTTGCAGGGTAAACAGCAATCAAAAGGGCCAACAGACCCCAACCTGATATTTTTCTAAAGCGAGATAATAAAAGACCAAGACCTCCCAGAATTTCAAAAAAACCGCTTACGTATACCGCCTCAAGGTGCAAAGGCAACATAGGAGGCATTATAGCTAGATAGAAATCTGGATTAATAAAATGATCAATTCCTACAGTGATAAAAAAGGATGAGAAGGCCAATAAAGCTAGTTTCCTCCAAAAAGCCTTAGGAAAATTCAGAACCCTTAGTAAGTATGACAAAAGATAAAGTTATTTTTTAAAATTTGGTTTACGCTTCTCCAAAAAGGCTCCTATCCCTTCTTTAGCATCATCTTTCAATAAATTTTCTACCATGACTTTTGAAGTAAAGTCATAAGCTTGAGCTAAGTCATAATCAGATTGAGTATAAAATGCATTTTTACCCGTTGATACAGCCACTGAAGATTTATTAGCAATTTTGGATGCTATATCCATAGTTTCTTTTTCTAACTCATCAATTTCATAAAAATTATTTATTAATCCTATTTCTTTTGCTTTTTTTGAGTCAATAAAGTCACCGGTAAGAAGCATTTCCATAGCATGCTTATTTTTAACTGCTCTGGTTAGAGCTACCATGGGAGTAGAACAAAAAAGCCCCAAGTTGACTCCCGGTGTTGCAAATTTAGCTGAGCTTGAAGCATAAGCAAGATCACAAGTTGCAACCAACTGACATCCCGCTGCGGTAGCTATACCTGATATTTGTGCAATGATAGGTTTTGGACAATTGACTAGAAGTTGCATCAAAGATGAGCATTGGTCAAATAATTGTCTGAAGTAGGGTTCACCATCTTCACTTTGCTCTCTTGCATCAGTAATTTGCTTTAAATTATGTCCTGAACTAAATATGCTTCCCTCGGCAGCTAAAATAATGACTTTAACTGAGTCATCAATTGAAGCCTTTTCTATTGCCTTTATTAATATACTCATCATTTCTTCCGATAAAGCATTGCCACTCTTTTGATCATCCATAACAAGGCGAAGAATAC
The DNA here is from genome assembly GCA_902605935.1 of uncultured SAR86 cluster bacterium. GTDB lineage: Bacteria > Pseudomonadota > Gammaproteobacteria > Magnimaribacterales > Magnimaribacteraceae > Magnimaribacter. Next base: position 22,777 of record CACLEI010000006.1, on the reverse strand, counting down.
CCTCTCTGGGGATATTACTAACGAGTATATTCATTTCATTATTCATTTTTTAGACCTTAAATAAGTTTTTATTTTTTTAATTCGATTTTAGGACATCGATTCATGACAACTTTCAGTCCCTCGTTTTTTGCCATTTTGAAAGCTTCTTTATCAATTATACCCAATTGAGTCCAAAGAACTTTTGAGCCAATATTGATTGCCTCCTTGGTAATGCCAAGAACTTCTTCAGACTTTCTAAAGACTTCTACCATGTCTATGGGCAAGCCTATGGACTGAAGATCCCCATAACAATATTGACCTAAAATACTTTTCCCTTTTTCGTTAGGATTTACAGGATAAACCACATAGTTTTTTTCTAATAAGAATTTCATAACCTTGTAACTATCTTTCTGTGGATTAGAACTTGCTCCAACCAGAGCGATAGTCTTAACCTCTTCTAGAATTTCTTTAGTATAAAGATCAGAGTGAACAAACTGTTCTTCCATATCTAAAACCTATAAAGGGTCACCTCCAAGGATGGCAGGAGTCTCGCAATAAGTCTTAAGAATATTGCTTTGATGATCGCGCATTAGAGGTGAAATTATATTAGCAAAATCTGGTATTTTAGAGATTGCTTCAAAGCCAGCTAACATACCCTGATTTTGTTTTGTTTTGGGCATGATGTCCTCAGTTGCCGGTATCATGCACATACTCATAGTTGCCCAATAAATGTCTACTGCTGAGAGTTCATCTCCTATCAAAAACTTTGAATTAAGTTTTTCTTGGGATTTTAATTTTGCATCAATAACTTTTAGGGCATTTATAATTTTGGAAGGAGCCGATGAGCTGGCAACTTTGCTGTAGCCATATTTTCTCCCTAAAGGACCATCATTCAAGATCCTCATATTCCAAACCAATCCATCCTCCGCAAGAATAATAGCGCATAGTCCATACATTTCTGCTCTGAGTTCAAAACTTTCTGGGATAATCGAAGGACTTTCTTCTGCTCCAATTCGCTCAGCAAGAGCGAGTTGCTCTATCCAGACATTTCTTGGCCTTTCTTCCTCATGAAGCATAGTTGGTAAACTTGTTTGTTTAGTTAAGTTGTATAGATTTGCTTGTCTATCCTCTCCAGTTTCTTTATCTATTCCCATTAAAGGATGTAAAACACGTGTTATTGGGATTTGTTTTACAAAACAAATATTCTTGAGCGCTTCAGCATAAAGAGCCTGGACGCCAGGAACAAAAGTTATCCTTGTTCCAGTATTCATTTCTGCTGCTGCTTCAAGTGTTATAAAAGTTGGATTTTGTGAGTCTTCTCTGTTGTTCATTAATATTTTATGTTTTACGAAATCAGTCTTTTTTCTAAATCAATTACTTCTTATATATATCCGTCTGACCTTAGATCTTCAAAAGTATTTTTAAATGCGGAAATAACTTGATCAACTATTTCTGGAGAATGGGCATAGGACAGAAATGCTAAATGGATCCCAGGAACAATAACATTATGACCTAAAAGATGAAGATAAAATTCATTTTCTAAATGATAGTGACGTCTTTCTATATCTCTGGATGATTTAATATCGTTATCACCAAAAATTAAATGCATCATAGATCCAGCATTCATCAACTTTGCAGGTATCTTGGACATTGAACAAAATTCATTAATTTCTTTAGCAAGCCGATCACCTTGTTCATGCAAATAAGGATATATATGTTCTTTATTTTCTTTTAAATACTCCAAAGCACCAATACCTCCAGCCATAGTAAGAGGATTGCCGCTAAATGTACCACCAGCAAATATTGCCGGAGTATCTTCAGCTCCAGAAAAACTATTCATAATTTTTTTAGGTCCTGCAACTACACCGATCGGCATTCCTCCGCCTACAGCCTTACCATATGTAATCACATCGGGTTTTATGTTGTAATATTCTTGACATCCTCCATACTCTATTCGGAAACCAGTTATGACTTCGTCAAACATTAAAAGAACTTCACACTCAGTACAGACATCTCTTAAACCTTCTAAAAATTCTTGACTGTCAAGCCTAGGATTAGAGCTCTGAACAGGTTCAATAACAACCATGGCCAAATCATTTTTATACTTTCGGATCAACTCATAGGCATTTTTATCTCGATATGGAAGCATCATCATTAGATTTTGGGAAACTTCATTTGGAATGCCTGATCCAAGGGTAAGGCTTGTGGGTGTTGATCTTTCACTCTTTGAGTCAGCTCTTAACAAGGCATAATCATGTATCCCATGATAAGAACCATCAAATAAAGCAACTACCTTCTTGCCAGTAACGGCCCTGGCTGCACGAAAGGCAAACATAGTCGCTTCACTACCAGAATTACAAAACATCACTTCATCCACAGAAGGTGAAGATTCTTTTATTAATTCAGCTAATTGGGCCTGTCCACTTCCAGGAATCCCATAATGCCAACCTTTTTTAATTTGAGAAGAAAGCGCATCTTCAATTGGTTTAGGCTTATTACCAAGAACATTTGGACCAAATCCACCTGTTAAGTCTATATATTTATTTCCATCAAGATCAGTTAAATAGGGTCCTTCGGCTGAATCTATATAAATTGGATGAGGTAAATCGACAGTCTGAACAACTTCTTGCGCTAAAGCAGCTTGCCCTCTTTTAGCAAGCGATTCACATTTGGCGGTTCTATTTATTAACTTCGTTCTTACTGCATCAGATTTAGTTCCCAATTTTAGTGTTGCTTGGTTAGAAGATTTCATCTTACCTCTCCATATTGTTTACTTTTGTTTCACCTTAAATTAAAAATACCAAATCATCAATTTATTGTATCTTCACGCAGAGGTGGATATTCTAAAAGAAGATATTATTTAAAATTAGATATAACTTTAGCAGATCCTTTTTCACAGTTGGGGCCCATTAAATGAACTCCATGAATGCAAGGAAGGAACATAATCTTTTCAATTAAATCTATACAAATCTCTTCACCTGTCTCTTCAGGTTTATCGCTGCATTCTAATTTGTTAAGAATCTCATCAGAAATATTTATCCCCCAGAGATTCTTCCTCATCCAATCTGCCTGTTTTGCAGATTTTAGTGGTCCCATTCCAATCAATACCTTGCAATCATTGAATATACCTTGGTCATTTAATTTTTCTGAATATTGCTTTATTACATCAAAATCAAAGCAGTATTGAGTCTGAATAAAGCTCACTCCTTGATTCATCTTTCCAGCCAACGAATTCATTGCTTCTGGATTTGATAACTGTACATATAGGTCGTCTGCAGCACCTGAATATAATGGTAAAGGGCTTTTTATTTGTGTACCGTCAGTTAAAGATCCTCCAGATATAGTCTTACAGAGCTGAATCAAATCATTACTGTTTAATTCATTAACAGCCATTGGTCCATCATCATCTGGCTGGTCTCCACTGAGACAAAGAACTTTATCAATCTGCACAGATAAAGCACCTAAAAGTTCTGACTCTAAAGCTACCCTATTTCTGTCTCTGCCTGTTAATTGCAAAATAACATCCAAACCACTTTTCTTAATTTCTGACGCTACCAGTAAGCTATTTAAGCGAGTTTTACAATTGGGGGAATCTGTGACATTTACTGCATCAGCAAGACCTAATAGAGCATCAATTTTTTTTGAACTTGCAGAAAGATCGGTACTTACATCAGGGGTTGTTTCTGTAGTGAATAAAAAATCCTTTTTTTCTAACATTACCTCATCAATAACTCATCTTTAACTAATACAGAAACGGTTTTAGCTGAATTTATTAATTTACAATAAAACGACTTAAAACAAAGTTACCTTTTTCTTGAATTCCAGCTTCGCCAATTGGCCTTCTCACAGCACTTGGTACATTTCCAACATAAAGTTGATAAGAACCAGGCTTAATAGGTACAAAACTAACGTGAGCTGAACCAATCTCATCGCATTCAATTGCATTAAAACTTAAACCTTGTAAATGAATCTCAATATCCCCCACTGTTACCAGCCTAAGATGAGAATTTCTAAGTAAGTCAGGCATTTCTATTCTCCAACCAGTTAAGTCATCTTTAACATCTGGGCAATTAATATTTAAACGATAATATTGACCTGTATTAAGAGAAATTTCCGAAGGAGCAAGACTAGGAAAGCCATCTTTAGTAGTGCTTATAGTCAAATCTACTCCCAAGGGTGGATACTGTGCTAGATTTCCCAAAGATTCGGTATAAACGAAACTTTGTGAGGCAATGAAAATAAAGGTAGTTAAGAATTTACGCACTTCTACTGTATCGATATTTGTTGTTTATTTTCCACCTGAAAAGGCAATTTACTCCATACCGAATATTGTATTATGAGTATTGTTGACACGCACAAAAGTTGTACATTTAGAGAGAGTTTTTAGTCTTGTTGCTCCAACATAAGTACAAGCAGATCTTATTCCACTAAGAATATCTTTAATTGTGTCATCTGCCTTTCCGCGATATTCCACTTCCACGGTCTTACCTTCCACTCCTCTGTAAGCATTATGATTACCATGTCTACTCATAGCAGATTCAGAAGCCATGCCGTAAAATTTCATAACACCATTTTCAACTTCTCCATCACATTCATCATGCCCCGCAAGCATACCTCCAAGCATTACAAAATCAGCTCCTGCAGCAAAAGCTTTAACAATATCTCCAGAATTTACACAGCCTCCGTCAGCTATGATATGTGCGTCAAGTCCGTGAGCAGCATCTGCACACTCTATTACGGCACTTAATTGAGGATAGCCAATACCAGTTTTAATTCTGGTCGTGCAAACAGATCCTGGTCCTATGCCTACCTTTACAATATCTGCACCGGCTAAAATTAGCTCTTGAGTCATATCCGCAGTTACAACATTACCCGCAGCAATTGTTGCATCTGGACATTTGTCCCTGAGTTTCTTCACAGCATCGACAAACTTTATTGTATATCCATTAGCAACATCCAAACCAATAAATCCTGAGGAGGTCTTAGCCAAGTTGTTAATATCATCAATCCCTCCAAACCAACATGTGTTGGCTTTGCCTTTTTTGAATTTACCTTGATCTTTCTTTAGATGATGTTTAGCAGGACAAGTTATTAACTTATATTTGGATAAAACTTTGTGCATAGCTGGTGTACCAACTGTGTCCATATTAGACGACATGATAGGTATCCCAGTCCACTTCTTCTTACTCCATAAAAAATTATGAGTACGTTCCAAATTAACCTCACCCCTAGAACTCATGGTTGATCTTTTAGGGCGAATTAAAACATCAGAGTAATCTAGCTTTATTTCCTCATTTACTAACAATATTTTCTCTCAATTTTTCTATGACTTTATATCAATAAGATACTAATTTGAAAAGTCCTAAGTTTGAACATCTTTAGGACTCGGCCACAATAAAATGTTCAAGCTTGAAAATTTGACTTTCATGGAGCTTTCTCCCCACCGGAGTGAAGTAGAGAGGGTTTAGGTCTTCTAAAGTGACATTTTCTTTTACAGAATAACCATTTTCAAAAAGTAAACCTTCTAACTCTTCATCTGTATAGAAAGATATCCAAGGCTCACCAACTTTAGCTGATAAGCTTTTAATCAAGTTAGCTTTTTTTACAGGGTTCGGATAACCCTCACCAAAACAAGCAGCAGGATCTTTTACCAAAAGCTCATCAACATAAGACATAAAGAAAATTGATCTAGTATCTTTAGTAATCATGGCTAGTTCTTTAATTGTTGAACTAACTGCGTCTTTAGAAATGTATTGCGAAACACCTTCAAGTGTGAAAATAGTCGATTTAGTTTGATCAAATCCCGCAGCCAGAAGTTGTTCGCTTAAAGATTGATAGGAGAAATCTACATTTACATAAGTGATATTTTCTAGATTTGGCAAATCTTTGGGCAACTTAGAAAGTTTTATGTCTGAAACTTCAGGCTGATCTACTTCAAAGATTTTCAATGAAGCTGGTAGATTGAGTCGAATAGCTCGGGAGTCATATCCTGCCCCGAGGATCACATATTGTTCAATTCCATCTTTTGCACTTTTCTCTATCAGATCATCAATAAAACGTGTGCGTGATATTAGATGTTCATGAAAACCAGGAGCAAGTTTACTGCTCAACCAAACATTTAACCTGTGTCCCATCAGCTTAATTACGCCGGAACCTATAACAAACTTATCAGCATAGGGATCATTTATCACACGCTTTTCAGGACCCGCTATGGTTTCAATTAAGCGTTGTTTTGCCACACCTTGAGCAGTACCGTCTTTCACAAAAATTGAATAACTCACTATTTATTATGTCTCCTTTCTAAGATTATCTTAAATTGTTTCCAGAAAATTCTGACGGATTTTATCCATCTGGTTTTTAGTGATTCCTATTTTTTCAAGATACTCCACAACGCTTCCCCACTTCGACTCCACACCATCTAAAAAATCTTTCATAGCATCATGAGGTACTCCGGCAACATTTACCATTTTTTTTCTATCATATCCATCAGGATAACCAACAGTCCTCTCAATAAAGTCTGCCTGTCTTTCAGCATCAAGATTAGTTAGTAAATAATCTTCTTCTATTACATCTCGACTTACACCCAGAATAGAAAGTAAGAAAGCAGTTGAAACACCGGTTCTGTCTTTACCAGCTGTACAATGTAAAACAACAGGCAAATTAGACTCATCGGCTAATATTCCAAATAACCTAAGCCAAGAAGTAGGTCCGAATTCTAAGTAGCCTAAGTATCTCTTTCCTGAGATGCCTGTATCACCAACTAGCCTACTCAATTGATCGCTGCCTCCCTCAGGTATAACCGCTATGTTTATGTATTTAGCACCCATAGCTTCTAAAGGACCTCTACCTTGATCCAAAACCTCATCGGGTTTACGCAGATCTATCTGGGTAGAAATCTTTAGTTCAGATAGCTTTAATAAATCTCTATCTGTCATCCTATCTTGTCTCCCAGTACGAAAGTAGAGCCCTTTTTTTACCCGCTGCCCATCTTGATTTAAATAACCGCCAATATCTCTGAAGTTAAAACAACCTTCAAAGGGATAATGTCTTTCTGCATAGTCGTAAATCATTTTAAAACTTGTTTAGATGAATTCGAAATTAGTGAATTCGTGCTCCCTGTTTAAGCAATGTTTGTTGAACTTTTTTTATATCAACTGCTGAAATATCAGAATTAGTCTGAATTGAAACTGCTGCTGCAACTCCTGCACCTTGGCCATTAACTGCACAGCACATCATATTACGCACTGCGGCGTGAGAGCCCCTGTCTCCTCCAACAGATCTACCCGTAACCAGTAAATTTTCGACACCCTTTGGCAGCATAGAACGATATGGCAGTTGGAAGTATCGGCCAGTGGTAGGTAAGACAAGCACACCATAACCATCAATAAATTCTGGAAAAATTCCTATACTATCTTCAAATTTAGCTTCATTGTGTACATCCTCAGCAGTCATGTTGTATGCAGCATCAATTTTCCTTGTATCCCTAATGCCTAGAGTCATACCGAAATTTCTCAATTTAGCTTCCTCACAACCAGGGTTATATTTTTTCAGTGCATCTATGGCAAACATTGCTTGCTTGCGACCCTCCATCTCTCCTTTTGTAAGGTGATCTGGATTAGTTGCATCAAGACCTGCTAAATGAATTATATTCAAATAACTTAGGTCACCCTGCTCGCTTATGGCACCCCATGTTCCAGTAATGGTGGTTAGATTTTTAGGTATTAGTCCAGATTCGATTGCTTGTTCAAATGGTTTTTTTAGATAGGGAGAAAATAATTCATCCTCTTTACCGGATGTCTTCATTCCCCAACCTGGGCCAAACCAATCACTATAAGTATGCGGATCAGACTTTACATCTTCAATAAAACGAGTTTTATCAACACCATTCATTGAAAACATGACTGATACGGCCATCATTTTTTCAACAGGTGTTTTGTGAACAATAGCTCCGGCTCTATGGGCAATATCTGCATCGCCAGTTGCATCTATAACTCTTTTTGCCAAGATTGCTTCTCTACCGGCTTTACTTTCAACAATAACACCTTTAATGACTGCATTCTCAACTATAGTTGCCACCATTGTTCTATGTAACATGGGTGTAATACCTGCTTCCTCAACTAAAACATCTGCAACGAATTTAAATGCTTCGCCATCTATTGCGTGACTATTAGATTGAGGTTCAGGATTGGAAGCACCCATAGATTTTGCACGTTCTTCAAACTCTATTCCAATACCTTCACTATCCACGGTTTTATCATGACGGTACCAAGCAAAGCCTTCGACACCCACCTGAGTGAGATTACCTCCAAAGCAACCATAACGTTCAAGCAAGGTAGTTTCTGCTCCTGCTCTTGCTGAAGCTATAGCAGCTGCTAAACCTCCTGGACCGCTACCAACAACCAATACTTCCGTTCGATGAATAATTGGTGTTTCTCTTGCTAATTCATTAATGGTTTCCATAAACTCCCTTCTTTGTCATTGAAGTATATCCTCCTTACACTTCGTCTTCATCTCTAATATCAAGATCGAACTTTGCATTCTTTACCCCTTAGCATCTTAACGAATAAATCCCACTGACTTTCATCTAAGTCACGGCCCGTCCACCAAATTGCATGTTCATTTGTATCTCGCAGATCATCAATTACTAGGCCCCACATTGGCTCAATTTGATTTGGTAGCATTGAGTAGCGAACATCTGTTACAAGACTTTTTTCTCGATCAAAGCCTAAATAGTCCTGAGAAAACCATCTGAACCTTTCAATATCTTGAGCCTGCTGACTCTCCTTATCAAGATCAGGTAGATGTTCCTGATAGTCAAAAATCTTGATACTCTCACCCAAACACACAGTAGACGTTTGAAATGTTCTAATTGCATCAACATAAAAAGTCTTTTCATGTTCATAAATAGATTTCCACAAAATTAAATTACCAAAAGAGGGCTTAAGTGTAAGGCGCTCAGGATTATGCCCTCTGGACTCGGCAAGATCATTCGCAGTCGACAATGCTCTTTCATATTGAACAAAGCCTAAAGAAAGATAAAAAATGATCCATCCAATTGAAAAAAAGCTATAAATTTTTCTTTTGGTTTTTATTGCAACTCCAATAAGTATTAAAACAGGAATCGTAAAGATAGGATCAACTATAGATATATTATTCCAAGTCACTCTCTCATTTGAGAAAGGCCAAAAAAGTAAAGTTCCATAGGAAGTGCATGCATCAAGTAATCCGTGAGTCGCATAACCCAAGAAACTTGCTATATAGATTGTCTTAAAATTCATGGATTTTTTAAATAAAGGGAAAATAATTGCTGCAACAATTAAAGATCCAAAGGGGATAAAAAAAAGTGAGTGAGAGAACTGCCTATGGTATTCGAGAGACAGAATTGGGTCAGTTGATGATTGTATTAATACATCTAAATCAGGGGCTAATCCTGCAAGAAAACCAATAACGCTAATCTTTAGTATATTTTTCTTATCCGCAGATGACTGTGAGAAAGCTGCACCTACTGTTCCTTGAGTTAGTGGATCCATTTTTTTAGCTAGTGATAGATTTTATTTAAAATTATATGTATGCGAAGTTATAAAACCTTATATAGTTATATAACTTTCTCAAATACCTTTTCACGTAATTCTTTCACACCCTCAGTTTTTGTAAAACGACTTAAAGAAATACCATTGATGATTTCTATCAGATCATGCTCTGTCTCCAAAATGACACAAGGAAATGCATAATTTTTTTTTAAAAGACTTTCTGGGATTTCATTTCGATGTAAGACTTCTACTTTGTATTCTTTTTTTAGTTCTTTAATAAATTCTAACCATTCAGATCTTACAAAGATCTTGCTATGAGAAATATCGCATAGTTCACATTTAGTGTTTTTTTTTAAAAGATTCTTATTGATCCAATATTTGATTTCATTCAATAATCCACCATCAGCATTGTAGATAAAATAAATTGTCTTAAATTTTTTTTTTGTCATAAGGTTATTGATATTAAAGTATCTGACAAAAGTTTGTCTTTAGTTTCAATCATTTTTTTATGTATAGTATTTTGATCTTTAAACTTTGTAGGGAAATGTTGTGATAAAACTAGAAAAAAAAGAGTCTATTTATTTTTTGACAATGGATGCTGGGGAGAATCGTTGGAACACGACATTCGTAAGAGAAATTGCTAAAGCTTTAGATGCAATTGAAGATGATGAAGGTCCAGGAGCATTAATTACATCTGCTACTGATTCAAAGTTTTTTTCAAATGGACTAGATCTAGATTGGATGCAAGCTGCCGAAGATCATCCAGATGGAGGTGATAGAGAAGTGTTCGGAGAAGAATTCATGTATTTAATGGGGAGGTTCATCACATTACCAATTCCAACTGTATGTGCGCTTAATGGACATACTTTCGGAGCTGGTTTTATGTTTGCCCTTGCTCATGACTTTAGGATTATGAGAGAGGATAAAGGATTTTTATGTGCCAATGAAATGCAACTAGGTTTACCAATTCCAAGGCCAGAGCTAGCATTGTTTAAGCACAAAATTCCTGCAAATGCCTTTTTTGAAACCGTTCAATTATCTAAACGATGGACCGGTAATGATGCTTTTAAAGCTGGAATTGTTCAAGGGGTGAGTTCATTTGAAGAGCTTTCTAAAACTGCTCTAGGAAAAGCCAAAGAATTAGCTCCACTTGCCAATAATAGAAAAAACTTCGGGCAACAAAAGGAAATGTTGTATGGAGAAAATGCAGCTACTAACCTAAATCATGGCCCGGCACACATGTTGAAAAATTCAAAAGATTTTGAGGTTTGATATTTAAATTTTAATAACTTTAAAAATGAAATTGATTGATACTTGAAAATTATCTTATCAGCTCACTTAGATTTGATTATTGATTGTATACTCTTGCCTTAAAAAATTTAATTGACGAAGACACCAATGCACAAAACTACTCACTCAGTAATGTTTCATCACTTTCATGACGAAAAACACCTGCCATCTCAAGGGAGTTTAAGTGATTCTGAATTTGTTAAAATGATAGACTGGTTAAATAAACATTATCGCATCTTAAGTGCCAGTGAATACAAGAAAAGTTTCGAAAGTAATAATCTTAAAAAAACTGATATTTGTTTATCTTTTGACGATGCTCTTAAATGCCAATACGACATCGCAGTACCGATTATGGAGAGGTTAGGCATAGAGGCTTTCTTTTTTGTTTATAGTAGTGCTTTCGGTGCAGAACCTGATCCACTTGAAATATATAGATTCTTCAGAACGAAATATTTTAAAAAAATTGATGAGTTTTATGAATGTTTCTTTGAGATTGTTGAAGAAAAAAACGCCGCAGAGTTCTCACGTCATCGTTCAGAGTACTTGAAATTGGATTATCTATCATCTTTCAGTTTCTATACAGAAAACGATAAGTGGTTCAGATATCTGAGAGATAATTTTCTGGTTGGCGAACAATATAAAGAAATCATGAATGATATAATGGATAATAGATCTTTTGATATTGATCTTGCGAAAAAAGATTTATGGATGTCGGAGACGGATCTAGTCAGGATAGAATCTAAAGGTCACATTATCGGTTTGCATGGATATTCCCATCCAACCAGGATAAGCAAACTAAGTAGAGCTCAACAAAAATCTGAATATAAAAAAAACTACGATCATCTTTCAAAGTTATTAGGGAAACCAATAGATGTTATGTCACATCCTTGCGGAGACTACAATAAAACAACACTAAACATACTTAAAGAGATGAACATACATATGGGATTTAGGTCCAATATGTCTGTAAAAGATATACTTTCTCCACTTGAAATTCCAAGGGAAGATCATGCTAATGTTTATAAGGAGATGAATCAGTGAAAGTAACTATTTTCAGTAGCAATCAGCCAAGACATTTAAACCTTGCAAAAGAGTTTTCAAAAATTTCTGACCAAGTATTTTTCATAAGTGAGGTAAACACAGTCTTCCCAGGTCAAGTAAAAGACTTTTTTAAAAAATCAAAGGTGATGTATTCTTACTTCCAAAATGTTATCACCTCAGAGAGAAACATTTTTGGAGATATCAATTTTCTACCGGACAATATCAAAATTCTTCCTATAAAATCCGGCGATTTAAACAAACTTAAAAAATCACAACTCATAGAATCACTCACCTCCGATATCTATGTTGTATTTGGTGCGAGTTATATAAAGGGTTGGCTAATAGACTTTCTTATTGAGCATAAGGCTATAAATATACACATGGGAGTATCTCCTTATTATAGAGGTTCTTCATGCAATTTTTGGGCTCTTTATGACAATAATCCTAGCTATGTTGGTGCAACAATACACTTTTTAGGAAAAGGGCTGGATAGTGGAGAGATACTATTCCACTGTCTACCCAAACTTCAATCAAAAGATAACACCTTTGACTTTACAATGCGGTCTGTCTTAGTAGCACAGCAAGCAATGATTTCTACCATAGATAATAAAACAATTTTCTCTTCTCCATCTATGAAGCAAGATAAATCACAAGAGATTCGTTATACAAGGAATGAAGATTTCACTGATGAAATTGTAAAAGAATTCTTAGCAAGAAATCTTGACTTGAATAAAGAAAAATTTTTCTACCCAAAGCTACTAAATCCAATCTTTGGATGACTTATGTCTTATGATAATAAAATCTTCTGTCAAAGAATTCAAAAGTTTATAAATCATAAGCATAAAATTAACACAGGCCGCTTTTATGCTTAATGAGGATTTACTCTACTTTAAAGACTTCTGCCTCCATTTCACCTGCGACTAAATCAATAGTTCCACTTAAGAAATTTATACCATCTGTTACGCTGTCGACTGACTTAATATTTATTTTCGTGCCGTCCATGGTCCAAACTCCCATTAAATCTCCTCTTGCAAGAACACCATCTGGGCTAATCCCTCTCCCGTAACCAATCCATGTTCCCGAATTAGGGATATTTGGATTTGATGTCAAAGTATAAGAGACGTAAACTTTTCCGTATTGGCCGGTATCTGCACTAGATAGATTAATGGTACTTTCTAATTTCCCTACTGTTATTGAATCTATTTTCCATTTTGCCGTGAAACTATCTCCTGTAACTTCAAACGCATGTGCCGAAAGTGCAAACATTAAAGTTAAAGCAAAAATATATTTCTTCATTTTTTCTCCTTATAGTATGAATAAAAATTTATTGTAACTTTTTTTATTACCAATCACTAAATGTAGCTTAATAAATAAACTTAAATTTAAAATTAACATACAATGATTGAAAAAATGGAGAGGTTATGAATCAAACAGCACTTTTAACACCAGTATTTATATTAATACTATGGACCTTTGCTATCACCGCAATTATGGCCTATGGTAGAGTAAAATTTACAAAAGATCCGCAGGATGCAGCTCACACAAAAGATTTAAAAGGATTGATGCCTGCTTGGGTTGAGAGAACTTCAGATAACTATAATCATCTCTTTGAACAACCAGTGGCCTTTTATGTTGTAACTTTATCGATTGCACTAATCAATAATTTTGAACCTTTGATGGTTCAATTAGCATGGGCATTCGTCATAGTGAGAATAATACATTCACTTGTTCAGCTTACTATAAATATTGTCTTACTAAGATTTGCTATTTTTGCAATTGGTTGGTTAATTATTGCCTATATGGCATTTTCTCAACTCTTTTAATTTGTTCCACTCTAGATGGAAATTTGGAGTTATTTTAGACCTTTTAACTTTCGCGGATATGAATGTCTAGTCAAGGTGACTTTAACATTCAGCAAAGTCACTTCAAGTTTATATGTAAATGAAAGCCTCATGGATGAACAGTCAATGAGTTATATGGAAGGAACTACCACTTTCATTCATTCTCTAGAAGCATTGGATAAATCAGAAGCTCATGTTGAGTCTGGCTATTTTAATTCGTGGAATACTGGTATCGCTGTAATTGAAGATGGACAGATGGTATATGAAAGTCACCCTGGTAAGGATGTTCGCTATGGCGAAAAATTAGTTAAGAAAATTTACGGGGAAAATTCAGATATAAACCAAAAGGATAAATGGGGAGAAAATAAGTATTCTGTTTATGCAGATCTAGGATTAGGAGCTTTATTTTTTATAGTAGGGAAAATCACAGGGGATTTAGTTTTTGCAACAATGGTGGGTGTAGTTGCAGGTTTAAGCCTGATTCTATTGCAACGGTTTGTTAAGGTTGACCTTTTGGGCGGCTTCGCAGTTTTTGGCACAATCATGTTACTCATATCAGGTATTTTCTCTCTGATTTTACAAGACGAATACTGGGTACAAATGAAAGGAACCTTGCTTGGACTAATGATAGCATTGGTATTTTTTCTTGATGGGGTGTTCAGGCAAGGAACTTACTTTGGTGCTAGGTTCGAGCGTTACATACCAGGAGGAGCGCTCCATCAAAATAGGCTTGCCATAGGGATGAGTTTCACAGGTGTTTTTGGTGCTTTGAGTAACTATTTCGTAGCAGAAAATTTCTCGGAGGACTTTTGGCTGACCTACACCACCTTTCTAGATTTTCCTATATTCATTGTATTATTTTTGTTGGTTCTCAGATGGTCGCGTAAGAAAAGTGAGTAATTTTAAGATTCTTTGTTACTCTTATTAAAAATTTACACTTCACGAACCTTTAAACTCTGATCTCGTTTTTTTAGTTAAGAAGTTTACCCATCCTAAATTCTATTGGCACACCAAATTCAGCTGGTTTTGGAGCCTTCGTTTCAGCAAGTACTTCTAAACCAAGGGAACGATAAAATCCCACGGCGGGGTTATCGGATAGAACATCAAGTTGAAATTCTTGATAGCCAAGCTCTTTAGCTTCCTCAAATAAGTACTCCATCATTGAGTAACCTACTCCTTTACCTCTCGCTTCTGGTTTTACTGCTAAGGCATGAACATAAAAGGTATTAGAATAGATTACAGGATTTAACCAACTGGCTAATTTTGCCCTTTCGGTAACCCCGGCTATCTCTTCAGTAGTAACTTCATCAGCTTTTAACATTTCTTCCCATAAAGGTCCTCCTGCCCTGATGCGTTCTCTGTATTTGCCTCCATTAAAAGCAATTGCAACTCCAAGTAATTTACCTTCATCAATACTCAATGTTGCCGAGTCAGAACTAAAAATTGTACCTGGGGCTCGCCATAAGCGTTGTATCCAGGCATCAAACAGAGATCGACGTTTCATATAGTATTCGTAAGATGCTGGTCCAGTTGACCATGCTAATTCAGGTATTTCATCAGCATATAATTCCACGAGTTCACCCTCTGCTTTGATGATATCGATATTCTCTTTATCCATAATTCACTTTTTATGCTTTATTCCCACTCAATAGTTACACTTTTACAAAGCCCTATGTAGCAAGGGTTTGCGAGGGGCAAAACTGAGTTTACAAGTAGTTTACAAGTTTCGTTCTTCATTTCTGCTTTTGTAACTCCCTAAAATTGAGATTTACTAGTTTCCGCCATCGCATTTGTCTATAGGAGTAAAAAATGAATGCGTAGATATAGATTGGTAATGTGAAAAGACCAGCATCGATAGAAACCTCATCTGTATATCGAGTTCCGCCTCCCTCCGATTCTAAAAAAATTAGATGATCCCAAGTTTTTGCTATAGAACCACTTCCATTATCTCTGAGAACCCAATGATCGGATTTTTGTGGAAATTCTATACCTACAATTTGTTTTCCGATGGGTAAAAAATGAAATGCGAACATTTTTACAGAGAACTTCCCCTCAACCCATTTTGACGGAAAGAAATTTGGTTCGATAGGATGGAATTTCATTAAACCAGCCACCACATAATTGAGTAGCGCTGGCGTCATTAAATAACTCTTAACCGTCTCTAAATCTGCTGCTAAATAGGTGCTGATTTTTAGCGTACGCATCATTACTCCCACTCAATTGTAGCTGGGGGTTTACTAGAAATATCGTAGGTTACCCTAGACACTTCTGGAATTTCATTAATAATTCTATTAGAAACCTTTTCTAAGAAAGTATGGGGAAGTTTGGCTGACTTTGCAGTCATAAAATCTATAGTTTCAACTGCTCTTAGGGCAATGACATATTCATACCGCCTAGCATCACCTACTACTCCAACGGATTTTACCGGTAAAAATACTGCAAAAGCTTGACTAACTTTCTCGTAGTAACCACCTTTAACCAACTCACTTATAAAAATATCATCAGCTAATTGAAGACTTTTAATATAAGGTCGTTTAATTTCACCAAGAATTCGAACACCCAAACCTGGACCTGGAAAAGGGTGTCTAAATAATATCTCTTTTGGTAAACCAAGCTCTAAACCAATCTTTCTGACTTCATCTTTAAATAGGTCCTTTAAGGGCTCTATCACAGGGAGATTAAGATAACTCGGCAGACCTCCTACATTGTGATGAGATTTTATTACATGCGCTGACCCATTCTTTGTGCCAGCTGATTCAATAACATCAGGATAAATTGTCCCCTGTGCTAACCATTGAATTTTTTTATTTCTTTTTGCCTCTTTAAGAAAGACATCTATAAAAGTTTTTCCAATAGCTTTGCGTTTCTGCTCCGGATCTTTTTTTCCTTTCAAATCTCTTAGGAATTGATTGCCGGCATTTGCTCTTTTTACTTTGATTCCAAATTTACCTTTGAAAGTTTCCATGACTTGGTCGCCTTCATTGAGCCGAAGGAGTCCATTGTCTACAAAGATACAGGTCAACTGATTGCCTATTGCTTTTGAGAGTAATGCTGCAACAACGGCAGAATCCACGCCTCCTGATAAACCTAATAATACTTCTTGATCACCTACCTGCTCTCTTATTTCACTTACCGCTCGGTCAATTATATTTTTAGAATTCCACAAACCTTTGCACCCTGATATATCTCTAACAAAGTTTTTCAATATCTTCTTGCCTTGAGGTGTATGCGTTACTTCAGGATGAAATTGAAGACCGAATATCTTTTTTGTTGGATGATGAAATGCTGCTATAGGACTATTGTTGGTTGTTGCGCAAACCTTAAAATCTTTAGGAAGTTTGGAAACATGGTCTCCATGGCTCATCCAAACACTCATTTTCTTTTTATTGATACCTTTAAAAAGCCCTGAACCTTGACTCTTGAGAGATAAATCCGCATGACCAAATTCTCTTTTATTAGCTAACTCAACCTTTCCTTTCTGTTGCTTAGCTATAGATTGCATCCCATAACAGATCCCAAGAAGCGGAATACCGAGCTCAAAAACTTTATCGTGTATCTTAGGGGAGCCTTTTTGTTTTACTGTTTCCGGTCCACCCGAGAGAATAATGCCATTGGCATTGAAATCTTTAATAGCTTTGAAAGAGGCTCTGTGACTATATATTTCGCAATAAACTCCAAGTTCTCTTACTCTTCTAGCAATGAGTTGTGTGTATTGTGAACCAAAATCAATTATTAAAATTTTATCGGCAAGAATATTCTGTGCCATAAAATTAGCTCATTCTATAGTTAGGTGCCTCTTTAGTTACACTAACATCATGAACATGGCTTTCATTTACTCCGGCAGAAGTAACCTGAACAAATTTTGGTTTGGTTCGCATTGACTCGATATTATGTGAGCCTGTATAACCCATGCTTTGTCTAAGGCCACCGATCATTTGGTGAATAACAGCTTCTAGCCAACCTTTGTAAGGAACTCTGCCTTCTATACCTTCCGGTACTAATTTTTCAGTAGCTCCAGCGCTGTCTTGGAAATAACGATCAGAAGAACCTTGATCACCTGACATAGCACCTATAGAGCCCATGCCTCTATAAGATTTATAACTTCTTCCTTGATATAACTCTAATTCTCCTGGAGCTTCTTCAGTTCCAGCAAGCACACTTCCTAACATAACAGTGTGACCTCCAGCTGCTATGGCTTTGGCTATATCTCCTGAAAATCTTATTCCACCATCTGCGATGATAGGAATATCTTTTTTAAGCAAAGCACTAGTTACGTCTGCAACTGCAGAAACTTGAGGTACTCCTACTCCGGTAACGATTCTTGTTGTGCAAATGGAACCTGGCCCAATACCAACTTTTACGGCATCAGCACCGGCCTCCACTAGAGCAAGGGCACCCTCACCCGTTGCTATATTGCCTCCGATAATTTGTGTATCTTTAAAGGCTGATTTAACTGCTTTGATTTGTTTCAAAACACCTTCGGATTGGCCATGAGCGCTATCAAGAACTAGAACATCAACTCCAGCTGCAATTAATGCTTCACATCTATCTAATGTATCAGGTTTAGTACCAATTGCAGCACCTGCAAGTAATCTTCCCTCCTCATCACGAGTAGCGTTAGGAAAATCCAGAGATTTATTAATATCTTTCAAAGTCACTAATCCTGTCAAAGCAAAAGAATCATCAACAAGTAGAATTTTTTCTATTCTGTTGACTTGTAACAGAGTCTTAATCACATCAGGACTTTCTCCTTCTCGCGCAGTTATTAATTTTTCTTTAGGAGTCATAATTTCTGATACTTGAACTGAATGTTGCTCTTGAAACCTAAAATCCCTACTAGTTACAATTCCAACCAAATTTCCATCATCAACTACTGGCATACCAGAAATATTTAATTCGTTGGTCAACTGGATCAACTCACCTACTTTATTATCTGACCTTATAGTAATTGGATCTCTCACAATTCCACTTTCATATTTTTTAACCTTTCTCACTTCTGCAGCTTGATCTTGAATCGAAAGATTCTTATGAATAATTCCTATACCACCCAACTCACTCAATGCTATTCCCATGCGAGATTCAGTGACTGTATCCATGGCAGCAGATAATAATGGAATATTTAAGTTAATTTTTTGAGTAAGACGTGTTTTTAGATCAACATCTTTCGGGAGGATATCGGAGTGATCAGGCAACAACAAAACATCATCAAATGTGAGTGCTTTGTCTACGATACGCAACATTTTTAAATTATACAGAACTTGTTGGTATTTACATCAAGTACCGAAGATTCTTAAGAGATGGGGTATAGTATAGAAAAGGGGAAAATTATGATTTCAGAACAACAAAAACCTGTAGATTCAGGATTTGGTGCTAAAAGTGAACCTAAAGAGGTATTGAAAGGAATAGATCTTAATGGAAAAGTAGCTATGGTTACTGGAGGTTATTCAGGTATTGGTCTAGAAACGGCGAGAGGTCTAAAAGAAGCAGGGGCAAGGGTTATTGTGCCGGCTAGAAGAACTGATGTGGCAAAAAAAGAACTCTCTGGAATAGTTGAAGAAGAAAATATTATGGAGATGGATCTAGCAGATCCTATTTCAGTCAATCATTTCGTAAATGAATATAAAAATACGGGTAGTTCATTAGATATTTTAATTAACAATGCAGCTGTGATGGCTTGTCCCCAGATGCCAACAAAAGAAGGTTGGGATTTGCAGTTTGCAGTAAACCACATAGGTCACTTTATTCTGACAAAGGGCTTACTTCCAATAATGATGAAATCTTCAGAGGCAAGAATCGTAACCCTCTCTTCTACAGGTCATAAGTTGTCTGGTATTCAATGGGAAGATGTTCACTTTGATGAGTCTTATGATAAATGGAAAGCTTACGGACAATCTAAAACTGCTGCAAGCTTGCTAGCTGTAGAGATTAGCAACAAGATGAAAAATGAAGGTATAAAAACATACTCTGTTCATCCGGGTGGAATATTTACACCTCTACAAAGACACTTGGAAAAAGAGGAAATGATTGCCTTGGGATGGTTAGGAGAAGATGGAGAACTTTCCGAAATGGCTGCTGCTAACTTTAAATCTGCAACTCAAGGAGCAGCAACCAGTCTTTGGTGTGCTACTAGCCCTATGCTAAATAATGTGAGTGGAGTTTATTGTGAGAATTGTGATGTTGCTGCAAGACAAGAGGATGGGCCTTCGGCAAGATATGTGGGTGTTGCTGATTGGGCAGTAGACACTGACGAAGCATCAAAACTTTGGGAGTTAACTGAACACACTCTTTCCTCTTTGAGTTAAAATAGCTTAAATCTCAAAAAACCTTAAATGAACACTTTCTTTGGATGGCGTATGGTGGTTATAGCTATAGCCATCGACTTCTTTGCTGTTGGTTTTGCTTTCCAAACTTATCCAGTTATTCAATTACATCTGGAAAAAGAACTAAATCTTTCGAGATTTGTTACAACTCTTACCATCCCAATATTCATGATGTGCTCTGCAATCTTTTTTCCAATAGTCGGAAGACTTCTAGACCAATATTCTGTAAAAAAGATAATTGTTTGGGGAGGTTTCATCTATTCGATCAGCTTGATGTCACTTTACTTGACGTTTAATTACTTCACTTTCATTTTTATTTATGGACTCCCTATTGCCTTAGGAGCGACTCTCATGGGAAATCTAGCGACATCGAAATTAGTCTCTTCTTGGTTTGAAAAGCAGGCAGGAAGAGCTTTGGGTTTCGCTGCTGTTGGTGTTTCTTTTGCGGGCTTTATATTTCCTAACCTAACCCAATACTTCTTGATGGATGTCTTGTTATTAGAGTGGAGAGAAGTCTATCTTGTCTTTGGTCTATTTTTATTAGTAATTATTTCGCCCCTCATCTTCATACTTGTTATAGATAAACCTGAAGATGTTGGTCAGGAGATAGATGGAGGAGTAGAGATACAAGGAGTTGAACCGGAAAACAATTTTGGAGTGGAGTGGCAAATTAAGGATCTATTAAAGAATTGGAATTTTTGGATATTAACAGCAGTTTTCTCACTACAATTTTCTTCTATGATGGCCATTCTTGCTCATCTTACATTTTATGCTGCTGAGAGAGGCTGGGCAGATCAAGCAGCATTTATATTTGGAATGTATGCTATTCCAGCCATGTTGAGTAAGGTTATATTCGGATGGTTGGTTGAAAAGAAACTCGATCCCAGGATGGCTGTAACTATATCTTTATTTTTGCAAGCTGTAGGTCTTCTGTTGATTACTTTTACTCAGAGTCCTACTCAATTAGCATTGGTCATAGCCTTATTTGGATTTGGTGGAGGGGCTGGCCTTCCAATGAGTAATATTCTCTTTAGAAATACTTTTACGCCAAAAAGTTTTGGGACTTCAAGGGGACTATCTCAGCCTTTTATTTTTTTATTCCAGGCAATTGGAACACCGGGAGTTGCCCTTCTATTTCAATACTATGGGAATTATGAAAATGCTTTTCTAATGCTTACTGGCATGGTTGTGTTGGCCATATTCATTATATGGTTCATGAAAAAACCTCAAGAAGATTTAGTCAGAAGTTCTTGAATCAGTCGATCTAGGTTCTCAATAAAAGGTAAAGGTTGATCTAACATTAAATGATGCTGTGCATCCTTTAAACCAAAAATTGGTGAATTTTCTGGAAGAAGATCTTTCATCGTTTGCAACTCACCCTCTTTAAATTCAATAGTATGCTCACCATAATAAAAGCCGACGGGACAACTGAGTTCAGATAATATCTTTGAGTGATCTGAACCTATAATCAAGCCATCATAAGCAGATGGATCGAATGTCCACGCCCAACCTTTTTCAGTCTCTCTAATAGAGTGATCTGCAATGTAATCAACTAAATATTGATTTATGCATTGCTGAGGAGGCATTAACCTGAATCTTTTTATGAGTTCCTCTCTTTCTTTTACAATTCTTGGAGGTCTCGCAGGTACTCTATCTTCATACCATTCATGATGCTCCTCTGGTTTATTCACCACGAAATCAACTAGTAAAAGACCTGACATGTCTTCACTATGTTTTGAAGCAGTTATTAAGGAGACCATACCGCCAAAACTATGACCTACTACTATCGGATCCTTCATCCCAGTATCCTTGACTACTCCCCAAACGTCATCAACAAAAGTATCTCTTGTATAAAAAGATCTCCAGTCACTTCCACCCATACCTGAAAAACTCATGACAACAAAATGATATTTTTCAGAGAGCATAGATCCAATGAATTTAAACCAATGTGCATGAGCATTGGTGCCGTGGAGCATGATTACACTTTGATTGTCTGGATTTCCCCATTCCATATATTCAATGCGAGCACCATTTACTTCAACGAACTTGCTTATGTGTTCTTTATCTAGTGCTTGGTCAAACCAATCAGGATTAGTTGTAATAAGTTCCATCTTGTAGTTTTAAAAAATCAAGGATATTAGATGATTCTAAAGGTTAATTGAACCTTTTATTTTAGGTATTTAGGGTATCGGTCTTTGCGGCAGCAATAAAATCATTCTTATGGAGTCCGCCAATCTTATGCGTCCACCATGTAACTTCGACCTTGCCCCATTCTAAAAGAATTGCGGGGTGATGATCTTCCTCTTCGGCTAAGGCAGCAACTTTCTGAGTAAATCTTAAAGACTGTTCATAGTCATCAAATTTAAAAACTCTATTGAGCATTAAAACTGAATCTTTTGTTATAGGTTGCCAGTCAGGTATCTCTTTTAAAAGAGCTGGCAGCTCATCATCAGTAACCCTAGGAGCATCTGCTCTGCAAGCAACACATTTTTGTTTGAGTAAGTCTTCCATAGCTATTTACTAATTCCTCCTTTGGTTAATTTCGAGGGATTCAATAACTTCTTAAGTTGTGCTTCAGACAAATCTGTCTCTTCTTTTGCAACTTCAATTATTGGCTTACCCAGCTTGTAGGCTTTCTTAGCTATCTCTGCAGCTTTTTCATAACCAATAATTGGGTTAAGAGCAGTAACAAGGATAGGATTCCTTGATAAAGAAGCTTCAAGGCTTTTCTTGTTTACTTTGAAAGTTTTAATGGCTTTATTCGCTAGAACATCCA
>CACLEI010000005.1 GCA_902605935.1 uncultured SAR86 cluster bacterium | reverse complement strand
TCTTATCAACGCCCTTTTAGGGTTTACAAGAGGATTTATGGAAGAAGGTGCCTTAGGTAGTGCAGCTATCATTGCCCATTGCGCTAAATTTAAATCTGATAAAGGCCTGCCATAGTAAACTTCACTCGCTGCAGCAATTCCGTAAGCCCGATTTCCAAAGAAAATTCTATTCACATAAAACTCAAAAATTTCTTCTTTTGAGTATGTCTTTTCTAACCTATAAGCTAGAAATATATCTTTTACTTTTCTGAAAAGGCTTATATCTCTGCTTGTTAAATAATTCCCAGCAACCTGCATTGTTATAGTGCTTCCCCCTCCTTGGATTCGGCCTGAAACTGCAACCCTATAAAGAGACCTGAGAAGTCCGGTATAGCTCACTCCAGAATGGGAAAAAAAATTATCATCCTCTGCCGCCAATACAGCATTTACATAATGATTTGGTATTTCATTAAAATTTAAAGCCGTTCTTCTTTGTTCTCCAAACTCACCGATTAATTTCCCATCTGAAGAAAAAATTTTGAGAGGTATCTGAAGTTCGATATCCCTGATCGTTTGTTCATTTGGCAGCTTGCTATCAATATATATATTCAAACTAGATAAGGACATTACTGAAATACTAAGGAATATAAGAAAGATCTTTCCATAGAAGCCGTATGAAAGTAAAAAGAAGTATGTTTTCAATTTAAGCCACATCTAGGAGTTATAATAACCTAATGAGGCTAATAATTATCGGCTCTATGGCTTCTGGAAAGTCTACTGTCGGCAGAAAACTTTCTAAAAAGTTAGGTCTAGATTTTTTTGATATAGATAATGAAATTGAGAAAAAAGCTGGAGCTAAAATATCTTGGATTTTTGATGTTGAAGGTGAAGAGAAATTTAGAGACAGGGAGCATCAAGCTTTTAGCAATCTCACAAGTACTGAAAATTGTGTGATTTCAACAGGCGGCGGTATAGTTTTAAGAGAAGAAAATAGAGAATTATTTAATAAAGGTACAGTAATATATTTGAAAATAAGTATTCAAACTCAATTAGAAAGAACTATTAATGATCAAGATAGACCACTTCTTTATGGAGTCAACAAAGAAAAGACACTCAGAAAAATTGCTGAGGTACGCAATCCAATATATGAAACTTATAGCGATATAACTATAAAAGAAACAAATGATCCAAATGAAGCGGTAGATCTGATCGTTGCAAAGTTAAAAAAATGAAAGAGATAAAGATAAATACAGACTCTAGAAATTATCCGGTTTTAGTAGGAACAAATATTCTTAGTGAAAATAATTTAAAAGAGTTTTCAAATAAAGAAATCCTATTAGTGATTGATTCAAAAATTGAAGAATCAGTAAAAAAGGAGGTTCAGATAACTCTATCAAATATATCATTAAAGTATTCTGAATTAACTATAGAAGCAAGTGAAGAAAATAAGTCTAGTAAAACATTATCTATCATTCATGACCTACTTATTGAGAAAAGCTACAGTAGAGATTGCATCCTTTTTGCTCTGGGAGGAGGGATTATTTGTGACATGACAGGATTTGCAGCTGCTACCTTCCTCAGGGGAGTCGACTTTGTTCTAATTCCTTCAACCTTGTTATCTCAAGTCGATGCTTCGGTAGGGGGGAAAACCGCAATAAATCATCCCAAGGGAAAAAATATGATTGGAGCTTTTCATCAACCTTCGAAAGTAATAACCGATACTAAGCTTTTAAAAAGTTTAGAGAAAGTACAAATCAGAGAAGGTCTGGCAGAGATTATAAAACATGCTTTAATCAAAGATGAAGCCTTTTTCAAATGGTTAGAAGAAAATATAGAAGACCTTATAGAGGGTAATGATGTAAAACTCTTGGAAGCTATCTATAAATCCATCGAGATAAAAGCAGAAGTAGTCTCACAGGATGAAACTGAGCAAGGAATTAGAAAATGGCTTAACTTTGGTCATACTTTTGGACATGCTATTGAAGTTTACGGTAACTATAAGAGATTTTCTCATGGCGAGGCTGTTGCGTTAGGAATGATTATGGCTACAAATTTATCTCAGAAAATCCTGAATCTCGGAAAAAAAGAAATAGATAAGATCAAGCAGCTTATTTATTCAATTCTGTCTGAGGAGCTATTAAAAAGTGAATTTCAACCAAATGAT
Organism: uncultured SAR86 cluster bacterium; assembly: GCA_902605935.1. Classification (GTDB taxonomy): domain Bacteria; phylum Pseudomonadota; class Gammaproteobacteria; order Magnimaribacterales; family Magnimaribacteraceae; genus Magnimaribacter. Next base: position 53,996 of record CACLEI010000005.1, on the reverse strand, counting down.
TTGGTTAGACTGATGTCAGCAGATAAAAAAAAGAAAGGTGATAGTCTTAATTTTATTTTGCTAAGCTCTATCGGAGAAGCACAAATTTTATCCGACATACAAGAATCCGATATTATTGAGTCTATTAAATTAACCTAGGCTAACTTCCCAGATCGTTCAACAAAAGGTACAATTACGCACCTGCGCAACTTTCATAACTTACTTTTTTGCTAAAAGTCAGCTGAGAGTCCACAACCCACTAAATATGAAAAATTTTAGACTTAAAGACAAGTACAGGTTTGGTTTCCCCGAAAAAAGGGGACTATACGACCCACAATTTGAAAAAGACTCTTGCGGTGTAGGACTAGTTGCTAATATTAAGGGGATTCCTTCAAGAGAAATAATGGATGATGCCTTTCATGTTAATTCTCAAATGGATCACAGAGGTGGATGTGGATTTGAAGAAAATACAGGCGATGGAGCTGGAATACTTATGGCATTGCCCGATAGTTTTTTCAGAGCAGAAGCCAAAAAAATTCAAATAAGCCTCCCTGAAATAGGTCAATATGCTGTTGGAAATATATTTTTACCAACCGATGAGGGTGAAAGAGAATTCTGTATTGAACAAACAGAATCAATCATAAAAGAAGAAAATCAAATTTGCTTAGGATGGAGAGAGGTTCCTGTAGATCCAGAAGGAGCTAATGTAGGTCCAGCTTCTAGAGGTGCACAACCACACATAAAACAACTTTTCATTCAATGTACAGACAGCATTAGTCAGGATGAATTTGATAGAAAACTCTATTTAATCAGAAAAAGAATCAGCAACTTTATTCGAAGCTCAGAAGAACTTAAAGAAGCAAAACTTTTTTATATATGTAGCTTGTCAACCACTGTAATGGTTTACAAGGGAATGCTCACTCCCTCACAACTTTTTCCTTTCTATCCCGATTTAGAGAATAAAAGTTTTGAAACTCATTTAGCTATGGTGCACTCAAGGTTCAGCACAAATACATTTCCGTCCTGGGATAGAGCTCAACCTAATAGATATATGTGTCATAACGGTGAAATCAATACCCTCAAAGGTAATATGAATGCAATGAAAGCTAGGCAAGGAACCGTTGAAAGTGACTTGTTTGGCAAGGAAATAGTAAAACTTTTCCCTATTACAGAATTAGACTGCACTGATTCAGGTAGTTTTGACAATGTCTTAGAGTTCCTACTGCTATCAGGAAGAAGTCTACAAGAATCTATCATGATGATGATCCCAGAAGCATGGCAATCAGATGTGAATATGTCAGATCAAAAAAAAGCATTCTACCAATTTAGCTCATCTATGATTGAACCATGGGATGGACCAGCCTCTATCGTCTTCACTGATGGAAAAAAAGTTGGAGCAGTTTTAGATAGGAATGGTTTAAGGCCGAGCAGATTTTATCTGACTGATGATGATAAAGTCATAATGGCATCAGAGGTTGGGGTATTACCTGTTGACCCAAAAAAAGTAGTTGAAAAAGGGAGATTGCAACCAGGCAAGATGTTCCTTATTGATTTTGAAAAGGGTGAGATGATTCCTGATGAAACTATCAAGAAAGACATTGCAAATCAACATGACTACGTAGAATGGAATCAGTCCATAGTAGAACTAGAAAGCCTCAACAGCCAATCGGAGGAAGATGGTGTAGGCAAAAATCTTATCGAGAGGATGAGAGCTTTTGGCTATACGACAGAGACCATGCAATTCATGCTTTTACCGCTTGTTTCCGAATTAAGAGACCCCCTAGGATCAATGGGTAATGATGCAGCATTGGCTTGCCTTTCTGATAAACCTAGACTGCTATTCGATTACTTTAAACAGCTGTTTGCACAAGTTACTAATCCAGCGATAGATTCAATTAGAGAAGAAGTAATCATGTCTCTGGAGTGCTTAATTGGCCCAGAAGGGAATCTTCTAAAAAACGATAAAAACAATGTAAAAAGATTAAGAGTTGTAAATCCAATTCTGTCTAATAAAGAATTGAGTTCTATCAAGGAAATCTCTGATGGTAATTGGAATACTAAAACTATAGATCTAACCTATCAAAAAGAGGATGGCTTAAAAGGTATGCTATCAAGGCTTGATGAGGTTTGTCAGGAAGCAGAGAGTGCCATTGAACAAGGTTATTCTTTTGTAGTGTTATCTGACAAGGGAGTGTCCGAATCAAGAATATCTATTAGCTCACTTTTGTCGTGCTCTTCAGTACATCATCACCTTATAAAAAAACAACTTAGAACTAAAATAGGTATTGTCATAGAAACTGGGGAAGCAAGAGAGGTGCATCACCATTGTTTGCTTTTTGGATATGGAGCAGATGCTATAAATCCTTACCTTGCATTTGAGGCAATATTTCAATCCTTAGAGGACGGTACTCTTAAAGATGCAACTTTGGAAAACAATGAACAAATAGTAAATGCCTACAAGAAAGGAACAAAAAAAGGAATTCTTAAAGTAATGGCAAAAATGGGAATATCTACTCTCCACTCTTATAAGGGTGCACAAATATTTGAAGCTGTTGGTCTTTCTAATGAAATCATAGATAAATCATTTCCTGGAACAGCAAGCAGGGTCGGAGGTATAAGTTTTGAAGCATTATTTGACGAACAGAAAAGAAGGCATGATTTAGGGTTCCCAGAAGAAAAAATTAATGTCACTACACTTCCCAATCCTGGAGACTTTCATTGGAGAAATGGAGGAGATGCTCATATGTGGGACCCGAAAACCATCTCATCCTTGCAACTAGCTGCTCGAACTAATGATGAAGACGCTTATTGGGCTTTCGCAAAACACGCCAATGAAGTTTCTACAAAACAAAGCTCACTAAGGGGTCTCTTAAAATTCAAAAGTACTCTAGATTCAATCAATATAGATCAAGTTGAGAGTGAAAAGGAAATAGTAAAAAGGTTTGCAACTGGGGCAATGAGCTTAGGTTCTATTTCTACTGAATCTCATGAGTCATTGGCAATAGCTATGAATAAATTAGGCGGAAAGTCTAATACTGGCGAAGGTGGTGAAGATCCTATCAGGTTCACCCCTGATGAATCAGGTGTTTCTAAAAGATCAGCGATAAAGCAAGTAGCTTCAGGTAGGTTTGGTGTAACAATGAGATATCTAACCAATTCAGATGAGTTACAAATAAAAATATCGCAAGGTGCCAAACCTGGTGAAGGTGGAGAGTTACCTGGCAAAAAAGTTGATGAATACATAGCCAAGATTAGACATTCAACTCCTGGAGTAGGTTTAATCAGCCCTCCTCCACATCATGATATTTATTCTATAGAAGACATAGCCCAATTAATCCATGATTTAAAAAATGCTAATAGAAATTCTAGAATAAGCGTGAAATTAGTTTCAGAAGTTGGAGTTGGAACTATTGCCTCTGGAGTAGTGAAAGCTAAAACTGATCATCTTGTAATCGCAGGTCATGACGGAGGAACGGGCGCTTCTCCTCTTACATCCATAAAGCATGCAGGACTTCCTTGGGAATTAGGTGTAGCTGAAACTCATCAAACCTTGGTTATGAACAACTTACGCTCAAGAGTAGTTCTCCAAACAGATGGACAAATAAAAACCGGAAGAGATGTAGCCATTGCCGCTCTTTTAGGAGCCGAAGAATTCGGATTTGCAACTGCTCCTTTAGTTACTTTAGGTTGCATAATGATGAGAAAATGTCACCTCAATACATGTCCAGTTGGCATAGCAACACAAGACGAGGAATTAAGAAAAAAATTCAAAGGCAAGCCTGAACATGTAGTAAATTATCTTTTCATGGTAGCCAAAGATTTACGGATGATAATGGCAGAAATGGGTTTCAAAACTGTCAACGAAATGATCGGTAGAGTTGATTGTTTGGAAACTGACATAGCTATAGATCACTGGAAAAGAAATGGGCTTGATTTCAGTGGTATCCTTGAGCCTGCTCAAAAGATATTCGAAAATACCGAAGTCTATAATACTCAAAGTCAAGACCATGGTCTTGATAAAGCCTTGGATAATATTCTGATAGATAAATGTAAAAATGCAATTACACAAGGTGAAAAGACTGTCTTTAATAGCAAAATTAATAATATTAATAGAACTGTTGGAACTATGCTTTCAAACGAAGTTGCTAAAGTTTGGGAGACCAATAATCTTTCTGAAGATACGATAGAAATAAATTTCAATGGGTCCGCTGGACAGAGCTTTGCTGCTTGGCTTGTTAAAGGAATTACATTCAGACTAGAAGGCGATGCTAATGACTATGTAGGCAAGGGGCTCTCAGGAGGTAAACTCATCATATATCCTCCTAAAAATAGTAAATTTGTAGCCGAAGAAAATATCCTTCTTGGGAATGTAGCACTTTATGGAGCAACCGAAGGTGAAGCTTATTTTAGAGGCATAGCTGCGGAAAGATTCTGCGTCAGAAACAGCGGTGCGTCAGTTGTTGTAGAGGGGATTGGAGATCATGGATGTGAATATATGACAGGAGGTAAAGCTGTTATTCTAGGTCCAACTGGAAGGAATTTTGGTGCAGGAATGAGTGGAGGAATAGCTTACATTTTTGATGATAAAGGTGACTTTAAGAAAAAATGTAATAATGAAACTTTTGAATTAGAGCATCTAATGGAAGAAGACTTATCTGACCTCAAAGGTTTGATTCTAAAACATAAGAATTATACCGAATCGACTGTTGCAGATAATATTCTTAAAAATTGGAAAAATGCTTCTAAAAAATTCGTAAAAGTTATGCCGACGGATTACAAACGTGTTCTAAATGAAATGAAAATAAAACGACAAAGCAATGGGTAAAACTACTGGATTTAAAGAATTCTCTAGGGCAGTTGAGCCTTACCGTCCTGCAAAAGAAAGGGTTTTAGATTTCAAGGAAATCTATACCGATCATGATGATGAAAAACTTGCTGTCCAAGGTGCTAGATGCATGGATTGTGGAGTTCCTTTTTGCCAATCCGGTGAAGGGTGTCCTGTTTATAACCTCATTCCTGAATGGAATGACCTGGTCTATCAAAACAAATGGGAAGAAGCTTTTGATAAATTAATGCTAACCAATAATTTCCCTGAAGTTACTGGAAGAGTTTGTCCAGCAGTTTGCGAAGGAGCATGTGTACTAGGTATTACAGAAAGCCCTGTAGCAATTAAGAACTTAGAATTTGCTATAGCAGATAAAGGCTTTCAAAATGGTTGGCTAAAACCACAAATTCCCCAAAATAGAACTGGAAAGTCAATTGCTATAGTTGGTTCAGGTCCGGCAGGGCTATCTGCTGCTCAACAGCTTAACAGTGTTGGTCATAACGTAAAAGTTTACGAAAGAGCAGATCGGATAGGTGGTCTCATGATGTATGGCATTCCCAATATGAAGTTAGATAAATCTATAATCGATCAAAGACTAGAAATAATGGAAATGGAAGGCATAGAGTTCTTTACAAACGCAGATGTTGGGGGAAAAGGAGAAAACTCTGTCAGTGTTAAAGAGCTAGATGAGTCAAATGATATTGTCTTAATGACAACTGGAGCTACTAATCCAAGAGACTTGCCAATCCCACAAAGAGAAGGTGCGGGAGTTCATTTTGCAATGGATTTCCTGCGAAAAAATACTAAGAGTTTATTAGACTCCGAACATGATGATGGGAATTTCATATCTGCAAAAGATAAAAATGTTATTGTCATAGGTGGTGGAGACACAGGGACAGACTGTATAGGGACTTCTTTGAGACATGGATGTAAATCTTTAATAAATTTTGAGATCATGCCTGAACCGCCCAAAGAGAGAGCAGATAATAATCCTTGGCCATTGTTCCCAAGAATATATAAGGTTGATTATGGCCATGAAGAATCACAAGAAATATATGGTGATGACCCCAGAGTTTATTCAATATCAGGAAAAGAATTCTTAAGAAATGAAGATGGAACACTAAGAGGAATCAAGACTATTGAAGTTGATAAAAACTTTCAAGAAATCTCTGGCACTGAAAAGGAATGGGAAGCGGATCTAATTTTGCTTGCTATGGGGTTCCTAGGCCCAGAGGAGTATTCTGTACAAAGTTTAGATATTCAGCTAGATGAAAGATCTAATTACAAAGCAGAACACAATGTACATCAAACATCTAATCCAAAAGTGTTCGCTGCAGGCGACTGTAGACGAGGGCAATCTCTGGTAGTCTGGGCAATAAATGAAGGCAGGGCTGCAGCTCGAGAAATAGATCGGCATTTAATGGGGTCGACAACTCTCAAATAAATGATTTCTTTTGGAAAAATACTACTTCTTCACAACTCTCATTAGACCTTCCTGGACCGCTGAAGCAACCAAGACACCTTTTTCAGTGTAAACACTTCCTCTATTGAAGCCTCTTGCATTGCTGGCACTTGGGCTATCAGTAGAATACAACATCCATTCATCAGCTCTAAAAGGGCGGTGAAACCACATAGCATGGTCTAAGCTTGCGCTCATTACATTGCCTTTAGCAAAGCTTAGTTTATGAGGATTCATCGAAGTGCTAAGAAGTCCCATGTCAGATGCATATGCCAATATAGCTTGGTGTTGCAACGCATTGTCTGGTAGTTTTCCAACTGCTTTCATCCACACATGCTTATAGGGGAGTTTATTTTTTGGTTCATCAAACATGCTTTCACCGGGCAAATGTCTCATTTCAATTGGCTTCTCCCTAAGAAAGAAATCTCTATACTTTGCTGGTACCTTATCGATCATTTTCTTTTTGATCTCTAATTCACTGACACACTCATTTGGACCAGGGATGTTTTCCATGTTTATTTGATGAGATGGACCCTTTTCTTTTTTATGAAAAGATAATGCCATATCAAATATAGGTTCACCTTTCTGAATAGCTACTACACGACGTGTAGTAAAACTTCCTCCATCACGCGTTCTTTCAACATCATAGATTATTGGATACTCCATATCACCTGGACGAAGAAAATATGCATGTAAAGAGTGAGTGTATCTCTTCTCGGGAACTGTTCTGGCTGCAGCCGTTAGTGCCTGTCCTATTACTTGGCCACCAAAAACTCTGGGGCCCCCTATATTCTCACTTTGGCCCCTAAAAAGATTCTCTTCTAAGGTCTCAAGATCCAATAATTTTATTAATTTTTTTAGAGCTTTTTTTTGCATACTAAGTAAATTTCTTCTCCTCCCACCAAGGGTAATGTTCTGGCATATCTTTAGAGACTTTATTAGGGAAATTAGGTGATCTCTTTTCAAGAAAAGAGTTAACACCTTCTTTGGCATCATCACCTCTACCTAATTCATATATAAACCTTGAATCAACTTTGTGAGCCTCCATAGGATGGTCGGCTCCTAACATCTTCCATAACATCTGTCTTGTTAGAGAAACTGATATTGATGAAGTGTTTTGAATTATTTCATAAGCTATCGACCTCGCCTCTTCTAGAAGTTCATCCGGTTTATGGATAGAACGGATTAAGCCTCCTTCTTTTGCCTCTAAAGCACTAAAAACCTTACCAGAGTATGTCCATTCTAATGCTTTGCTTATGCCTACTAAACGTGGCAGAAACCAACTTGAAGCAGCCTCAGGCACTAAACCTCTTCTAGCAAAAACAAATCCAAACTTAGCATCCTCACTAGCAAGCCTAATATCCATTGGTAAAGTCATGGTCACACCTACTCCAACAGCAGGGCCATTAATTGCGGCTATGATAGGTTTTGGACAGTCAAATATTGATAAAGTAGTCCTTCCACCACCATCCCTCATCCATTCTGGATTTTTTTTGTGATCGATCTCATCACTCTTATTATTTCTAACATCTCTGTTAAAAGTATTAGATCCAGAAGATAGATCAGCTCCTGCACAAAATCCTCTACCTTCACCTGTAACAATTATCACTCTTACATCGTCATCTCTACCCGCTTCATCGAATGCAGATATTAATTCATCCATCATCTGGCCTGTAAAAGCATTTAGTTTTTCAGGACGGTTTAAGGTGAGAGTTAAAATGTTGCTCTCTACTTCATATTTTATAGTTTCATATTTCATATAGGTTTCCTATTCGATTAAATGATCGATGTCATCAGCAGGTACATTATCTACCGTTTGACTGACCTCTTTTGCCGGAACACCCGCAACTGTTGTGCCCTCCTTCACGTCCTCGAGGACAACACTCCCTGCAGCTATTTTAGCATTACGCCCAATCTCTACATTTCCAAGCACTGTAGAAGAAGCACTCAAAAGAACACCCTCCATTACCTTTGGATGTCTATCTCCTGTTTCTTTACCAGTACCGCCTAAAGTTACACCTTGAAAGATTGAGACATTATCCTTTATAACAGAGGTTTCTCCTATAACAACTCCAGTACCATGATCAATCATTATTCCCTTACCTAATATTGCTGCTGGGTGTATATCTACTCCATAAACTTCAGATGTTCTACTCTGAAAATAATGAGCTAGAGTATGTCGCGAATTTTTCCATAACCAGCTAGCTACTCTATGGGATTGCAAGGACTTAAATCCTTTAAAAAATAGCAGAGGCTCAGATAGATATTTGCAGGAAGGATCTTTTTCCTTCGCTGCAATAAGATCCGTCATTGTTCCTTCAAGAATTTCTTCACTTGAATTAATTGCATCCTTAATGACGCTTCTAAGCATCATAGGTTGGACCGAACTGCTACCAAGATCATTTGCAATTAGATCTGCTATCGCTGCAGAAAAGGAGCTATGCTCTAATATAGTCGTATGAAAAAAACTTGCCAGTACAGGTTCTGCTTTAACTCTCTTTTGAGTCTCGTCTTGAATCGTATTCCAAATATTTTCTATAGATTCCTTATCTTTCATATGACTATTGTACTTCAGCCTAAGTATTGCTGAAACGGTTCAAATCAGGATAATGGGCGCCTCCCTATAATGAATTAAACATGAATAATAAAACCGATAAAGAAATCCCAGATCTTGAGATAGATGTAAGAAAAATATTTGATATAGATATTGACCTTAAGGTAATGGCCTTCAAAGAACCAAATGAATATGTACCTAGTATAGATGAATCTTATAAATTCGATAAAAATACCACTTTAGCCATACTTGCTGGGTTTTCTCATAACCGTAGAGTAATGATCCAAGGTTATCATGGGTCAGGTAAATCAACTCACATTGAACAAGTAGCTGCCAGACTGAATTGGCCATGCATCAGAGTTAATCTAGATAGCCATATAAGTAGAATAGATTTACTAGGCAAAGACGCAATAACCTTAAAAGATGGAAAACAAATAACTGAATTTAAAGAAGGTATTCTTCCATGGGCTCTTCAGACTCCAACTGCACTAGTTTTTGATGAATATGATGCAGGAAGACCTGATGTGATGTTTGTTATTCAGAGAGTGCTAGAAGTTGAGGGTAAATTAACTCTTCTAGATCAAAATAAAGTTATCTCTCCCCATTCAGGATTTAGATTATTTGCAACAGCAAATACAGTAGGTTTAGGAGATACATCAGGCCTTTATCACGGAACACAGCAGATAAATCAGGGGCAGATGGATAGATGGCACATTGTCTCAACCCTAAATTACCTTGATCCAGAACTAGAATTAAAGGTTGTTCTTTCAAAAGTTCCAAGTCTGGATAACAAAGAAGGTCAAGAAGTTGCAAGAAATATGATTTCTGTAGCTAATCTGTCTAGGCAGGGTTTTGCAAATGGAGATATATCAACTTTAATGTCTCCAAGAACAGTAATTAGTTGGGCAGAAAATTTTAAAATCTTTAGTGACCTTAATAAGTCCTTTGAAATAACCTTTCTTAATAAATGTGATGAAACCGAGAGGGTTATAATTGCAGAGTACTACCAAAGGTGTTTTGATTCTGAAACCGCAGATTCTATTGCTGAAGAAGTAGAAAAGGTTTAAGTAGCCAAAATGGCATCAAAAAATTCTCAGTCTGAGACCATAAAAGAAGCGATTACAGCAGCAACTAGAGCAATATCAGGCAACAAAGAATTAGAAATTAATTTTGGAGGAATGGGCTCATCACTGCCTCATCCTCCTAAAACGCTTAAAGAGTTAACAGCTTACAGAGGAAAAGCTGATTCTCTTGCATGTGTAGAAAAATATAGAGATAAATCGGTCAGGATTACCGCAAACAACGAAAAAGTTAATTCTCTAATTAAAGTTATGGAGGATTCACGGGTAGAAATACTTGGGTCGATGAATTATCCAGGCATAGCAACAAATATCAAATCCAAATTTGAAGATAAATGTAAATTATATGAAAGCTTTGAAGATCACGAAGATCATCTAGAAATTGCTTTAGAAACTTGGCTAAGAAATTCATGCCTTCCAAACATTGAATCAAATAATTCCAGTTTATTTCTGAAATATTGGGGCAAGGTTTTTGATAATCAAGAAACAGAGTTCAAAGAAAGATTAAAAGAATCACTGAATGACCAAACTAAATTTCAAGAGATTGCTGAAGACTTTTTAAAGAGTCTAAATATTGATCAAGAAGAAAATGAACAAGAAGAAAGTGATTTAGAAGATGAGAATGAACAAGAAGAAGAATCAGCTTCTGAAAGCGGAGAAGATGAAGAATCTCAAGAATCTGAGAGCTCAACAGAACAAGATAATCAAGAAGGTGATGAAGAGACTGATGCGGATTCTGGAGACATAGATGAAGATGCAATTGTAGACGAAAATCAGGAGATCATGACTAATCAATCATGGCTTGAATCTCTTGTAGGTCAGACTTCAACATTCTCATATAAAGTATATACAAGAAATTTTGACGAGGAAATCAAAGCAGAGGATTTATGCAGCCCCGAAGAGCTTCAGAGGCTTAGAAAACATCTTGATCAACTTATGGGTCCCAGTAAGGCTACAATCTCTAAATTAGCTCACCGATTACAAAGATTTTTAATGGCTCAACAAAATAGATCTTGGGAATATAATAAAGATGAAGGAATGTTAGACTCAGCGCGTTTACATAAAATCATTACCGATCCTCTTACCCCTTTAACTTACAAAATAGAGAAGGATACTGAATTCCGAGATACGAGCGTTTCTCTTCTGGTAGACAGCTCGGGGTCAATGAGAGGTAGATCTATGACAGTAGCGGCAATTTGTGCCGACATAATAAGCACTACCCTAGAGCGTTGTAATGTAAAGACTGAGGTTTTGGGCTTCACAACTAAGCAATGGAAGGGAGGAGAGAGTAGAAAATTGTGGATGGAAAATGGTAAGCCAGAAAATCCAGGAAGGTTAAATGATATTAGACATATTATTTTCAAATCGGCTGATACACCTTGGAGAAGAGGACAAAAAAACTTTGGATTAATGCTCAGGGAAGGTTTGCTAAAAGAAAATGTTGATGGAGAAGCGCTAATTTGGGCTCATGATAGACTCGCAAGAAGAACTGAACAGAGAAAGATACTCATGGTAATTTCTGATGGAGCTCCGGTAGACGATAGCACCTTATCAACTAATCCAACTAATTTCTTAGATCTTCATTTAAGACAAGTAATACATTCAATCGAAACACAATCAGATATTAATCTTATAGCAATTGGTATTGGTCATGACGTAACTCGCTACTATAAAAATGCTGTTACCATTCATAGGGCTGAAGAGCTTGGCGGAGCAATGTTAGAACAGTTAACAGATCTTTTTAAAGTAGATTAAAGAATTTTACTTTTATGTGTTGCAATAAAAGCAGTTTTGACTGATTTAATGTAAACTACATAAAATTTTAGGAAATATAAATGCGAATAACAAAAGTTGAAAACTGTCCATCAGATATCAAGTACTTTGATGATCATGATGATGATCTAGAAAATAAACTCGAACCAAAAGACGTAGAAGATATTGTCGAGATCTTCCAAACGCCTTTAACAGGGACTTATAATTGGGACTATACGCATGCAGATAATCGTCTCAAAAAGCTTTATGAACTCGGTAAAAAATTAAACTGGAATGCAACTTTAGATCTAGATTGGTCAAAGGATCCATATCCACACACTCAATGGGCAACTAATCCTGAATTTCAACAGCTCAAAGGTTTCAAACCCTATGATGACCTTCCTGAGGAAAAGAAAATTGAGTGTTCATGGCATTTATTAGCAAGTGGTTTGAGTCAAATCGTACATGGCGAACAAGGAGCATTGCTAGTAGCTTCTCAGCTGGTCTCATGCGCACCTACATATAATGCTAAGCTTTATGCAGCTTCCCAAACTTTTGATGAGGCGCGCCATGTTGAAGTCTTTAATAAGTATCTCCAAGAGAGAATTGGATGGAATTATCCAGTTATGCCAGGACTTAAATTACTTTTAGATAAAATACTTTCTGATCCAAGATGGGATCTCAAATTCATTGGAATGCAAATTATTATTGAAGGACTTGCTCTCGCTGCGTTTGAAAGACAAAGAGCTGCTGCGATGGACCCATTACTCAAGGATCTATTTTACCTAGTAATTAGAGATGAAGCTAGACATGTAACATTTGGTGTGAATTATCTAGAAGAATTTGTAGATACATTATCTGATGAAGAGAAAGAAGATAGAGCCGATTTTGCTTATGAAGCATGTGTGGTAATGAGAAATAGATTTGGATCTGATAACGTCATGAAACATTACGGATGGAATGTTGAAGAGGCACAGCAAGTCCTGAATCAATCTGAAACATCAAGACTTTTTAATAATCTATTATTTTCTAAGATCATGCCAAATCTTAAAAGAATAGGTTTATTAACAGATAAGACCATAGAAAAATACGAAGAGATGGATATTCTCCAATTCCAAGATCTAGAAGATAATGGAAGCATTGATTGGGATGAACTATCTCAACCCCTAGATTATTCCTCCAAAACTGCTTAATTACGATATGAAGATAAAAGTTGTTGAAAATCCCCCTGTAGATCCGAGGGAGTTTGATCTTCCAGAAGGTTTCAGTGAAGAAAATATTGAAGACGTCGTCGAAATATTCAACACACCCTTAATTGGACACTACAATTGGGACTATACTGATGCTGATACTCGTATAAAGAAATTATATGAATTAGGTAAAAAACTAAATTGGGATGGCTCTATAGACCTAGACTGGTCGAAAGCTATAAAAAAAGATGAACCTCCAGTGAAAGCGGAGTTGATAGCTAGAATGGAAGGCCCTCTTGCTGCACTACCTGAAGATGAGCGAATAGAGTATATGCGACATGATAGTGCTTGGTCATTGAGTCAATTTCTTCACGGTGAGCAAGGCGCATTATTAGTTGCCTCACAACTAGTATCTTGTGCCCCAACCTACCAAGCTAAACTTTATGCAGCTTCACAAACTTTTGATGAAGCGAGACATGTCGAAGTTTTTGCTAGATATTTAAAAGAAGTAAGTGGAATTGAATATCCAATTAACAAAAATCTAAAATCCTTGATCGATAAAATACTTTCGGATCCAAGATGGGACCTTAAATTCATAGGCATGCAAATAATAATCGAAGGATTAGCACTGGCAGCTTTTCAAACAACTAAAGAAACTTCAAATTGCCCCTTGCTAAGACAACTGGTGCATTATGTCATTAGAGATGAAGCTAGACATGTTACCTTTGGAGTGAATTATCTTGAAGATTTCTTAAGCACCCTTTCAGAAGAAGAGGTAGAAGATAGAGCAATGTTTGCTTATGAAGCCTGTGTAGTCATGAGAGATCGAATCATCAATACTGAATTGCCTGCAAGGTGGTTTAATATAAGTGAAGAAGAAATTAGAGAAATGTTGGTCAATGATGAAACTCAGGACATGTTTACGAATCTCTTGTTCAGCAGAGTTATGCCAAACCTGAAAAGAATCGGTCTTCTCACAGATAAAGTACTTCCACTTTACGAAAAGCTTAATCTTACTTCGTATATGGATGCAGATAGTCAATTTGAAATTGATTGGGCAGAACTCAATAAGCCACTAGAGTCATCTAAGGAAATAGACCAACAATCTGAGAAAGAATTAGCTGCTCATGCAGCTCAAGGATTATTCTAGGTTCAATTCAACATCGAACTGAAAGTATGGCTTCACTCTACTTTCTTTTTGATGAAATTCGTTAGACACTAAACCTATCTTTCCAAAGAAAGAGAGGTTACGACTTTTCGTGTTATAAACTAATTGAGAATTTATTTGTCTTCCTGAAGGAGTTAAATCTAGATTAAGGTTTTGAAAGACTATCTGTCTGTCCTTTGTCCGGCCAACAGGAAGAGAGAAATTAATATTAGCTCGTTCTGACCTCAGAGGTTGATACACTTCCACTCCTAATGAATCTGAGTAAGTGAATATATTATCTTTGTAAATTCCTATATCAAAAGATGAGAAGTATGTGTCCTCTATATCTTCTATCATTCCCATTTGATTGAAAGTTGAAGAAGTCATACCTACATGAAATGAACTTTTAAAAAAAGTGTCTTTTACTCTATTTAAGAAGTCTACACCAATAAAAGAAGTAAGAGATTTGTCAGCCTGTCCAAAACTTCCTTCTGAAGATATGCCTAATAAATTGGAATTATTTGTTGTGAGCCCTACTTGATATGAGATTGAAGACATTTCTTTATAATCTCTAACCTCTAAAAGAATACCTTTGCTATCTCCTATTTGATTAACGAACCTTTTACCATCTCGATGATAGCCTTGAAAAAATGAAAAAAGCATAGATTTTTTCGAAGGCATATCGATATCCATACCAACATAAGATCCATCAGATGAATACTCCAGAAAAGGGATTCCTTTATATTTGAAGCCTTTTTTTGATGAAAGATAGGTATTAGGACTTGTTCCGCTGCCAAAAAATAATTTACTATTTTGGGTAAGACTTTGTTCAAATGAAAAATAGGCTAATTTATTCTCAGTATCGGCCCACAAAGATAGAAGATTATGTTCTTGAGAATAACCATCATTAATGCCTAATTGAATGAAACCATTTTTCATTGCAATTGATCTCTCATAAACCCGTTTACTTGGATTGAGTTGAAAAGATGTCAGCCAACTTATATTAGGTATGTTATTCAATATGCGATCATTGAAAGATCTCTCAAAAGGAGCACCTAATTCATCAAAAACTACATAAGATAACTTGCTTAATTTCTTAGAGATAACATTACCAAATGCTGGACCTACTATTCCTATATAACTTCCCTCTTCTTTGAGATTTAAGGCAGAAAGAGATGCACCGGCCGTTGCGATCATTGCAGTGCCTACTGGTTTTGTTGCAGCATCCAAATCCATTAGACCTTGACCATAAATTTCAGAGTCTGAATAGATACCTGATTTATTTGCTGTAATAAAAAGTCTTTGCAGTATTTCTGTATTACCTAACTGTCCATCAAAATAATCAGCGAGAAGAGCTATTCCGCCTGAAACATGAGGTGCTGCCATTGAAGTACCACTAGCTCTTCCATAAGAATCAATTGTGGGTTCATCTTGAGCATATACACTCAAGATGGAATTTCCAGGAGCTGCCAAACAATAGTCTTGTGCAACACCACATCTATTAGAAAAACTACTTATAGAGCCATCCTCATCGACAGAAACAACAGCAGCGGTATTTCCTCTTAGTTCCGGTAGTAGGTACGCCAAACCTCCGAATACCTCTGGACTTGAATAATCAACTCCTTGATCTGCATAGCCGCCACCATTACCAGCCGCCCAAACAAAAATTGTTTTATTTTCATCTGCTTTTTGTGATTGTGCCAATACTTCAATAGTCTTTGGAAATGCTTGCCTTATATTCTCTTCGGTATAGTCATTTATATTACCTTGATAGCCAAAACTTCCATTAACAACTGTAACCTCCTTAGAAACAAACTCAGCTTCAAGTTGAGACCAACTATTATCGATTCCAGTGTAGTCTACTGACGAATCAATAGTTGCAGGGTCATAAGTATCACCTGCAGTTCCTAGTTCTATAGAGATAAAAAATAACTGAGCATCAAATGCAACTCCATGTATTCCAGATCCATCCCTTTCGCCCAAGGCGATACCTGCAACATGAGAACCATGTCGTTTTTCATCAGTTGTTGGTGATCTATCTGGATAGACTAAATAACTTTCCGGTAATAGTTTATTGGAGCTGTTTAACTCTTGGTGAGAAGTATCAACGCCGGAATCCATGATACCTATAATTGCACCTCTTCCTGTAGCTCCTCTCGCATAAGCAGATGAAGCGTTGATTAGACCTAAACCATATTGATCACTATATTCTGAGGAGTCTTCATAGGTCATTTTGTCGGCATCAAAATTGCCGGTAAGCGAAATTGAACCTGAAGTAGGTAGATTAGGATTATAAGAACTAGTAGTTGTTGTTGTGGAAGTTGAAGACGAGGACGTATTTGTGCTTTGAGTACTTTCGCTTCCAGTGGAAGTTTGGGGAACCGGAGAACTCGAACTGCCTCCGCCGCCACCCCCACAAGACAAGAGAAAAACCATTAAAAAGCATGGAATACTTTTCTTCATACTAGATAGAACTTTAATCCGCCTAAACAAATCATACCTTCACTTATAAAGCCTAACTCTGCAGCTCTTTTATTAATAATATCGTGATCTTTTGCCTTGAGGCTAAAAGCTGAAATCCCAGGACCTCTTCCATCACTATCCAAAATAAATTCTAACCAGGTGTCATCTAAAAATATTTTTAACTTTTCTTTACTTGATGTGGGATTGCCTAAAACTTCAAGCCAGTCTTGAAACATAGCTTCAGGATTATCAGACTGAATTTGAACTCCATCTACACCTGTAATAGGTCCAGATATATGACTTGTCCACTCCGGTCCAGCCCATTTCCAACTTTCCTTAGGATTCATCCAGTCAAGAGAAAGTATTGCCCCTCCCATTTGTTTAGGATGAAGATGTATAGCTTTTGCTTCGGGTAGGTCTGTTTCCCAAACAACCCCTATATTATTCTTTTCTACTAAGCCTTTTGAATCCTTAAAGTCATCTACTTGAATTATAATCATGTAACCGCCATCGCCATTTCTCTTTTCCAAATATCTCCCAGCTGTTGTATTTTCTTCCTTCGGACTAACTACCTCTAGAAAATCTGTTCCTATAGGTATAACGGCATTTTCAAGACCAAAATGGCCAACTCCAGGATCATTAAAAGCAACTTCGCATTCAAACAACTCACATAGACTATTAACAATTGGATCTCTTAGAGCTGAGACCATAACTATCTGTCTTATATCCATTTACAAACCTACTATATTCCCCTTTAAATAATAACCTCGCTTATACTAACTCATTATTAATAGAATACCCCATGAATATATCGGCTGATTTTGGTATTACAGTAACAGATACACTTAGAAGAAATGGTGACGAGTTAGACCATAGTATGGAGCTAAGCTCTAAAGATTTGGATCATCAAAGAATTAGGGAACTCTTTCCTGATGTAGACTTTAATTCAAATCAGGGTTTTTTGGCTGTTACTGGTGGCAGACATTTAGAGTTAGGCGATGAAATAGATTCAACTCCAATTATTCATATAAATGAAATAGAAGCGATAGGAGAGGGTTCAATGAATCTTTCTGGATTAAATAAAGAAGACTCAGTAATTATAGTTAGTGCTGGATCAGGTACCGCTTGTATTCATGCTCAAAATGGGATATTCACACATTGCTCTGGTACAGGAGTTGGTGGAGGAACTGTTCTGGGTTTAAGTAAACTGCTATTAGATACTAGTGACCCTTTTGAAATCGCATCTATGGCAGAAAAAGGTAATAAAAATCAGGTTGATTTAATATTGGAAGATGTCGTATCAGGTCCCATAGGTCAATTACCTCCCTCTACAACAGCAGTTAACTTTGGGAAGATAACTAAAATTGAAGATTGCTACTCTAAGGAAGATATTGCAGCTGGTATTGTTAACTTAGTAGGTCAGACGGCCGCTAGGATAGCAACATCAGTAGCAATGATGTTCGAGGCTAAACAAATTGTAGTTGTTGGAAGAGCTCCTTCTTTTAATGGTCTTAAAGAGTCACTTGAAGAAGCCGCTTCTATCACAGGATTTACACCACATTTCCCGCAAAATGGAGAATATGCCTCCGCTCTTGGTGCACTATTATTGGCAGAAAAAAACCCTCCTAATTAAAAATTAGAAGGGTAATTTAAAAAAAGTCTGACGATGTCCTACTCTCACATGGTCACAACCACACTACCATCGGCGCTAAAAGGTTTCACTTCTGAGTTCGAAAAGGTATCAGGTGGTTCACTCTTGCTATGGTCATCAGACATAAACTTATAAATTCAATCTAATTAGCAACTTGGCAATATCAAGAAATTACTTGATGTAATACGGTCAAGCCGATCGAGCAATTAGTACAGGTTAGCTCAATGCCTTACAGCACTTACACACCCTGCCTATCAACGTCCTAGTCTTGAACGGCTCTTTAGGACCCTAAGGTCCAGGGAAAACTAGTCTTGAAGGAGGCTTCCCGCTTATATGCTTTCAGCGGTTATCCTTTCCGAACATAGCTACCGGGCAATGCCACTGGCATGACAACCCGAACACCAGAGGTTCGTTCACTCCGGTCCTCTCGTACTAGGAGCAACTCTTCTCAATTTTCCAACGCGCACGGCAGATAGGGACCGAACTGTCTCACGACGTTCTAAACCCAGCTCGCGTACCACTTTAAATGGCGAACAGCCATACCCTTGGGACCTGCTTCAGCCCCAGGATGTGATGAGCCGACATCGAGGTGCCAAACACCCCCGTCGATGTGAACTCTTGGGGGGTATTAGCCTGTTATCCCCGGCGTACCTTTTATCCGTTGAGCGATGGCCCTTCCATTCAGAACCACCGGATCACTATGACCTACTTTCGTATCTGCTCGACGTGTCAGTCTCGCAGTTAAGCAACCTTATGCCATTGCACTCATTGCACGATGTCCGACCGTGCTGAGGTTACCTTCGCACTCCTCCGTTACTCTTTAGGAGGAGACCGCCCCAGTCAAACTACCCAGCACACACTGTCCTCGACCCGGATTACGGGCCTAAGTTAGAACTCCAAATTTAATAGGGTGGTATTTCAAGGACGACTCCACAAGAGCTGGCGCTCCTGCTTCAAAGTCTCCCACCTATCCTACACAAATAAACTCAAAGTCCAGTGTGAACCTATAGTAAAGGTGCACGGGGTCTTTCCGTCTAGCCGCGCGTATACGGCATCTTCACCGCAAATTCAATTTCACTGAGTCTCTGGTGGAGACAGCGTGGCCATCGTTACGCCATTCGTGCAGGTCGGAACTTACCCGACAAGGAATTTCGCTACCTTAGGACCGTTATAGTTACGGCCGCCGTTCACCGGGGCTTCGATCACGAGCTTCGCCCACAAGGGGCTAACCCGATCAATTAACCTTCCGGCACCGGGCAGGCGTCACACCCTATACGTCCACTTTCGTGTTAGCAGAGTGCTATGTTTTTAGTAAACAGTCGCAGCCACCTGGTATCTTCGACCCTCTTCCGCTCAGAGAGCAAGTCTCGTCACGTAATGAGGGCGTACCTTCTCCCGAAGTTACGGTACCATTTTGCCTAGTTCCTTCACCAGAGTTCTCTCAAGCGCCTTAGTATTCTCTACCTGACCACCTGTGTCGGTTTGCGGTACGATTCCTTGCTACCTATAGCTTAGAAGTTTTTCCTGGAAGCATGGCATCAACCACTTCTTATCTCCTAAGAGATAATCGTCATCAGCTCTCGGCCTTAGAAATCCGGATTTACCTAGATCTCCAGCCTACAACCTTAAACACAGACAACCATCGCTGTGCTGGCCTAGCCTTCTCCGTCACTCCATCGCAGTAACAAGAAGTATAGGAATATTAACCTATTTCCCATCGACTACGGCTTTCGCCCTCGCCTTAGGGGTCGACTCACCCTGTCCCGATTAACGTTGGACAGGAAACCTTGGTCTTTCGGCGGAGAGGTTTTTCACCCCTCTTATCGTTACTTATGTCAGCATTCTCACTTCTGATACCTCCAGCAAACCTCTCGATTCACCTTCAGTGGCATACAGAACGCTCCCCTACCATGAATATAAATATTCATTCGCAGCTTCGGTGTATTATTTAGCCCCGTTACATCTTCCGCGCAGGCCGACTCGACTAGTGAGCTGTTACGCTTTCTTTAAAGGATGGCTGCTTCTAAGCCAACCTCCTAGCTGTTTGGGCCTTCCTACAACGTTTCCCACTTAATAATACTTTGGGACCTTAGCTGGCGATCTGGGTTGTTTCCCTCTTGACTACGGACGTTAGCACCCGCAGTCTGTCTCCCTCACTGTACTTGCTGGTATTCGGAGTTTGCATCGGTTTGGTAAGTCGGGATGACCCCCTAGCCGAAACAGTGCTCTACCCCCAGCAGTAATATGAGAGGCTCTACCTAAATAGATTTCGGGGAGAACGAGATATCTCCGAACTTGATTAGCCTTTCACTCCTATCCACAGCTCATCCCCCCATTTTTCAACATAGGTGGGTTCGGGCCTCCAGTAAGTGTTACCTCACCTTCACCCTGGCCATGGATAGATCGTCCGGTTTCGCGTCTAATACCTGAGACTAAGTCGCCCTATTAAGACTCGGTTTCCCTGCGCCTTCCTTAAAAAAGTTAAGCTTGCCACAGAAATTAACTCGCTGACCCATTATACAAAAGGTACGCCGTCACTATTAGTAAACTAATAGCTCCGACAGCTTGTATGCAAACGGTTTCAGGTTCTATTTCACTCCCCTCTCCGGGGTTCTTTTCGCCTTTCCCTCACGGTACTGGTTCACTATCGGTCAGCTAGGAGTATTTAGCCTTGGAGGATGGTCCCCCCATTTTCAGTCAAGATTTCTCGTGTCCCGACCTACTCGATTTCACTTTAAATTAGTTTTCGTGTACAGGGCTATCACCTTCTACGACTGATCTTTCCAAATCATTCCACTAACCAATATAAAGCTTAAGGGCTGTTCCGTTTTCGCTCGCCGCTACTCACAGAATCTCAATTGATTTCTTTTCCTGCGGTTACTAAGATGTTTCAATTCTCCGCGTTTGCCTCTTTATCCTATGTATTCAGATAAAGATACCTAGGTTATCCTAGGTGGGTTTTCCCATTCGGAAATCTCCGGATCAAAGCCTGTTACCGACTCCCCGAAGCTTATCGCAAGTTACTACGTCCTTCATCGCCTCTAGCTGCCAAGGCATCCACCGTTTGCACTTCATTACTTGACCATATTACATCAATTAACTTAATGATATTTTCAAGCATTTCTATCTACTACATGTGTTTTTAAAAAACACAAAAACGCCAAATTACTTTGCAGTTATTCAAATAAGGTTTCGGATTAAAAGAATAATAAAACCTTTAATGAATAATTAATTTGCATATCTAGAACATAAATGCTCTTGATATGACTTGATTGAACTTATAAAAATGTTAAAAAACGCATCTAGAATCCCTAAGAGATCAAAGATAAATAAGTAATTCGTGTGAACGCCTACAAAAAAACGATTTTATTTTAAGGAGGTGATCCAGCCCCAGGTTCCCCTAGGGCTACCTTGTTACGACTTCATCCCAGTCATGAATCACACCGTGGTGATCGTCTTCCCGAAGGTTAGACTAACCACTTCTGGTGCAACCCACTTCCATGATGTGACGGGCGGTGTGTACAAGGCCCGAGAACGTATTCACCGCGACATTCTGATTCGCGATTACTAGTGATTCCGACTTCATGGAGTCGAGTTGCAGACTCCAATCCGGACTAAGAAAAGTTTTAAGGGTTTGGCTTCAGCTCGCGCTTTCGCATCCCTCTGTACTTCCCATTGTAGCACGTGTGTAGCCCAATCCATAAGGGCCATGATGACTTGACCTCGTCCCCGCCTTCCTCCGGGTTTCACCCGGCAGTCTCCCTATAGTTCCCGCCATTACGCGCTGGCAAATAAGGATAGGGGTTGCGCTCGTTACTGGACTTAACCATACATCTCACGACACGAGCTGACGACAGCCATGCAACACCTGTCATAGCGTTCCCGAAGGCACATTCACATCTCTGCGAACTTCGCTAGATTTCAAGGATTGGTAAGGTTCTTCGCGTTGCATCGAATTAAACCACATGCTCCACCACTTGTGCGGGCCCCCGTCAATTCATTTGAGTTTTAGCCTTGCGGCCGTACTCCCCAGGCGGACAACTTAATGCGTTAGCTGTGCCACTGAACAGTTAAATCTGCCCAACGGCTAGTTGTCATCGTTTACGGCGTGGACTACCAGGGTATCTAATCCTGTTTGCTACCCACGCTTTCGCACCTCAGCGTCAGTGACGAGCCAGAGAGCTGCCTTCGCCATTGGTATTCCTTCTGATATCTACGCATTTCACCGCTACACCAGAAATTCTACTCTCCTCTCTCGTACTCTAGCTTAGTAGTTTTGGATGCAGTTCCTAGGTTGAGCCCAGGGCTTTCACATACAACTTGCTAAACCGCCTACGCGCGCTTTACGCCCAGTAATTCCGATTAACGCTTGGACCCTCCGTATTACCGCGGCTGCTGGCACGGAGTTAGCCGGTCCTTATTCTTCAGGTAACGTCAACATAATAAGGTATTAACTTAAAATGCTTCTTCTCTGATTAAAGTGCTTTACAACCCTAGGGCCTTCTTCACACACGCGGTATACCTGGATCAGGGTTGCCCCCATTGTCCAATATTCTTAACTGCTGCCATCCGTAGATGTCTGGGCCGTGTCTCAGTCCCAATGTGGCTGATCGTCCTCTCAGACCAGCTAAAGATCGTCGCCTTGGTAGGCCATTACCCTACCAACAAGCTAATCTTACGCAGGCTCATCCAATAGTGAGAGCAGTAAACTGCCCCCTTTCCCCCTCAGGGCGTATGCGGTATTAATCCGAGTTTCCTCGGGCTATCCCCCGCTACTGGGTAGATTCCTACGCGTTACTCACCCGTTCGCCGCTCGTCAGCACCGGATTCAGCAAGCTGAATCTTTATGTCTGTTACCGCTCGACTTGCATGTTTAAAAGTTACCGCCAGCGTTCAATCTGAGCCATGATCAAACTCTTCAATTGAATTTTGAATTAAGTGCCAAAATGACACTAAATCAGCTTATTAATCTATATAAATATGGATTAATTACTGACTTTGGTAAGTTGCGCTTAATTATAAGCGCCCACACGAATTACTTATTAAAACTTTTAAAAAACTCCCCTTCGCGAACGAAGGCAGCGCAGTATACAACATAATATGGTGTTTCAAAGAAGTTTTTCTTTATTATTTGATATTAATTTTTGCAGCTTTCTTTTTACCTACCAACACTAAATTCGAAGAGCCTTTTTTTAATGAGAATTTAGGATCTGAAACTCTTTCATCATTAACTTTGATTGCACCTTGTTTTATCATCCGGATGGCATCAGAGGTGCTCTTTAGCAACTCTGATTCTTTTAATACTCTAGTTAAAAGCTCTGAATTTTCTGAGATTTCAAAATTTATTTCGTCAAGCTCCTGTGAAATATTTCCTTTTTGGAACCTGTTTATAAAATTGTCTTTTGATTTGCTACCCCAACCATTATTGAATCTCTCAACTATTTCTTCAGCCAGTAAAAACTTAATATCTCTTGGATTAGCTCCTTCTTTAATGTCATCTTTCAGGTTAGATATCTCTTCAGATGATTTAAAACTCAAAAGAGAAAAATATCGCCACATTAAATCATCGGAAATAGACATAATTTTTCCAAACATATCATCAGGGCTATCTTCTAAAGCTACATAATTTCCTAAAGATTTAGACATCTTCTTAACACCATCCAATCCTTCAAGAAGTGGAACAGTGATAATGGATTGTTGATTACATCCATAGTGTTTTTGGACTTCGCGACCTAAAAGTAAATTAAATTTCTGATCTGTTCCACCCAATTCAATGTCCGCTTCCAATTTTACGGAATCAAACCCTTGCAAAATGGGATACAAAAATTCATGAATAGAAATCGGCTGTTGAGATTTATATCTTTTTGAGAAATCATCCCGCTCTAACATTCTTGCAACCGTATAAGACGAAAGCATTTTAATAAATTCAGAAGGATCAACTTGGTTCATCCATTCAGAATTGAATCTGATTTCTGTTTTTCTTGGATCTAAGATTTTGAAAACCTGTTCTTTGTAAGTCTCTGCATTTTTATCAAGCTGGTCTTGAGTTAAAACTGGGCGTGTTTCATTTACTCCCGAAGGATCTCCAACAAGACCAGTAAAATCTCCAATCAAAAAAATTACTTCATGACCTAAATCTTGGAAGATTTTCATCTTATTCAAAAGTACAGTATGGCCTAAATGTAAATCAGGCGAGGTAGGATCGAATCCTGCTTTAACTCTTAACTTTCTCTTTGATTTTATCTGCTCCAAAAAGCTCTCTTCAGGGATAATTTCTTCAGTCCCTCTAGTGAGTAATTCTAGGTTCTCTTTGCTCATTGTTATTCTATTATATGTCCTTTTTTAAGGTATCATTCGACTTTATGCTGGTTAGAGAATTAATCAATGTTTTAAAAAACTTTCCGAGAAAGCATATCTTTACTCTTTTGATTGGCTTGATTTTGATAATTTCTATCAGCCTACTAGGCAATATAAAATTTACTGAAGACAATCAATATTCTGAACTCATAAAATCACTTTCACTTAGTTCCCTTACTGATGACTATCAAATTGATATACCCCCGATAGAAAAAGAGGCTTTAATTAAAAGAAATGATTCACTCTTCACAATTCTGAATCAACTTGGAGTTTTGCAAGAAGACATAATCAAGTTAATTAATAGTCAAGAAAGTAGTCTTTTATCGAAAATTGAAGTCGGAGATAAGATCAAGATCTTAATGAATGACAGAGGAGAGCTACTGAAGATGTTTTATATTGATGACATAAAGAGTGGCATAAAAGCTGAAAGAAACGAAGATAGTTACTCAATTTCAAAATATGTATCAAAAATCGAAAAGGTTAAAGTCTTTAAGCATGTGATTATTGAAGATTCAATGTATGTATCCGGTCTAAAGGAGAATGTCCCGGACAGTGTATTAATGGACTTAGCTTACATCAATGGTTGGGATATAGATTTTACTCATGACATAAGAAAAGGTGATAGTTACAGCATAATCTATGAGGAAATAATTATTAATGGAGAAAAAGCAATTGACGGGGATATCCTTATTTCAGAGTTTAATAATAGGGATAAAAAATTTATTGCAGTAAGATACGACTTAGATTCAAAAACTTCAGAGTATTTCAATCTTGATGGCCAAAATGTTAAGAAGGCATTTCTTAGATCTCCTGTGAAATTAAGTTACATAAGTTCAAAGTATAATCTTAATAGGAGACATCCTGTTTTACATACAATAAGGGCACACAAAGGAGTAGATTATGCAGCCAATAAAGGCTCTCCAATTAGAGCGACTGGCGATGGAACAATATTATTTGCTGAATATAATGGAGGATGCGGTAATGAAATTAAGATTAAGCACTCTGAAGATTATGTTACTCGTTACTGTCATCTCGATAAATTTAGCTCCAGAACAAAAGTTGGTCGTAAGGTCAAACAAGGTCAAACAATTGGGTATGTAGGTAGCACTGGTCTAGCAACTGGGCCTCATCTGCATTATGAATTCCATGTTAATGGGAAACACACGGACCCTCTTAAAGTAAAATTTCCAAATGCCTCACCCATTAATTCTTCAGAACTTAATAACTATAGAAAAAAATCTCAAAATCTCCTTAATGAACTAAGTAACTATAAATATCTCATTAATCAAAGAGAAGTTTATGGCGGGTGAAATCTACATTGGCTTAATGACTGGAACTAGTGCAGATTCTTTAGATTGCGCAGCAGTTGAGTTTTCTGATAATGAGTTGAACATTATTGGACTAAAGAATTACGATATACCGAGTAATTTAAAGGAAGAAATTAGTAAAAATACAAGATCTAAAGAGCTTAACGAAACTCTAATCAAAGATTTAGATTTAAGACTAGGCGAATTTTTTTCCGATAGAGTAGAAGAATTTATTACATCTCTCAGTTTGAAAAAAGAAAAAATTGAAGCGATAGGTTCGCATGGGCAAACTATAAAACATGAACCTAATTCTATACCTCCTTTTTCACTTCAAATTGGTAATCCTCAGTTAATAAGTAATCAGCTCGGCATAAAAACTATTGCCAATTTTAGAGATGATGACATTGCGAAAGGAGGACAAGGTGCACCTTTGTCTCCCATTTTTCATAAAGAAGTATTCGCTATAGAGAATAAGAAGAGGGTAATAATAAATATCGGAGGTATTACTAATATTTCCTTATTAGGTGGCGCAAAATTAATAGGTTTTGATACTGGCCCAGGAAATTGTCTTTTAGATATTTGGACAAAGAAAAATAAAATGGGTAACTACGACAACGAAGGTAATTGGGCAAAATCAGGGACTGTAGATCATGACTTACTGAATATAATGATGAGAGACAATTATTTTTCGCTTGAACCACCTAAAA
The DNA here is from genome assembly GCA_902605935.1 of uncultured SAR86 cluster bacterium. Taxonomy (GTDB): domain Bacteria; phylum Pseudomonadota; class Gammaproteobacteria; order Magnimaribacterales; family Magnimaribacteraceae; genus Magnimaribacter. The sequence goes on along the minus strand of CACLEI010000005.1, from coordinate 27,526 downwards.
GCACTGGCCCAGATTACTTTAACTTATCTTGGCTTCAAGATTGTCTTACGAAACTTAAGCAAGAAATAGATCCTCGTGATACTCAAGCAACCTTGGCAGAACTTACTGCAAGCAGTCTTTCAAATTCTTTGAAGAGACTTAAAATCATCAATGAAAAAATGTATATATGCGGCGGCGGAGTTCATAATAAATTTTTGATGAGTAGGATATCATTCCTTTTAGGAGAGAAATGTTACTCAACAGATAAACTTGGGCTAAATCCAGATTACATAGAAGCTATTTGTTTTGCTTGGTTAGCATATAAAAGAGTAAATAATATTAAATTTAATATGAGTGCAATTACAGGAAGCAATGAAAAAGTATTCTTAGGTAAAGTATATTTACCTTCTAAATAGAGAAAGATTCTCCACAGCCGCAAGTTGTAGTGGCATTCGGATTAGAAATTATAAATTTTGAACCAGTTAAATCCTCTACATAATCTACTGTTGATCCTTGCAGATACTGCAGGCTTAATGAGTCAATAACCAGATTAGCTCCCTCTTTTTCTATACAGGTGTCGTCTTCATCTATTGTCTTATCAAAGGAAAATCCATACTGAAAACCCGAACACCCTCCGCCGGTAACATATACCCTAAGATTTAAAATTTCAGATTCTGACTCTTTATTTTTAAGAGATAAAATCTTATGAACAGCTCCGTCAGTCAGTTGCATTAAAGAGGGTGTATAAGTCTCAACCATTATTTATACCTTTCAATTGATAATTACCAGTGATTAGATTATAGCATTCTATCGCTTGACCTGCGGCTCCCTTAACTAAATTATCAATAGCTGAAATGATTACAATTTGATTCTCAATGGCTGATTGATAAATACCTATCTGACAATTATTTGTCTCAGCAACTTTTAGAATTTCAGGAACCTGACCATCTAACATTAATTCAATATTAAGTGAGTCTTGGTAAAAATCTCTATAAATCTCTTCTATTGATTTATTCTGAGTATCCTCAAAATTAACATATATTGTTGAGTAGATTCCCCTCATGGCGGGAATAAGGTGAGGTAAAAAATTAATTTTTAAAGATGATCCATAAACTCCTTCAAGGACTTCAATTATTTCTGGGAGATGTCGATGTCCTCCAGTAGCATATGCTCTAAAATTTTCATGAATGTCATCTTTTAGATTTTCATTAACTGTAGTCCTACCTGCTCCACTAATTCCTGACTTTGCATCAATAATAATTGAATCTATTGGAAGCTTGTTCTTAACTAAAGGTAGCAGTCCAAGAATAGATGCAGTTGGATAACAGCCAGGTACAGCTACAAGATTGCTGGTTTCTATCAACTCAGCATTAAGTTCAGTTAGACCATAAATAGAATTCTTTAAGTTTTCTAAATCTCTATGATTCGAACCGTACCATTCTTTCCAGATTGAAGGATCTTTCAGTCGGAAATCTGCAGATAGGTCAATGACTTTTATTCCTTTCTGGATAAAAGAATTTGCTTTATCCATTGCAGTTCCGTGCGGAGTTGCAAAGAAAACGACATCACATTGAAAAAAGATCTGATCTTCCGGATCTACAAAATTTAAATCAGAACCTTGAAATAAGTCTGACACAGGAGTGTTTTTTAGCTCTCTAGAGCTAATAGCTATTAAAGAGGTTGAGTCATGGAGAGATAAGAGTTTTATTAGCTCCTCGCCAGTAAAACCTGATCCTCCTATAATTCCAACTTTAGTCATCAATATGCTTCCACATTTAAGGGAAGCGGATTATATATACTTGCAATAAGACTATCTAGGCTTAGTTTTTTAGATAAACATTTAGGAGTAATCTTTCCCAAGATGAAATATTTGTTAACATCAATCCTTTAGAGGCAAAGGATTCAGATTCCTTCAATAACCCTTGTTTATATCTTAAGTGTGCTAATCTCAGATAAAGAGCACCGTCATTTTTAGTTATCCTAAAAGCCCTCTCAAGTTCAGAATTAGTTTTAATATAGTTTTCTTGTTTCAAATCGGAGTCAGCAGCTAAAAGTATCCTTTGTACAGAAGGATTTTGTGAATTTATTTTCATAATTTCATCTTCCAAAAACTCTTGATTAGAAATCAAGAGTTCAACAGTTCTGGAGAAATCATCTACTGGGATCTTATAATTACTAACCTCCCTCATGTTTTGATTAGACGCGCATGACCATAGGCCAATAACAACTAAAAGGATTGGTGATAACTTAATTAACTTCATCCCTGACCCACCTCAAAAACTTGTTTTAACTTATCCATTACAGTATTTCTTGAATTTTCAATCTTACTTGAACACTCTCTTCTGACTTCTGGAATTTTATTCGGTTCAGTGCCTTCTATAAAAGGAATAAGTATAGAATTTTTACATTTTTTACCACTTCGTAGTCCATCCTCAATATCCGTCCATACATAATTGATACGTGGCAATGAAGATTTAATGGTTTTAACCGGTTTAATATCATTTATGAAATTTTTCCAAACTTGAAAAGCACCCGTTCGTCCAGTCAAGGGAGTTTGTCTATTGTCATCAAATCCCAGCCATACAAGAACCAAAAGTTCGCCTGCAAAACCAATAAACCAACTATCTCTTTGATCATCTGAAGTACCTGTTTTACCTCCTGCATTCCATAATTGAATCTGCTTCTTTGAATATCCTCTAGCAGTGCCGCGTTCAAAGGTTTGTTGCATAGCAAATTTCAATAATGCTACCGGTTCAGGTCTAATTGTTTGATCTATACTGTAAGGGTAAGAGAATTCGATCTTACCCTCAGTATCTTTGATTTGCCTAATTGATCTCAACGGCGAGTAAAAACCGTCACTTGCTATAGTCTGGTAAGCTTGAATAGCTTGGTAAGGAGAAAGTTCAAATGACCCAATAAAAAGGGAAGGATAGTTCGGAACATCCTTTGTTATGCCAAGGTTTAGAAACATGTTTTCTACAGCCTCATATCCCACATCTAATCCAAGCCTAGCTGAAGCTATATTGTAAGATTGCCATAAAGCCACGTGTAATGGTATTTCACCGTGAAATTTCTTATCAAAATTATCAGGTTCCCAAAGCTTACCGCCACTCATAAGACTTAACCTAGAATCATCTAATAAAGTTGTGAGGTTGTAATCGTTATATTGATCTAAAGCAGTTAGATAGATAAAAGGTTTCACTAAAGATCCTATTGGTCTTATAGCATTTATAGATCTATTGAAACCATAACTAGAGGGTTCAGTACTTCCTGCTACAGCTTTGACTTCACCGCTGGAAATATCAACAACAATGGCAGCACCTTCAAGCTCCTCTAATCCAGATCCATATTTTTTTATTAACTGCAGTTTAGTTTTTTGAAGATTATTCTCTAAAGAATCTTGTAATACAGGATCCAAATTAGTTTCGACAGCCAAGCCCTTAGTTCTAAGTTCTTTTTCATTAAAATTCTTCTGGAGTTCAAGCCTAACTATGTCATGAAAAGCGGGATATCGTGTCTCAGTTCTATAATTTGGTAAGGAGACACCAAGCTCTTTGTTTTTTAATGTTTCAAATGCTGAGTCCGATATCTTATTACTGGTGTTTAACACTCTTAAAACTAAGTTCCTTCTTTCAGTGGCATTATTTGGATTTCTTCTTGGATTATAAAAAGAAGGCCCTTTGAGCATTCCTACTAAAAGAGCTACTTGATCTGTAGAAAGATTTTGAATTGAAGTGCCAAAAAAATGTTGTGCGCCCATCCCAAATCCGTGAATTGCTCTCTTCCCTGATTGTGCAAGGAATACATCATTAATGTATGCCAAAAGAATTTCTTCTTTTGTGTAACGAAATTCTATTATCAAAGAAGCTATTGCTTCCAGAGCCTTTCTTCTGATGGTCTGCTCAGATGAAAAGAAAAGGCTTTTAGCTAATTGTTGCGTGATAGTACTTCCGCCTTGCTCTACCTCTCCGGCTTGCACATTTCTTAGAAATGCTCGTGAAATAGATTTCAATGATATCCCATAGTGATTAAAAAAATCTTGATCCTCCACTGCAAGAATAGTATCGACTAATATAGGTGGCACTTCTGGCCAATTAAGAAGCACTCTATCCTCCATATGGGAGGGGTACATGCCACCGATAACGGTTGGTTCAAGTTTTATTAAATCCTCGGCTATACCCAACTGATTGGTAATTCCCTTGATCTCAGAAGCATCAAAATTGATATTAAATATACCCGAGCGCTGATCTAAATAACCTCTTAGAAATATTTTTAAATCATTTTTAGAAAATTTAAACTCACCAGGCTGCACAGGATTTTTAACCCTTTCGTACGAAAGCATTTCTAATTCTTTAATCAGATTATCCTTATTGAGGTTAATACCTTCTGCTAATTCCAAAGGACGTGAGTATATTTTTGCAGGTATGGTCCACAGTACTCCGTCTAGTTTAGATGAAACTCGATAATCCAGAACTGCAACAGTTGCGGCAGTGAAAATAAAGACTATTACCGAAATAAAACCGATAAAAAATCCTATTGTCAGCTTAAATTTCATTTAATACTTGATTACTTGCTCCATTTGGCACAGTCTACGTTTTTAAAAAATTTTGTGTAAAAAAATGAAATATGATCTTTGTTGTCTTGGTAGTGCTTTAGTCGATATAACCTTTCAAATTGACGATGATTTCGTTGAAGCTAATGAAGAGAGAGGTATAGCCAAGGGAGGCATGACATTAATTGAAAAAGATGATCAGATTAATTTAATTCAAGAGCTCATGGATCTCGGGAAATCACCTGATAGGGCTTGCGGCGGTTCTGCCACTAATTCAGTTGTTGCTGCCTCTCTTTTTGGATCTTCTTGTCATATGTCTTGTATTGTTTCTGATGATGACAACGGAAGATTTTACCTGGAAGATTTGTCGTCTAATGGAATAGGTCATACTACTGAATTGATTGATTCAGAAATACCTTCAGGGCAATGTCTAGTTATGATCTCAGATGATGCAGAAAGAACCATGTGCACAAACCTTGGAATAAATTCTAATATTTCTACCAGCAATGTGGATCAAGAAGTTATCAAAAATTCTGATTACATATTTTTAGAAGGCTATCTAGTTGCTTCTCCAGAAGGTTATGACACTTTCAAAGAGGCAATAACACAAGCAAAAAAACATAATACTAAAGTAGCTCTATCTTTGTCAGATGCTTTTATAGTGAAGTCATTTAAGAAAGAACTTGAAGAACTCATAGAAATTAATTGCGATCTAATTTTCTGTAATGAATCTGAAGCGCAGGAGTTCGCCGGTAGTGTTATTGAAAAGGAAATTTTTAGTTATTTTAAAAATTACACTCGTAACCTTATCATTACAAAAGGGTCGGATGGCTGCATCGGTTATGATGAAAATTATGAATTTTCTGTTTCTGGACAAGAGGTCAAGGCTATAGATACAAATGGTGCTGGAGATATGTTTGCTGGTGCTGTTTTAAATGGTCTAAATAATCAAAAAAATCTTGAAGAATCCTCAAAATTTGGATGCTATGCTGCTTCTAAAATTGTTCAAAAAAATGGGCCTAGACTGTCAAAAAAAGAATACGAAGAAATTAAAAGAACTTTTACTAGCAATTGAAAAATTATTCTGCTAAATTGCTGCGCCTTCAGCATTAAACAATTAGAAAATTCATAAAATGCCTGCGAAAAAAACAATAAAAAAAGAGACTATCAAAAAGACTCCTGCTAAGAAAGTATCGGCAAAAAAAGCTTCTACTAAAACAAAGCCTGCTAAGAAAACAACTGCTAAAAAAAGTTCAGAAAAGAACGTATCAACTAAAAAAGTAACATCTAAAAAAACTAAGAAAGTAGATCGTTACGAAGAGTCTCAATTCCTAGCTTCAATTAAGCCCTATGCGCTTAAGAAGAACGAAAAATATATGAATGCCAAACAGAAACAGCATTTTCAAGAAATACTAGCTAGTTGGAAAAAACAATTACAACTAGAACAAGACCGAACTGCAGATAAAATACAAAAAAATGCTAGCCACTTTCCAGATGAATCTGATAGAGCTACACATGAGGAAGAATTTACTCTAGAACTTAGGACAAGAGAAAGAGAAAGAAGACTTTTATCAAAAATTAGCGAATCTATTGAAGATCTAAAATCTGATGATTATGGATATTGTGCATCCTGCGGGATAGAAATTGGAATTAGAAGGTTAGAGGCTAGGCCAACTGCAACTAGATGTATTGATTGCAAAACCATCGAAGAGATTCATGAAAGGCAACAATATGGCTAAAATGTTTTGGTGCTAAACCAAAATACCAACTCTCCCAAGGTCATCAAGGCCTCTAAACATGGTATAGATATTAAGCATCTTGATAAGGATGCTAATTCCATCATCGCAAAACTAAATAATTCAGGGTTCGATGCGTTTATAGTTGGCGGCTTTGTAAGAGATTCAATTCTGGGACTAAAACCAAAAGATTGTGATGTAGTTACAAATGCCACGCCAGAAGAAATAAAAAAGGCTATTCCAAAAACAAGAATCATTGGAAGAAGATTTAAAATAGTTCATGCAAGATCCGGTAGAAATATTACAGAAATATCTACGTTTAGATCATCTAGTAATAGGGATACTAGAAAATCTCAAAAAGGAATTATTCTCAGAGATAATAGCTATGGCAACATAGAAGATGATGCCTTCAGAAGAGACTTTACAATTAATTCTTTATATTTAGATATCAGAAATATGGATGTAATTGATTTCGTTGGTGGCTACGAAGATATACAAAATGGAGTGCTCAGATCAATTGGAGATAGTTCAAAAAGATTCAGAGAAGATCCTGTAAGAATAATTAGAGCCATCAGATTCAGGTCTAAGCTAAATCTGACTTTTGAGCTCAAACTTGAGAAAGAAATTCTCAAACTTTCGCACTTACTCAATGAAATATCACCAGGAAGAATTTATGAAGAAACACTAAAATTGTTTCTAACGGGAAATGCGGAATCAATAATGCAAGATATGCAAAAGTATCAAATTACTAAATATATCCTCCCTGTAACGCGAGGCTATCTGGATGCCAAGAAAGATAGAAGATTTATATTTAATGCTTTAAGAAACACAGATAAAAGATTTCATGAGGATAAAACACTAACTCCATCCTTTTTATTTTCAGTATTCTTATGGCCTGCCTTAATAAATAAGGTAGGTGAACTCAATTCAAAGAAAATAAAGGTTCCAAAGATTACAAGAGCAGCAAACATAATACTCAAACGACATAATGAACATTGCTTTATCCCGGGTAGAATTCAAAAATCCATAAAAGAGACATGGGAGATGCAAGTGATGTTATTAAGAATACCTGAAAAATCCAAAATTTTAATTAAGCATCCTAGATTTAGAGCTTCTTATGATTTTCTTTTGTTGAGAGAAAAATCAGGAGAAGATCTTAGCGGCGTTGGTGCTTGGTGGACAAAAAAAATTGCAAATTAAAGCCATTCAAACCTAAAAATACTCAAATGTTTTGAAGTTAGGATAAGATATATTTTGTAATAACCTAGCAAATGGAAAAAGGTAAAGTAGATATAAAAAAGTATAATAAGTTGCCTACATTTATAGCTGTAGAAGGACCTATTGGCGCCGGAAAAACAACTTTAACAAAACTTCTTGCAGACTCTTTTAGTTATGATACTTTTTTGGAGCGACCATCCGAAAATCCTTTTTTACCTGATTTTTATATCAATCAGTCACAAGCTGCTCTAGCAACTCAACTTTTTTTTCTTTTTCAAAGAGTAAAACAAATCCAAGAGCTTAAACAAGAAGACATCTTCTCATCTAATAGGGTTTCAGATTTTCTTTTAGATAAAGACAAACTGTTTGCTAAGGCAACCCTTTCAGCAGAAGAATTAAAGCTTTACGAACAAATCTATCAGTATCTTGCCATAGATCTTCCGTCTCCTGATTTGGTTATATATCTTCAAGCTGAGACAAAAACTCTATATGAAAGAGTTATGCATAGAGGGATTGAAATGGAAAAAACAATCAGTTTTGACTACCTAGAATTATTAAATGAGACATACAAAGAATTTTTCTTTGAATACAATAGATCGCCAGTTTTGATAGTAAATTCGGATTATTTAGACTTGCAAGTCGATAAAAGCGATTACAACCTTCTTTTGGAAAAGTTACTTGAGTATTTTAATAAACCAGAAGGTTCCAAAATGTACTTTAATCCCTCACCTGCATTAATATAAATTTCATGACTAAAGATAAAATCTATAACCCTCCCCTATCAGTTCTGGAGAATTCGAATATAAAAGAATCTGAATTTGAAGAACTATACCAATGGTCTTTAAGCAAACCAGAAGAGTTTTGGGCTTCCCAGGCTGAGAATTATCTAAGTTGGAATAATAAATGGTCTACAGTAAAAGAGACTAATTTAGAGAAAGGCGAAATCATATGGTTTAAAGATGCAAAATTAAATGCTTCTGTGAACTGCATTGACAGACATCTTCCTGAAAATGCAAAAAAAACTGCTTTCATATGGGAAGGAGATAATCCTGAAGAAACAAAAAATATTAGCTATCAGAAACTTCACGATGAAGTATGTAAATTTGCGAATGTCCTTAAAGCCAGGAATGTAAGAAAAGGCGATAGAGTTTGTATATATATGCCAATGATCCCCGAAGCAACATATGCGATGTTGGCTTGTGCGAGAATTGGGGCGATTCACTCTGTTGTTTTTGGAGGCTTTTCCCCTGAGTCCTTAAAAGACCGTATCCTGGACTCTGATTGCCAAACTGTTGTGACTGCTGATGAGGGCTTAAGAGGAGGAAAAACAGTTCCTCTTAAAGAGAGTGTCGATGAGGCTCTTCAAGGATGTCCAAATGTCCATACTGTTTTAGTCATCACCAGAACAGGAGCAGAGATTTCATGGAATGAGAACTGCGATGTTAGATTTGAAGAAATTTCAAAGAGTGTTCCTTCCAATTGCGAGCCTGAAATAATGGACTCCGAAGATCCTCTTTTTATTCTCTACACATCTGGATCAACAGGTAAGCCAAAAGGAGTTTTGCACACTACAGGTGGATATCTTCTTCAAGCGGCTATGTCTCACAAGCTTGTATTTGACTATAAGGATGATGAGATCTATTGGTGTACTGCAGATGTTGGCTGGGTTACGGGGCATTCTTATATTGTTTATGGGCCTCTAGCAAATGGTGCAACATCATTAATCTTCGAAGGAATACCCACTTTTCCTTCGCCTTCAAGATTTTGGGAAGTTATTGATAAACACAAAGTAAATATTTTTTATACAGCACCAACTGCACTAAGAGCTCTTATGGCACAAGGTGATGAATTTGTTAAATCATCGAGCAGAGATTCACTGAGAATCTTAGGGACAGTGGGAGAGCCTATTAACCCTGAAGCCTGGGAATGGTATTTTAAAGTTGTTGGAGATTCTTCTTGTCCCATAGTCGATACTTGGTGGCAGACTGAAACTGGAGCCATGATGATTACCCCTGTAGCAGGATTTACTTCGATGAAGCCAGGAAGTGCAACAAAACCTTTTCTTGGAATTGAGCCAGCTCTGCTGGACGAAAGTGGAGAAGAAATTATAGGCGAGGGTTCTGGAAATCTTGTCATTAAATCTAGCTGGCCCTCACAAATCAGAACGGTATATGGCGACCATCAGAGATGCATAGATACTTACTACTCAATGTATCCTGGATACTACACAACTGGAGATGGAGCGAGAAGGGATTCAGATGGATATTATTGGATAACTGGAAGAGTAGATGATGTACTCAATGTATCCGGTCATAGATTAGGGACAGCAGAAGTTGAAAGTGCTTTAGTTCTTCATCAAGATGTAGCTGAAGCGGCAGTAGTTGGTTACGAACATGATATTAAGGGACAAGGAATCTATTGCTATGTAACTTTGATGTCTGGTATTTTGCCAGAAGAAGGCCTCAAATCTGATTTAGTTAAACTAGTTGCAAAAGAAATAGGACCTATTGCTAAACCAGATATTATTCAATGGGCTCCTGGATTACCCAAGACAAGATCTGGTAAAATTATGAGAAGAATATTGAGAAAAATTGCCACCAACGAAATTGATAACTTAGGTGATACCACAACTTTAGCAGATCCATCTGTAGTTGATGAACTCATTGCAAATAGAGAGAATAAATAATGTCGCTAATAGATTTACTAAATAAAAAAAGCATCCTACCTCTTGAATCTGAAGCTTTGATTGGCAGAGAAGAGGAAGTTGAAGTTCCAGAGCACCACTTTGTAAAGGGAACGCCATTAAAAGGTCCTTTTCCAGATCACCTAAAACAAGCCATATTTGGAATGGGATGTTTTTGGGGTGTCGAGAGAAGGTTTTGGGAATTAGATGGCGTCTATACTACTTCAGCCGGATACGCAGGTGGCTTTACAAAAAATCCATCCTATAAAGAAGTTTGTACCGGTTTTACAGGACATAATGAGGTTGTGCTTGTTATTTATGATCCTAAAATTATAAGTTATGAATCATTACTAAAAACATTTTGGGAAGATCATGATCCTACTCAAGGCATGAGACAAGGGAATGATATGGGTACCCAATATAGATCAGGCATTTATTACTCCTCAGAGGAAGAGAAAGAAATCATTGCTGAGACAAAACAAAAATATCAATCTCAATTAGACCTAAATGGATTTGGCTCAATTACGACTGAAGTTAAGGAAGCTGGTATCTTTTATTATGCAGAACATTATCATCAGCAATATCTAGCTAAAAATCCTGATGGTTATTGTGCTCTAGCCGGCACAGGAGTAGAAATTAATTAAGTTCTTGCCAAATATATTCTTCGCCTTCTTTTGCAATAACCTTATCTTCTTCAAGTTTTATTAAGTGGGCTAAAAGCGAAGCTTTTGCGATAGGAAATAAAGAGGAATCTACATCATCATAAACCCGTTCTACCAAAGATTCGGGCGTTCCTCGAGAAGCCTCTTTGAGGGCTGAAAATACCTTCTTCTCTCTTTCTAATCTATGACTGATTATCCAGTCAGCTACTTCATGAGGGTTTTCTAATATATCACCGTGACCTGGTGCTATCTTTTTAAGATCATAGTTCTTAAGTTTTTCTAATGACTTTATATACTGATTCATATTCCCATCTGGCGGTCCTATAACGACAGTAGAGCCACTCATAATATGATCTCCTGTGAAAATAAATTTCTCTTCCTTCAGAATAAAGCAGAGATGATTAGAGGCATGACCGGGCGTATGAACCACTTCTAAAGAAAATTCATTTTCTTCAAGCAATTCCCCATCTTCTAAAATTCTTTCCGGGCTAAAAGTTGTATCTTGATTTTTCGTAGAGTTCGTAAGCATGCCATAAGCTGGAATATCTAACTTGTTTTTAAGTAAACGAACTCCAGGAGAATGATCTGGATGTGTATGAGTCACGAGTATTTGTTTGATATTTTTAGAGGCAGCTAAAATGGCATCGATATGATCTTGCATAGCAGGTCCGGGGTCAATAACTGTTACATCTTCATTACCTACTAAGTAGGTATTTGTTCCAGGGCCAGTAAAAACACTTCCATTGCCAGCGGTTATCCTTCTTATTAAAGGGGAGATTTGTATAACCTTTTCAGCTTCCATTAATGATCCTCATAACCTTCATCTCCAGGAAGAAGTCCTACCATTTTTCCATCTTCCATAAAAAATTTAGGTTCAATTGCAGGAATTGTTAATGGGTCTATTGAGGATTTATCCTCTAGGAGTGTTTCGACATTTGAGTAACCACAAATACTCTCAAGATTTTTAATAGTGGGCATTATCAACAAAAGTTTTCCATCTTTTTGTTGCTGCAGAGCATCTTCAGGTCTAATCCATAAACTATTTACACTCTCTGAGCCATCATGAAGACCTTCTTGACCTTGAGGTGCAATGGCCACAAAGAAACGAGTTGTATATCTTCTCTTTTCTATTTTAGGAGTTATCCAATGGGCCAAATAGGCAAGTCTTTCAGTAGCAAGGGTTAGTTTTTCATTGTTACACATCTCTTCCAATACAGCTTCTCCAGCATTCAGTCTATTTCTATACTCCATAAATCTTTTCCTTTCATTAGAATCTGAGGGATCGAATGGAGAGCCATCTTCCCTAAATGCAATTAATATTCCCGCTTCCTCAAAACATTCCCTAATACAGGCCACCCAGTATGCTAGCCCTCCTTTTTCTTCACCTAGAATATTAGAAAGGTACTGATCAGATGAGCCAGTTGTTATTGCCTCCATATTATCCAAGCCATCTTCTGGATCTACTTTTCCACCAGGAAAAACAAAAGCACCTCCAAAATTTGCCTTAGATGCCCTTTCAACTAAAAAGACTTCTATTCCTTCGTCTTTAGAATCTCTAACCAATAAAACTGTTGCAGCAGCCTGAGGAACAGTCGGTTCTTCATTCGGGTCTGCCATCTGAGTATTTGCACCTTGTAATGGATTTTTCATAAATCGTCCTTATTGTCTAAGATTATAATAGACTAGCATCTTCAAAAACTTAATTAACTATAAATTTATTTCAAAGGAATGTCTAAATGATGAATTCTCATCCTGAATGGTTTAAAGAAGCCTTGTCCATACCAAAGGAACAAAGGAGTATAGATGTCGATAATGGAACTGTTCACTATCAACATTGGGGCGACGCAACTAAACCTGGCATGGTTCTAGTTCATGGCAGCGGAAGTCATTCTCACTGGTGGGACTTCATAGCTCCATTATTATTGGAAGATTTTCAAATTAGTGCAATAGATATGTCCGGTATGGGTGATAGTGATCATAGAGAAGACTACTCTGCTAAACTTTATGCTAAAGAAATCTTATCAGTAGCTGAAGACAGTGGCTTTTTTGAGATATCTGATCCAATAATTTGTGGACACAGCATGGGAGGTTTCATGAGTGCTTTTGCTGGCACTATATCTGACAAAAAGCTTGGGGGGATAATAATGATAGATTCACCCATCAGGCCACCAACCTATGACTATTCAACTCATGTAAGAAGTGGGCCTATAAGAAGAATAAAAACCTACCCTACAAGAGATGCTATTTTGGAGAGATTTAGGCTGACTCCAGAGCAGGAATGTGAAAATGAATTTTTAGTTAAATACATAGCTGAATGGTCTATCAGAGAAGTTCAAGATGGGTATCAGTGGAAATTTGACGATACAATATTTGATAAATTAGGTTTTTCTCATATGACAAAGAATCAAGCTTTTGAACTTAAATGTAATCTTGGAATTATTTACGGAACTGAAAGCAATATGATGACAGATGAAATTCTAAATTTTATGAGAGAGAATGTTCCTGAGAATACTCCAATGTTGGCGATAGAAAAAGCAGCTCATCATGTCCTATTGGACCAGCCATTAGATTTGGCAGCAGCTATAAAGGATATTGCAAAAAAATGGGTTTGATTCAGTGATAAAAATTTTTTTCCTTCTTGTTTTTTTATACTTTTCCTTCTCAATCCATAAATCGTTACACAAAGAAGAAATATCTTATGGCTGTACGTCAATCAGTGTGCTGATGTTTGTTGATGTGATGCTTCTTCTTCTAATTTACTTCACTTTTTTTGAATAAATCAGGACCTTGGAGGTAAACCTTTTATTAGACTCAATGAGCGTAATGGAGCACCTTCTTTTCTAAACTTTGATAGTTCTTGATATTCGGGATCATTGTACCATCCGTCTGCTGCAGCTTCAGATGGAAAAGAAAATATTATTACTCGACCTCCAGATAGAGGTTCTGGCCCCTCCAGATGTCTAAATGAGTCATCAAATGTTAAAAACTCACCACCATGTTTTTTTAAGATAGGGAAAAAACCTTTTTCATATTTAAGATAAGTATCTTTATCTTCAATTTCAAGGTTTACAACCATATATACTTTCACATCTTCCATTGATATCTCCTTAAGCCTTAACCGACTGCAGTCTTCCGTCTATGATCTCCTCTGCCTCTGAAACTAACCTAGCAACCATTTCTTTACAAGTTGGCACGTCTTTAACTCTCGCTACTGAGATTCCAGCCGACCATATGCCATGCTCTAGATCTCCCTCTTCAAAAACGACTCTTCCCCTTTGTCCGGCTACAAGGTCCTTAACATCCTCAAAGGTAGCAGAACCTGTAGACTCTATCTCAACTACTTGATCAGATATTGAATTTTTAAAAACTCTTGCTGTATTGTGCATTGTTCTAAACATTAGGTTTGTAGAGAGTTCATCTGCTTCTGTCATTTTTTCTTTAACATTTTGATGTATACCAGCTTCCTGAGTAGCCATAAATCGAGTGCCCATGACTATTGCTTCTCCGCCTAGAGCTAATGCTGCAACCATGCTTTTAGCATCGCTAAATCCTCCACAGCCCGCTACAGGTACATCTAAAGCTTCTGCTGCTTGTGGTAAAAGAACTAAGGAAGGAATGTCATCTTCACCAGGATGACCAGCACACTCAAAACCATCAATTGTTATTGCACTTACACCCACAGATTGAGCTTTTAAAGCATGCCTTACTGAAGTACATTTATGGATGACTTTCACGTCATACTCTTTAAATAATTCCATAAAGGGTTCTGGACTGCGTCCCGCAGTTTCAACGATCTTTACCCCTGACCCAACAATAGCTTGAGCATATTCTTCATAAGGAGGAGGATTGATAGTTGGCAGTACAGTGAGGTTTACTCCAAAAGGCTTGTCGGTCATTTCTCTAGTCCTATCTATCTCTTTCGCTAAATCTTCAGGTGTAGGTTGGGTTAACGCAGTTAAAATTCCTAACGCTCCTGCATTGGATACCGCCGATACCAACTCGGCATATCCAACCCATTGCATTCCACCTTGTATCACTGGATGTTCTATTCCAAATAAATCTGTAATTCTTGTTTTTAGCATCTTTTTCTCCCCGCGATTTAATTCAATTTATATCAGTTTCTAAGAAAGATAGTAAGATACTTCAGATAAATTAAGAAGAAATACTTTATGACTGAAAAATTGAATCTCTTTATAGGCGGCAGCTCAGTTAAGAGTACTACAAAAAATTGGATTGAAGTTCTAAACCCAGCCACACAAGAAGTTCTTTGCGAAGCTCCATGCGCTACCGATGAAGAAATCGAGAGTGCCATATCTTCTGCTAAAGAAGCTTTTTTCTCTTGGAGAGAAACTCCTCCCCCTGAAAGATCTAGAGTCATGATGAAATATCAAGATCTTCTAAAAATTAATCAAGATGAAATAGCTGAAATCCTTAGTAAAGAGAATGGAAAAACTTTTGAAGATGCTAAAGGTGATGTATGGAGAGGTATAGAGGTCGTTGAGCAAGCAGCGAATATAACTCCTTTATTAATGGGTGAAACTGTTGAAAATGTTGCAAGAGAAATAGATTCTTACAGTTATACTCAGTCTCTAGGTGTTTGTTTAGGTATAACTCCATTCAATTTTCCTGCCATGATACCTCTGTGGATGTTCCCGATGGCGATAGCCTGTGGCAACACTTTTATTCTTAAGCCTTCTGAGCAAGATCCTATGACCTCCAATAAACTTGCTGAACTTTTTACAGAAGCTGGTGCACCTCCAAATCTCCTGCAGGTAATCCATGGCGGTAAAGATCAAGTAGACCAGCTTATTAGACATCCTGACATAAGAGCTATTTCATTTGTTGGATCAGTTCCCGTTGGCCAATATATTTATAAAACAGGAACTGAACATCTAAAAAGAGTTCAATCTTTCGCTGGGGCTAAGAATCATATGGTTGTGATGCCAGATGCGAATAAAAATAAAACTATTGATAGTTTAGTGGGAGCTTCAGTTGGAGCCGCAGGTCAAAGATGCATGGCGATTAGTGTAGCTGTTTTTGTGGGTTCTTCGAAGGAATGGATCGAAGACCTTAAGAAAGAAATGGAAATCGTGAAACCAGGTCCATGGGACTCAAAAGAATCTGGATTTGGCCCTGTCATTAGCGCTCAAGCTAAAGAAAAGATTACTGGTTTGATAGAAAAAGGAAAAAGCGAAGCAACATGCCTAATAGATGGAAGCAATTGTGAGGTTGAAGGATTTCCTGATGGGAACTGGATTGGTACTACCTTATTTTCTGGTGTAAAGACTGAATCTGAAATATATAAAACAGAGATATTTGGACCTGTTTTACTCTGCATCGAAGTTGACACTTTAGAAGGGGCAATAGAGTTAGTAAACGCAAATCCATACGGTAATGGGACTTCTATATTTACAGCATCTGGCAGGTCTGCAAGAAAATTCAGACATGAAATTGAAGTTGGCCAAGTAGGAATAAATGTACCTATACCTGTTCCACTACCTTTCTTTTCATTTACTGGTTGGAAACAATCCTTTTATGGAGATCTTCATGCCTATGGGAAGCAGGCAGTTAGGTTTTATACAGAGACCAAGACTGTAACTGAAAGATGGTTTGAAGAAGATGAGGAAAGCACAAAAAACTTAACCATCAATCTGGAGTAGTTCATGGATTTCGATTTAAATTCTGATCAAAAACATTACAGGGACTTAGCAAAAAGCTTTTCTGATAAAGAACTGAAACCTAATGCTGCTGAATGGGATAAAGAAGCTTTTTTCCCTAAAGAAACTCTTCAGAAAGCTGGAGAGTTAGGTTTCTTATCACTCTATGTTGATACTAATCTAGGGGGAATGGGTTTAGGTAGACTGGATGCTTCAATAGTTTTTGAACAGTTAGCCCAAGGATGCACAAGCACTACAGCTTTTATGACAATTCATAATATGGCGATTTGGATGGTCAGTAAATTTGGTTCAGAAGAATTAAAAACAGAATGGTTTCCTCAACTCAGCTCAGGTGAGAAGCTTGCCTCTTATTGTTTGACTGAACCTGGTTCAGGTTCAGATTCCGCTTCTTTGCGCACTACAGCTAAGAAAGATGGTGATAATTACATTCTAAATGGTTCAAAGGCTTTCATATCAGGATCTGGAGCTACAGATTGTCTTGTGTTGATGGCCAGAACGGGTGATTCAGGTGCGAAAGGTATTTCATGTTTTCTGATTCCAGCTGACTTACCAGGCATAGAGTATGGGAAAAATGAGCCTAAGATGGGTTGGAAAAATCAACCAACAAGATTGGTGTCTTTGACTGATGTGAAAGTTTCTAAAAAGAATTTAGTAGGAGAAGAAGGTAATGGTTTCAAAATCGCTATGCAAGGATTGGATGGAGGTCGAATAAATATAGCAACCTGCTCTATAGGAACAGCTCAATCTGCATTAGAAGAAGCCCAGATCTATATGAATCAAAGAGAACAATTTGGGAAAAAGATATCTGAATTTCAGACTATGCAATTCAAGATTGCTGATATGGTCACTGAGCTTATTGCAGCCAGAACTATGACAAGACTTGCAGCTTCAAAAGTTGATAAAAATGATTCTGAAGCAACCATCTATTCAGCAATGGCAAAAAGATTTGCTACTGATGTAGGTTTTAATGTTTGCAATGAAGCTCTTCAAATATTTGGAGGTTACGGATATATTCAAGAGTACCCTTTAGAAAGATATGTAAGAGATGTAAGGGTCCATCAAATACTAGAAGGTACTAACGAAATTATGAAAATGATAATTGGGCGAAGAATGATAATGGAAGATGCAGCCTCAATAATCCAATGAAAATTATGACTGAAAAATTAATACTCGAAAAAATAGATAATATTGCCAAGATTACTATAAATAATCCTAGTGCTAATACATGGGATCTTGAGAGCCTAGCAGGATTAGAAGAAATTATTGAGCATCTCAATCAAGATGATGGGATCTTTTCTTTAGTTATAACTGGACAGGGAGAAAAGTTCTTTTCTGCAGGAGCTGACCTTAAAGTATTCCAAGAAGGAGGGAAAGATGCAGCTAAGGAAATGAGTAATGCATTTTCAAAAGCCTTCAACTCGCTAAGTAAATTTAGAGGTGTGTCTATCGCCGCTATCAATGGATTTGCTATGGGAGGAGGACTCGAGTGTGCATTAGCTTGTGATATTAGAGTCGCTGAAGAAAAAGCAGTACTTGCCCTGCCTGAACCTAAAGTAGGTTTATTGCCGTGCGGAGGCGGGACTCAAGTACTACCAAGACTAGTTGGAGAAGGCTGGGCTAAAAAAATTATTTTAACTGGTGAACAAATTAGACCTGATATAGCCCTTAAAATTGGGTTAATTGAAGAAAAGGTCGAAGATGGAAAGGCTTTAGAAACCGCTTTATCTATTGCCACTTCCGTTGCTAACCAAAGTCCTATTAGCATTGCACAGTGCAAGGAGTTAATTCATAAAGCACGTCTTTCTAGCGAACCTTATCGAGAAGAACTTGAACCTTTTGTAAATTTATTTGATACAAAAGACCAAAAAGAAGGTGTTGAAGCATTCTTAGATAAAAGAAAACCAAACTGGCAAAATGCCTAATGATGAATTATTAGTAGAGATACTTGAGTGCCAAAATAATACTAGAATCGGCCATATAACTCTCAACTCTCCTGAAACATTAAACTCATTAACATTAAATATGGTCAATGAGATATCAAAACTATTAGACAAATGGGAAGCTGATCCCCAAATAAAAATGATCATATTGGACGGTTCAGGGGATAAGGCCTTTTGTGCTGGAGGTGACATCAGAGCATTATATGAATCGATGTGTTCTGCCGACGGTCCAATTTTTGCAGAAACGTTTTTTGAGTCTGAATATAGACTAGATTATAAGCTTCATAATTTTCCCAAACCTATAATTTCCATCATAGACGGTATTGTAATGGGTGGTGGCGCGGGCTTGATGTTTGGAAGTAGTTTTAAGATTTCTACAGAAAGAACAAAATTTGCAATGCCAGAAATTGGTGTTGGTTTATTTCCAGATGTAGGATTTACATCTGTAATAAAAGATTTACCAGAAGGATTGGGTCTTTATATCATGCTAACTTCAACTCAATTGAATACTGCTGATACCCTTTTTTGTAATTTGACAGATTGTTCTTTAAGCTCAGAAGATTTAGAAAAATTTTTTCAAGAGATCCAAGAAATCGAGTGGAAAGACATGAAAAAGGATAACTTAAAAATATTGAAATCAATTGTTCACCAAGATGGTTACACAAATAAATTAAATAATTTTCCGAAGAGCAAGCTCAAAGATGAATTAAGCAACATTCAGTCACTTACCAATGCTTCAAATCTTCATGAAGTTGCTAAGAATATTATGTCGAATAAAACTAATGATGAATGGTATTTGAAAGGTAAAGATTCATTGAAGAGAGGGAGTCCTACATCTGCACATCTGATTTGGTTGCAGTGTCAGAATTCATCACATTTAGATCTAAAAAAAGTATTTCAATTTGAACTTAATATGGCAATTCAAATAACTAGGATGGGTGACTTTAAGGAAGGTATCCGAGCACTCATAATAGATAAAGATAATAAAGCTAAATGGAAATATGATTCAATATCAAACGTGCCGTCAGAATGGCTTGATAGGCATACTGATGTAGCCTGGGATAAAAATCCTTTGGAGGATCTCTGAAATGAAAAAAATAGGTTTTATAGGTTTAGGGAATATGGGCCTGCCAATGGCTAATAATATTTCAAAGGCAGGAATCGAGGTTAATGCATTTGACTTATCTGAAAAAGCCCTCATACATGCTGAAAATTTAGGAATGTCGATTAAACAAGACTCTAAAGGTGTTTTAGAAGATATAGATGCTCTCATTACAATGCTACCAAACGGTAGTTCAGTAGAAAAAATATTTTTAGAGGATAATTTGCTTGAAGTTATTAATAAGCGAACACTTATTATTGAATCATCCACTATCAGTCCTGGAATAAGTAAGAAAATTTCAACGATAGCTAAAAATCATGGCATTTCAATGCTTGATGCTCCAGTGTCGGGGGGTGTGAAGGGAGCTGAATTGGGTAATCTTACATTTATTGTAGGTGGAAGCCAGGCCGATCTAGAGAAAGGTTTAAGTCTTTTTAAAATCATGGGAGATAAAATATTTTATGCAGGTGAATCAGGTTCTGGTCAGATTGCCAAGCTCTGTAATAATATGTTGTTGGCTGTCCATATGTGTGGCACTGCCGAAACTCTCGCTTTAGGCGTTAATAATGGATTAGATCCAGTAGTTCTCTCTGAAATCATGAAGAATAGTTCAGGAGGAAATTGGTCTCTTGAGAAATATAATCCCTATCCAGGAGTCATGGAGACAGCTCCTGCTAGTGAGAATTATTCAGGTGGATTCTTAAATTCCTTAATGCTTAAGGATCTTAAATTAGCATCAGAATTGGCTCTGGGATCAAAATCAACTACCCCTATGGGCAAACTTGCTATGCAGCTTTATGAGGAGATGATGGATGATGGATTTGGTACACTAGATTTCTCAAGCATTCAAAAAAAGTATCTTTAGTGACATATAAAAGGAAAATAATGTCTTTAGTAAATCTTGGAAAAAAAATTTTTATATTCTCCGCAATAGTCCTCTCCGTTTCTAATCCTACCTATGCTAATGACGCCTTAG
The DNA here is from genome assembly GCA_902605935.1 of uncultured SAR86 cluster bacterium. Classification (GTDB taxonomy): domain Bacteria; phylum Pseudomonadota; class Gammaproteobacteria; order Magnimaribacterales; family Magnimaribacteraceae; genus Magnimaribacter. The sequence continues at coordinate 7,000 of CACLEI010000005.1, read as the reverse complement.
AGATTGCTATACTCAGTGACCAAAATAATAGTGGATTTATAGATAGTTCATCAGATATGACCATGAACTTAATTAATAGAAAAGGTGATGTAGTCACAAGAAAATTAAGGTTCAAAAGATTAGAGGTTCCAGGAGATGGAGATAAATCAATAGCAATATTTGAAAGTCCCAGAGATGTTAAAGGAGTTGCAATTTTGTCTTATGCACACAAGGTTAAATCAGATGATCAATGGCTTTATTTGCCTGCATTAAAAAGAGTAAAGAGGATCGCCTCAAAAAATAAATCTGGCCCATTTTTAGGAAGTGAGTTCTCCTTTGAAGATTTCTCTTTCCAGGAAGTGGAAAAATATGAATATAAATATATTGGAGAAGAGGATTATTTGAACCTCAAATGCTTTATTATTGAAAGAACACCACTAGATCCTTATTCAGGATATACAAAACAACTGGTATGGATTGATCAAGAAAATTATCTAATTCACAAGATACATCTTTTTGATCGAAAATCTTTTCATCTGAAAACTCAAAAATTTGAAGAATATAAATTATATGAAGGTTTCTTTTGGCAACCGCATAAAGTGGAAATGATTAACCATCAAAATGGAAAAAGTTCTATCCTATTATTTGAGAATGTGAAGCTTAATAGTGGCTTTACAGATAGAGATTTCACCCAAAATAGTCTTAAAAGATCTAGATAAATGTCTTATAAATTTCTCGGAGTATTTATTGCTTTCCTATGCCCTGCCCTTCACGCAGAGATTATTGGAGAGTACTCTTTTGATAATAGATATTTCTTTAATTCTGGCCTTCAAGGACAAGAAAAAAATCATTCCTCATTCACATTATCACCTGAAATATTTCATGAGAACGAAGATTCCATTTTCCACTTTAAACCAAAGTTAAGGAAAGACAATATAGACACCGAGAGAAACTTAGTCGACATACAAGAGCTATACCTAATCAACATTCTAGAAGATAAAGAAATCAAATATGGGGTAAGTAAAGAATTTTGGGGTGTAACAGAAACAACTCATAGAGTAGATATAATCAATCAAACTGATGCTGTTGAAAGTTTAGATGGCGAGGATAAACTCGGTCAACCTATGGTTAAGGTGTCATTCGAAGAAAATTGGGGCCTAATAGATTTCTATGCTTTGCTTGGTTTTCGGGAAAGGACTTTCTCAGGTTATGACGGAAGACTCAGACAGCCGATGATCGTTGATACTGATAGACCTCATTACTTATCCGCTGCAAAAAATAAAAGAATGGATTTTGCCTTTAGGTGGAGCAATTATTTTGATCAACTGGAAGTAGCAATTTCTCACTTTTCTGGAACTTCAAGAGAACCTAGGTTTATTCTAACGAATGAAAATCTGAAAGAGTTAGTTCCTCTTTATGAGGTGATTGATCAAACGGGATTTGAATTCCAATATTTATTGGGAGGCTTTGCTATTAAATCAGAAATTATCTCTAGGTCCGGTCAGGAGGATAGATTTACAGCTGCAACATATGGTTTTGAGTACACGCAAGTGGGTATTTTTGGTTCTAGACTTGATCTAGGATGGATTGTAGAGGCAAATCATGATGATCGACTCCCAAGCTCGCCAGCAGTAATAGGTACAAGACTTACAATTAATGATACATCCGATACTCAAATATTATCGGGGATAATCTATGATGAAAAATCCGAAGAACTAGGATTTCTATTGGAAGCATCTAGAAGGTTGGGCATATGTTGTTCCATATCTATTGAAGGATTTTATTTCGATGATACAAATGAGGATAATGAAGAATTCAAACTTTTTCAGGCTTATAAAGAGGACGATTTCTTGAGATTTGAACTTATATATTACATGGGTGATTAATAGGTATGAATAAAAAGGTGTTAGCTAGATTGATAATCGAATATAGGAAATTATCAATAGTTCTTTGCATCGCATTATTCTTAGGATTATCTCAGGGTCTATCTAAATTAACATTCAATCCTGATTTAGAAACATTTTTCCCGAAAGGACATCCTGCTACCGAGTTAATGGAAGATATAGATGATACGTTTCTTCCAACTGATAGTTTAATTATCGCGATAAGTGGAGGGAAAGAGACAATTTTCAAGAAAGAAACTTTAAATGTAATAGAAAAACTTACTGAATTGTCATGGACGACTCCATTTTCAGTAAGGGTCGATAGCCTTACAAACTTTTCTTATGTTCGATCAGTTGATGATGATTTATTAGTAGAGCCTTTCATTGAAAATGCTCTTCTTCTAACCGATCAGGAAATAAAGGAAAAATCCTTATTAGTAGAAGGCGAGGAAGCTATATATGGCTCGGTAATCTCTAAAGATAAGAGGACTTCAATCATAAACCTAGTTATAGATCCCCCTCAGCCCAATAAGGAGGCAAACCTAGAAGTGACTATTGATTATGTTCTGGAATATCTTGATAAGGCTAAGAAAGAAAATCCTGAACTAGACATAAGAATATTAGGCAATCCTTATCAGGAATATATGGATCCAAAAATGCTTGAGGCAGAAATACCACCGGTCATGAGTCTAATGTTTTTAGTTATTTTCTTGTCTATATTATTTGTACTAAGGAGTCTTGCTGCAGTTTTTTCGACCTTTGGAGTCATCATCCTCACAATTGGATCAACCTTCGGTTCAGTCGGTCTTTTGGGTAATGCGCTTAATCAAATGGTAATTACTTACCCAGTTTTAATTATTACCCTTGCACTAGCTGACTGCATTCATCTTTTTGCGATCTATTTTCAGGAACGCAACAGAGGAGAAACTAGTAAAAACTCAATGATAAAAAGTTTAGAATTGAATCTTCAACCTCTTTTTCTGACTACAGTTACTACTTGTATTGGATTTTTGTCATTCAATGCTCTTGATGTGGAGCCTTTAAGGGATCTCGGTAATGGCATTTCTATTGGTGTTTTATTTGCATTCTTTTACACAATCTTTTTTATCGCTCCTCTCATATCATTTTTAAACGTAAAAATTCCGACATCAACTCAACAACAAGTTAACTTGTCTAGAAAGATTGCAATTTTTAGTCTGTCAAATAAAAAGGCTTTTCTTTTGATAATTCCTTTGTCTAGCTTACTAATGATTTTATTAATTCCTATGAATAAGTTAGATATGAATCCTACTCAAATGTATTCAGAGAAATACACTAGCTATGGACCCGATGTTTTATGGCTAGATAAAAAGCTTGGAGCAAGCTTCCCCATTAGTTTCAAGGCTACGTCTGATAATGGCAGTGTTTCAAATCCAGAATTTCTTGAAAGCCTTGATAATTTTTCCATGTGGCTAGAGAGACAAAATGAAGTTACTCATGTTACATCTCTAGCAAGAACAATGAAATCACTCAACAAAAGCATGCATGGAGATGATTTAGAGATGAAAGTTATACCTGAAGATCAAGAGTTATCCTCTCAATACCTCTTCTTCTATGAAATGTCTCTTCCTATGGGGCTGGATCTTAATACCTCGATAAGCCAAGATAGAGGCTCTACTAGGATAGCTGCAACATTAAGAGAAATGACCTCTAAAGAATATCTTGTATTTGATAAAAAGGTTTCTACATATCTTAAGGATAACAATCTTGAAAGTACGATTTCAAAGCCTGCTGGATTCAGAGTTATTTTTGTCTACTTGATGGAAGCCGTAGTGAACTCTTTATTGATTGGTGTGACTATAGGTATGGCCTTAATCATAACTGTAATAGGATTTTTCTTTAGATCAGCTTATTTTGGATTTCTTTCATCTTTTCCTAATATCCTTCCAATTGTGAGTGCTTTCGGTATCTGGGCAATCATAGATGGTCAAATAGATTTCATGGTCGCAGTTGGAATGGGTTCTACTTTAGGTATCATCGTTGACTTCACAGTGCACCTTCTCAGTAAATATGATTTAGCAAGGCAAGAACTGAATAAGAGTCCAGAAGATGCAGTGCTATATGCCTTTGAGGCGGTTGGCTTTGCTTTAATAGCTATGACAGTCATTCTAGCTCTAGGCTTCTCAGTTCTGCATCTTGTAAGCTTTCTTCCAATGCATAATTTTGCCCAGTTTTCTATACTCGCTTTTGTTTTCGCGCTAATTATTGATTTCTTTCTATTCCCAAATCTACTTGTAAGATTTGATAAAAGAAAATTTGATTAAGTCTTAGTTAAATAGTAACCACAAAGCCAACAAGGAATTAGCGTTAAAGCAGCAATTATAAAAGCAAAGCCATAATCTCCTGAACCTAAAACTAGGGGAGCGATGTTGTTTCCTATCAACATGGATATATTCCCAAAACCCATAAAAATCCCAAAGTTAGTCGCGCTGGTATTTGAAGTACAAAGTGCCATTAAAATAGAAAATATTAAAACTGACCATCCTGCGTCAACTGCATCTACACCAATGATAGCTATTGATGAAATCAGATCAGAAGTCTCAGCACTAAAACTACTTACCGCGAGAAAGATAAAAGCTTGTCCGGTAATAAAAAATAGTAGAAGAAATCTTTTTGAAATATAGATAGTTAATAAACCTGCAGATAAACCTATCAATCCTCCTAACCACATGCCATAGGGCCGCAAAGAGCCTATATCCTCTCCAGTCCAACCCAGAACTTTAATATAGAATTCGTTGTAAATTACATCAAATATTCCATATCCGATGTTTGAGAAAAGCATAAATGTTATTGCTGCAAATGCACTTCTATTTAATAAGCTTTGGCTAACTCCTTTAAGTAATTCATTAAGTGTAAGTCGATCTTTATAGGACTGCTCTTGCTGCCCAGCCTTATGGGAAAGCTCCTTTGAAAAAATCGGAAATAGGAAAGCTAAGGACATCAGTAAAATCAAGACTAAGAATCCTTCATTAACTCCATACCCATAAAAAATAGAAGTGGCCAAAGCCATCCCAAAACCTCTACCTAAGGTCTTGCTCCCCCACATGAAACCATTTGCATTAGCCATTTGATCTTTACGCAAACTATCTGCAGCAAGGGCATCTATAGCAATATCTGATATTGCTACAAACGTGTTGTGAAGCGTCAATAAACTTATAAGGATGAAGTTAACTTGTGTCACCTCAATAAAGATTAAAGGTGAGACAGCTAACATCATTGCAACCTGACTGATCAGTATCCAAAATCTTCTTCTACCGAATCTACTTAAAGTAAATGAATCAATAATTGGCCCGAGAAATACTTTAAGTGTCCACGGAACCATTGTTATAGATAACAATAATGAGATATCTTTTACGGAAGCACCGATAGATACAAGATAGGTTGTTAAGGCAAATAGAGTACCTCCAGAAAGTCCTTGAGATAAATAGACTGCGCTAAGACTCCCTATATGCCAAATACTGCCTTCACTCAAAAGACGAGATTTAAATAATTCCATTTATATTAAATTTATTGAGTTAGTTAAGAGCAAATGATTGTTTAATTAGATCATAGGATCTTACTCTGGCAGAAAAGGGTTCACATATAGTGATGATTTTTAATTCTTCAGGTTCAACTTTGTTCAAAATTGGTTGAAGCTTCTCTCTTATAGTCTGTGCAGTACCTACAAATGTTCTATTATCATTTGTTCCCAAAAGATCGCCATTAATAGAGTCCTTTGCCTCTTCCAAAGTTGGGAATGTTCCAAAAATTCCTTTTTGAGAATTTAGTCTCCATGCAGCTGCGCTTAAAGATAATTCTTCTGCTTCCTTGTCAGTATCAGCACAGATGGAAAATACGCCAACACTTATTTTTGGTTTATCTGCAAAAATGGATGACTGAAAGTTATCTCGATATACATCTGCGAGGTCTATGCATGAAGGATCTATAAAATATGCCAGTGCCATAGGTAGACCAAAATGGGCAGCATATTCCGCCCCCTGTCTTGAGGATACCAATAGCCAAACTTCGGGCAATTCACCTAGTCCCGGAGTAACGTTAACTGACTCGAAAGATTTTGTAGATGAAACACTTCCTTCTAGAAAGGATTTTAAATCATTCATCTTTGTCGGAAAAAATTCTGGTCCAGTTGTCTTTGAACCATAAGCAAGCGCACCTGCCTGGTAAGCATCGCTTCCTGGCGCCCTTCCAAGACCTAAATCAATTCTATTTGGAAATAATGATTCTAAAAGTCGAAAATTTTCTGCTACTTTGTAGGGACTATAGTGCATAAGCATAACCCCTCCTGAGCCTATGCGAATCGATTCTGTTTCTGATGCCAGACTAGGTATTAATATCTCAGGTGAGCATCCAGCAAATGAAGAAGACCCGTGATGCTCAGCTAACCAAAATCGGTTCAATCCCAAAGAATCACAATATTTAGCTAACTCTCTAGTGTCTTTAATTGCTTGATCTGCACTTGAATTAGAAAAAATAGGAGATTGGTCAACTACACTTATCTTCATGGTCCAATAGGCTTACCATCAATTACTTGATCTAAATATTCAGACATACCATAGCCAACAATACCTTTGTATGTGTACTGAGTCATCCCTTCGGTAATTCTTGTCACAAGGCTATCTCCTGCAGGAGTGTTTCTTCTATTTCTGAGGGGAATCAAAGAGATAACTTTACCTTCAACCTCATATTCACTTTCATCAGTTTCTGCCCAAGCCGTAAAAGTCTTTTGAAAATGATCATCATCATATTCAGTCTCTATTTTGCAGTCCTTAACAATCTCATATTTGCCATCTTTAAGAACTATCCCTCCTCTTCTTTCAGAATCTTCGCTCTGGTGAACAATACTAAACATAAATCCTATCTCATCATTTATATTAATCGTTAACCATCTATACCATTCAATTGCTTGCCAATATCTAGGACCCCAGCTTTTATCTCTAAGGCCTAAGCCATCGATAGTCCATTCTTCACCATTTATTTTAATAATACCTTTTCCAGATGTATGTTGTTCATAGTGGGCTTTTGAAAAACTTTTTTCAGGATCTCTTTCTAAAGGCCTCCCATCTTTTCTTACTGCCTGTCCTCCAAACATAGGGGATATG